>JAJRDU010000078.1 GCA_028748685.1 Methylococcaceae bacterium
CCCCCTTGGGTAGCAATTCAGAGTTTCTTTGGACACCCTTGCCTTCGCCTACATCTTCCCTTCTCACAGGGCAATGGCTGGACTTCCACCAGCTTGCTGACTACCATGCCAGTCGCACCGCTGATTCGCTTCCGCTTCACCGCGCCGCTCAACGTCACTGGTGTTACCGCGAGTTTCGTTTATGCCTCCGAGGAGTTTCCGGAATTTTCCGGCACTCAGTTCGCCGATGGCTTTGCCTTCGCCCGCAGTGAAACGCTGGACGGCGTCAAACAGGATGTCAATTACGCCATCCTGCCTAACGGCAATCCGGTATCGCTGCTTGATCAAAGCACCAACATCCATTTCATGGCCAATGGCAAACCCAATGATCCCAATGTCCCGCATGTTGCCGATCTGGAATTCGACGGCCTCACCCGTATCCTCACGGTCAAGGCCCCGGTCACGCCCGGCGCGGCGGAAGACTTTACCCTGATCGTCGCGGATACGGGCGACGGCATTTACGATAGCGCGGTATTTGTCTCGGCTCTGAGTTTCTTTAACGACCCCGGATTTCACTTTACGATCGGTACGGTGACGACGCAAGACAATCCGGAATTTAAGGAGTTTTCGGCAACGGTTCCTCTGCCCAACGCGGCATGGTTTTTCTTAACCGGGCTGATAGGAATCTTAGCCAAAAAACGTGCTACGAATGCAATTTAGTTAACCGATGCTGTCAACGGCGGTAAACCGTCGGGATGACTGCTGATATCCCGACGGTTCTTTTTTGCCCGCGCTGGTATTGAATGTATATGAAAAATGGTTGCCAACAGAAGGCTCAACCTAGCCAAAAATTGATTTACATCAAATGACCCTGAACTGCACCACCAACCGATGCAAATTATCGCTCACATCGGTCAGCGCCTTCGCGCTGGCCTTGTTGTTCTGCGCTTCGTCGGTGGTTCGCCTAGCCAATGCCGCCGTCTGCACAAAACTCCCGGCGATTTGTTCCGCTACCTGCGATTGCTGAGTCGATGCCGATGCAATCCGCACACTTTTCTCGGAAATATCACTGACGGAATTTTTGATGCCGGCAAAGGCCCGATGTACGACTTGCACGGCCTCGGTGGTATTTCGGGCGGCGGTTTGCTGATTGTTCATCAATGTCACGGTGTTCTTGGTGGCACGATTCAGTTTATCGACTAGAGACTGTATCTGATTGGCCGATGCCGCCGTGTGCGAGGCCAGTTTCCTGACCTCGTCGGCTACCACCGCGAAGCCTCGGCCGTGCTCCCCTGCCCTCGCCGCCTCGATCGCTGCATTTAGCGCCAGCAGGTTGGTTTGTTCGGTAAAACCTTGAATCACACCCAACACCCCTTCGATAGCCTTTGCGTCCTGTTGCAACAATTGCAGCGAACCGGCTGTCTCGTCCATCACCTGCGCCAGCGTCGATACCTGGCGATGGGTGTGATTCATGCGTTCCACACCCTGGTCGATCAGATTTTGCGCTTGTTCGGTGGCGGCCTGAGAGTCGACGGCATTTTGCGCAACATTTCTGAAGGAACTCGACAATTGCGCCATCTGTTTGGCCGCATCCTCGGTGGCCTGTTGCTGATCGGCGATAATGTTTTCCAGGTTCTCGGCGACATGTACGATGGTTTCGCCATAGCGCCCGAGCACCGAGGTTTCATGATTAATGTTGCGAATCAATAAATTGAAATAATCATGCAGTTTTTGCAGCGATATTTTTAATTGGTTGATTTCGGTGATCCGGCTTTGCAAGGCCAGCGCCGAACTCAGGTCGCCGTTGGCCAATTTATCGACATAGTGACCGATTCGGCTGATGATTTCAGCCATATGGCGTTTTACCACCAGCATCAGCGTACACACCGCCACGATAAACAGGATACATATCGTCATAATCGCATAGAGCATGCGTTCATAATATTGATATTCCTGGGTAATTTCGCTTTCCAATGCCAGCAGCTTCCGCTGAAAAGCCTGCATTTGTTGATTGGTATTATCCTGGCTGGCCAATTTCTGCTTAATGACGTTCTGGACGTTACCCAACTCTTTATCGTAGCGGTTTAACAGCGAACGAATTTCCACCAAGGGCTCAATAGCCATGTCTTCGGCCTGTTCGGCATTTGCGGCGTTACCCAGGGTAAATGCCTGATCCTCGCTGGCTTGAGTTTTCATCACGCCGAGCAGTGGCAAGTGTTCCAAGGCCGCCGCCGCATTGGTTAACTGCTGCAATTGATGTTGAATGACGTCCTGCGCCACCTGTTTACGCGCTGAAAAAAAACTTTGCCGAACACGCGACAGGTTCAACAAAGCCGCCTGAGTTTGTGCAATCGCCTGTAGATAAAGCTGTTTGTCGCCCGGTGCGGCGTTATGAGCCTTTTCGACGTAATTCAACAGTTTTTGCAGATGCGCCGATAACTGTTGTTCATTATTAATCAGCAAGACCTGAGGATCGGCGAGTTTTCCCGCGGCGCGCAATTCAATGATCGTCGATTGTTCAACCTCATTCAACATCCCGGTTAAAGCGCTTTTAACCGTTGCGGATAAGGCGCCTTTGTTTTCAATATCGGTTTTCAGCTGAGTTAGATTGTGATCGATGTCGGTCAGCAGCGTCGCTTCGCCACTGTATAAATAGCTAAAAATCGGCTGATTGATTTCGCTGTAGATCCTGTCCTTCTGTTGACCAAAGAATTCAACCATGCCGAAAGCGTTGTTCAAATGATTGAGCGACCAACTCACCGCGATACCGAAACTACTCATCACAACAATCAATACCAAAGTAACAAGATTGGAAATTTGGCTGATTTTCATGATGTCACGTGATCCTGAGTGCTAAATAACTCGGCAACTTATTACAGTTATGTTACAGGAGTATGACGAACGACGCGGCCCCTATGCTGTTATGCGATATTTGAGATGGCGTTGGCATATCGTAAGCGCTTTCGCGACCACCGGTTTCTATTAGTATTTTCTCGAATTAAGCCTCAAGCACTGCCCAAACATTGCTCAAACACTTCAATCGGCGCCGGCATACCGAACAAATACCCTTGGCATAAGAAACAGCCGTTCAGCTCCAGAAAGGCACGCTGAGCTTCCGTTTCCACCCCTTCGGTCATCACGCTGATACCGAGATGGCGAGCCATGTTGATAAGGGTCTTCACAATCAGCGCATCGGCGGCTTTCTCGCCAATATTTTGCACGAAGGACTGGGCAATTTTCAGTTGGGCTAATGGCAGTTTCACCAAGTAAGCCAGCGATAACTTACCGGTACCAAAGCCATCCAAGGTGATACAGACGCCGATGGTACTGAGGGCTTGGGTCTTGGCCAGGGTATCGTCAATATTTTCGGACGCTACGTGTTCGGCGAGCTCCAGCTTCAGGCGGTTGGGTTCGATCCGTGTTTTTTGCAGCACGGAGCTCACTTGATCGACGAAATCCGCTTGATGGAACTGACGCGCGCTGACGTTGACCGCCAACTGTAAACGCTTGGTCCGTGGATTGGCTTCCCACATCTTGAGCTGAGCACAGGCGTTTTCCAGCACCCATTGCCCGATGGGCAATATCAATCCGGTATCCTCGGCCAACTGGATGAAGTCGCGCGCGGCGATCAGACCACGTTGCGGATGTTGCCATCGCAACAATACTTCGGCGCCGATAACCTGATTGTCCCGGCACATCTGCATCTGGTAATGCAGCCTGAATTGATTTTGCTCCAGTGCAATATGTAACTCCGTTGCCAGCGCGGTGCGCGCACTTAACGCCAGTTGCATCGCCTGATCAAAAAAACAAATGCCGTTTCGGCCCTTGTGCTTGGCTTGATACATGGCAATATCCGCGCGTTTCAGCAATTCATCTTCCTTCACCGAATGATCGTAAAACAGGGTTGCGCCTATGCTGGGCGTGCAACGATAGTCATAAGTAGCAAGCCCATAGGGTTGATTCAGAGCGGCCAGTATTTTCTTGCCGACAAACTCGGCTTGGCTGCCCGCTTCTTCAAGTTGCTCGCTGAGATCTTCCAGCATCACCACAAACTCGTCGCCTCCTAGCCGAGCCGCCGTGTCCCCCTCGCGTATACAACGTCCCAAGCGTTGAGCCACTTGTTGTAGTAACAGATCGCCTATATCGTGGCCGAGCGTATCGTTGAGCGTTTTAAAGTTATCCAGGTCGATAAACAGCAAGGCACCGTGCCGCTTGTTACGTGCGCTGGAAGCTACGGCGTGGCGCAACCTATCCCATAGTAGCCGCCGATTGGGCAAATTGGTCAAGGGATCATAGAACGCCATGTGTTCTATTTGTTCGGATGTAGCATCTTGTATCGCGCTATCGGTTAATATCGCGACATAATGGCTTACGCCCTTCTCATTTCCGACGCGCACGGCCGTAATGCTCAGCCAATCCAGTTTAATCTCGCCAGTTTTGCGCCGGTTCCAGATTTTGCCCGCCCAGCTCCCGGCATTTCGGATACTTTCCCACATGGCAGCATAAAAAGTGGCGTCGTGCCTTCCGGAGTTGAATAAGCGCGGAGTCTGACCTACCACCTCCTCCGCGCCGTAGCCCGTGAGCGTGGTAAACGCTTGGTTAACCTTCAGAATGACGGCATTGGCATCGGTAATAAATATACATTCCTGTGTCTGGAAGGCACTCGCGGCTATGCGCAGGTTAGCCTCGGCTTGCTTGAGTTGAGTGATATCGACCATTGCGATACGCAACAAGGGGGATGAAGTATCGGAAGTGGAACGATGACAAATGCAATACACATTAATTCTCGCTCCGTCCCCACGAACCAACATCACATCAAAACAGCGCGTTTCCGAACCCGCCCCTTCAATCATACTTAGAAACAATCGCTGCCAGCGAACCTTGTCGTGATCGGCGACAAATACCGCGAAGCAGCGATGAATGAGTTTTTTACGCGATATGCCAAACAATCTGGCTCCGGCGCGATTCGTTTCGGCGATCATGCCGGAATGACTGAGTGTCAAATAACTGATAGGCGCGAATTCGTACAATTCCACGTAATGGTCATGTACCTCTTCCAGGGCCATCGCTGGCATATGTATCCCCTGGTGTCGCAACTTTTCAGTTTGAAGGGTTAGCAATTCGCGCTGGCGTTCTTCCGCGACACATAAGGCTAATTGTTTTGTCGGCGATGAAGCGCTATGCGCCTCGTCGACCGAGCATAATTTCCGTTGTTGGCGAGCGTTAACCGATCGCATCTCAAGTCACTCCAATGGCTACAAAAAGCGCTGGAATAGCGAAAATAATACAAAAATTGGTTCTACTCACATCCTTAGCCATCAATGCCTCCAAAGTACGCGTAGCAGATCCCGTTCCGGGTTGTAATGAAACTCCAGCTCGCCGTGATAGGCGCGGCGCACAACCTCGCCTATATCCATCCTTATAAACCGCATTGCATCGTGGACAAAGGCGGGTTCCGGTAATTTAGCGTCGGCATGGGCATCTTGAGCCATTTCCCGTAACAAACGCTCATGTCTGATCGTATGGAAACCATTGGGACAGCCTTATTTCTCATAAATTGACCTCCAGCCATCGCCAGGTAACGGCACCCTTTTGTTTTTGCACCCCAAAACTCGTTCGGAGTGACTGTAAAAATGACCCGAGTGGGTTTTATCCTGAAAAGAGCAGCCGGCTTGTGTTGCGGGCCGTTCGTGCCGAGTCAAACGAAGCATGGGCGATCCACGACACCATCCACCAGATGGTGATCGAAAAATCCTTTCAATATTTTAAGTCTCGGCGAATCGATAATTACCAACCGACATAACAACAGGTATTGGCAATTAATTTTCGAGCGCTGAATTTGTGCAAGCTGGATTATTATTAATCAATTATCAATTAATAACTATTGGTGAAATCACCATCGGTAATACTACGCAATTAAGCAATTACCGCGTAGCCATAAAATATTACATCGCGCGGTCGTCTAAATATACTGGTTACATGCGCAACCCAATAAGTGTTAAAAGCATATTCAGATTCGGCTTAAAAAATCCATATAGGTAATACTACCTATAGTAATCGCACTAATGGCGCTTAATCGTAAAAACACATATAAAATATTTAACCTCGGAAAAACGCGGGCCAACGGCGTCTTAGGCTCAGCAATTCCGTTAAGTTAAGGATTAACGGTTTGTGCCTAGCCTGTCGAAGGGGGAATGGTTAAGCCATCCGTGGTTCGACAAGCTCACCACGAGCGGCTTAACTTAACAGCATTGGGCTAGGCTGATGGAATCGCCACGCAGGGAATCAACCATCCTGAGTCTAGGGAAGAATGTTTTAGAGTTTAGCTGTTGGCCGTATTGAACGGCTTATGGATGCTCTAAATTTAGACTGATGAAGTTAACGAAAATAAAAGAAATGAAACTTAAAACCACGCATGCGTTATAAGTATTGACAATGGTTTAGGATGCATCACCAGGCTATTAATTAGGACCGTATATTAGAGCAAGACACCATGAAATGCTGATCAAAACGAATTACCAAGGCTGTCGCCAATAAAACGCGCAATGATTGATGGGTATTAAAAATTCAAAATCGTAACACGCCACTTCCTAAATTATTATAAGAATAAAAAGGAGAACTGGAATGCCATTAAATCTTAAAATAGGTATTATTCTTGGCTTATTGACGGCGTCACATGTGGCTTCCGCGAACGTTTGGTCGCCAACGGCTTCCGATGTCAATTTCCTTGCATATGGTCCTTTCAGTAGTGCGTTTTCCGGCTGGACTCAAACGGGCACCATAGGTATTTTTGAAGATAACGTCAACGTTGCGACCAGCACCCCTGTCGCTAAATTCTCAAACGGGGCCACGGTGACGTTTACGCCTAATGGATCGAACTGGGACATTAAGCTTGCCTCAATGGGAGCCGACACCTTAACGGAAACACTCGCCGCGTCGAATCAATTCCAACTGGGATGGCTTTCAAACGGGAAATGGATTCCGGAAGCCGGAAACAATTCCAATCCCTGGACCCCTAATTTTTGGCAGCTAACGTTTATTGACGGTTCGCTAGCATCCAACAATACCGAAACGCTTTATGCCACCAATATTAAGCTCCCGTCGCAACTCGTTGATAGCTTCCCCCTTACGACGGTACCCCTGCCAGCGGCGGCTTGGTCTTTCATGTTAGGCATCATGGG
Source organism: Methylococcaceae bacterium (assembly GCA_028748685.1). Lineage (GTDB taxonomy): Bacteria > Pseudomonadota > Gammaproteobacteria > Methylococcales > Methylomonadaceae > Methylomonas. Next base: position 7,161 of record JAJRDU010000078.1, read on the forward strand.
ATTATTAGCCATTGGCAAGCGCCGGCAACAGTAATCCGGTTCCGTTGAATAGGGCTTGGAATGCAGAAGGTAGGGTACGCAGTGCGTACCCTACTGCTACACGCCTATGCCATGGTGATTGGAGCGATACCGTGCCGGGTCATTTCATCAACGTGTCACCGGTATTGATTCGTCATAGATGCCGGTCAACTTGCGCTTGAACTCTTCGGTAACATCCACTGCCTCCTGACGGCTTTTCATGACCCTTGGCGTCAGCAACACCACCAGTTCGGTCTTGTCGTTGTTTCTCGTCGTTCTGCCAAAAAGCGGCCCTATTAACGGAATTTGATGCAACAAGGGCACACCAAAGTGCAAGTCTTCATTCTTTTCGTCGATCAAGCCGCCCAGCACGACGGTCTCTCCGCTTTGTACCGCGACGTTGGTTTGGATCTCCCTTTTTTGAATGGTAGGCGAATCAATATTCTCGCTAGTTGCGGTTGATTTAATAGCTTTATTTGCACTCTGCAATATATCCAACAACACCAAGCCTCCGGCATTGACCCTGGGCCTGACCAACAGATTGATACCGGTATCGACCATTTGAATTGAACTGGTCTGAATATTGGTGCCAGCTGCTCCGGACGCAGCGACCAAATTGTTGGAAACCGAGTTGCGGGTCGGCACGGAATCACCGACCTTGATAGAGGCTTCCTGATTGTTCAGCACCATCAAGGAAGGCGACGAGATCACGTTGATATTGTTCTTGGTGGATTCCGCATGTAATAGCGCATCAATATTTTTTGAAGCAAAAGCATAGGAAAATCCCCCCGTTGCCGTGCCGGCAGCAATGCTAGTCAGCGCATCGGTAACCGATGCTCCCCCACCACCACCGGACATCGCCTGATGGCTGTTTTTCAAATACCACTCTATGCCGTATTTCAGATCATCGTTCAACGTCACCTCTACAATCGTCGCGTCGATCAGCACCTGCAAGGGCAGCACGTCCAGCTGTTTCAATGTTTGCAGAATTTTCGCGTAATCCTCGGAACCAGCGACGATGATCAGCGCGTTATTGCCTTCGTCGCCGATGATTTTGACGTTGGGCATCAAACTTTGGCCGCCGCCGCCCATGACATTGCCGCCACTGCTACCTGTGCCACTGCCGCCCAAGGAAGGGTTGCTGCCAAAGGAACCGGTCCCGGATTGGCTGTTAGCGGTAGCGCCAGTACTACTACCGGTTCCACTATTCATGCCGCTATTCATCGAACCACTGCTGCTACCGCCCATTCCGCTAGAACCACTACCGCCGCCACTACTGCCGCCACTTCTGTTGGTTGCCGAAGCCGCTTTCCGCCCCGAGGCGATCGAAGCATTAGAGCGTTGCGAGGTGCCGGTGCCGAAAATACTGCCCAAGGTGTTGGCCAGTTCGGCCGCGGGGACGTGTTGGGCCCGATAGACGTGAACGCCGCCTGCTTCCTCATCGACGCGGTCCAGGCGCCGCACCCAGTTTTCGATATCTTGCAGATAGCTGGCTTGATGGGTGATCGCCAATACCGCATTCAAGCGGTCAATTTCCAGGAAACGGAAGTAGCTCTCCCCGCCATCCTTGTCTTTTTTTCCGCCGTGGTTAAAAACCTGGTCCAGTTCCTCGATGATTTTGGACGCATCGACGTGCGCCGGAGTAAACAGGCCGAACGAGCGCCCCCTCAACATATCCACGTCAAAAATCCTCACCAGGTCCATGACCCGGTTCAATTCGGCGTTGGAACCTGCCACCAGCAGGATGTTGCGATTGGTATCGGCTTGCAGCAAGGATTTTTCCGGCAGCAAGGGTTTCAATATCTCGGCCACTTCGGCGGCCGACACGTTCCTGATCGGAATCACCCGCGTCTGATAGCCGGACGCCATACCCCTCACCGGCGCACCGTATACCGCTTCGGCGGAGGGCTTGATCAGATACATGCCACCTTGATTGACCAGGGCGGCGTTGTTGACGCCCAACAGCATGTCCAGCGTCGGCATCAACTCCTCTTTAGTGAGAGGACTGGTCGTTTGCAGCGTGACCTTACCCGTCACCTGCGGGCTGATGGTATAGTTTTTACCCAGAATATCGCCCAGTATGACCTTGGCCACTTCGCCCAAATCGGCATCGTCGAAATTCAGGCTGTATTCGCCCTTGCCGCTACGTTTTTCACCGGCCGAACTAGACGCCGCTTGCGGGGATA
>JAJRDU010000079.1 GCA_028748685.1 Methylococcaceae bacterium
CGAAAGCCCTTTCTTCCTGGCGGTCAGGATTTGCAAGATTGTTTAATCCGGGGGTTTTGGCGATAATGCAGCCTGAATTTTCAATTTACGGTCGGATATCATGAACGAGATGCTGTCTTCAGGAATTGAGCTGATGCTGATCGGCATGGCCATAGTCTATGGTTTTTTGGCGATGCTGGTGCTGGCTATCGGGGCGATGTCGTCTTTCGTGCAGCGTTATTTTCCGGAAATGCCGGGCAGCCATCCCGCCCTCACTCAGCATGGCGAAGATCCGGGTACTATCGCGGCCATCAGCGCGGCGGTACACCAGTATCGGAAGAAATATCAAAAAAACTAAAGGTATTTTTTCAGCGTTCAGCATTTGAATTACCCACAAGGTAAATAATAATCCGACCCAAAAGCGTCATTTAGGAGAAATAAGCGTGGCAAAGGTAAAAAAACCTTTAGGAATTACAGAAGTCGTATTGCGAGATGCTCACCAGTCGATACTGGCAACCCGTTTGCGTATCGAAGATATGCTGCCGATTTGCGAGCAGCTCGATCAAATCGGTTATTGGTCGATCGAATCCTGGGGTGGAGCCACGTTTGACGCCTGTATTCGCTACCTTGGCGAAGATCCTTGGGAACGTTTGCGTCTGCTGAAAAAAGCCATGCCCAATACCCGCCAGCAAATGCTGTTCCGAGGCCAAAATATCCTGGGTTACCGCCATTATGCCGACGATGTGGTGGACAAATTTGTCGAACGCTGCGCGGTCAATGGCGTCGATGTGTTCCGTATCTTCGATGCGATGAACGACATGCGCAATATCGATCGCGCCGTGAAAGCGGTATTGAATACCGATGCTCATGCCCAAGGTACCATTTCCTATACCACCAGCCCGGTGCATACCATCGCCAAATGGGTGGAGTTGGGGCGTAAGATCGAAGACATGGGCGCGCATTCGATTTGTATCAAGGACATGGCCGGTCTGTTGACGCCCTATGATGCTTACGAGTTGGTCGGCAAGCTGAAAAAAGCCGTTTCTATTCCTATTCACATGCAATGCCACGCCACCACCGGCCTCAGTGTCGGTACGTACATCAAAGCCGTGGAAGCCGGGCTGGATAACGCCGACACCGCGATTTCATCCTTGAGCATGACTTACGGTCATAATCCGACCGAAACCATCGTCGCCAGCTTCCAAGGCCAGCCTTACGATACCGGTCTGGACTTGGTCAAGCTGGAAAAAATCGCCGCCTATTTCCGCGAAGTCCGCAAGAAATACGCCCAGTTCGAAGGCAGCCTGAAAGGCGTCGACGGCCGGATTCTGGTGTCGCAAGTGCCTGGTGGCATGCTGACCAATATGGAAAGCCAATTGAGAGAGCAGGGCGCCGCCGACAAATTCGACGAAGTATTGCTGGAAATCCCCCGCGTCCGCGAGGACTTGGGATTCATTCCGCTGGTAACGCCAACTTCGCAAATCGTCGGCACCCAGGCGGTATTGAACGTGCTGGCCGGAGAGCGCTATAAAACCATCAGCAAGGAAACTGCTGGCGTGTTGAAAGGCGAATACGGCGCGACGCCCGCGCCGGTCAATAAAGAGTTGCAGGCTAGGGTACTGGAAGGTGCGGAACCCATCACTTGCCGTCCGGCTGATTTACTGGCGCCGGAAATGGACAAGATCGTCGCCGAGGTCAAACGTAAAGCCGCGGCCGAAGGCGTCAAGCTGTCGGAATTCGTCGAAGAAGACGCCTTGATCGATGGCATGTTTGCACAAGTCGGTTGGAAATTCATACAAAACCGTGGCAACCCGGCCGCTTTCGAACCGGCGCCCGGTGCCCAGACGACTCCCGCAGTTGCGAGTTCGGCCAAAGCGGCGCCCGAGGCAAGCGGCCCTACCGAAGTGTATACCGTCAATGTCGATGGTAGAAATTACAGCGTTGCGGTGGGTCCGGCTGGCGCCAGTCTTGCCATTCAGCATGTACCTTCCGCGCCCACCGGCCCGGATCTAGTGGTAACACCGCCCATCGTCAGCGGCAGCGGCGTCGTAATTTCGCCATTGGCCGGGGTCATCCTCAAAGTCACCGTCAATGTCGGTTCGCACATTGCGGAAGGGGATGTGGTCCTGGTGATGGAAGCGATGAAAATGGAAACCGAGATTCGCGCCAAGGTGGCAGGCATCGTCAGCGCCGTCAATGTCAGACAAGGCGATTCGGTGGGGGTCGGCGACGTGCTGGTAACGTTATAAAATTTCCATGGGTTTACGCTGAAAGCATCAATGTGTCAGCATAATCCCCCACTAATAAGTTGAAATAAATAAGAATAATCCATGGAAAATCTCAGACTGTTGTGGGAAAGCACGGGCCTCTACAACTTTACCGGGCCGCAAGCCATCATGATGGCGGTCGGCTTCGTGCTGTTGTATCTAGCGATCAAAAAAGGTTTCGAGCCCTTGCTGTTGCTGCCTATCGGTTTCGGCGCCATTCTTAGCAACATCCCGGTGGCCGGCATGATAGACGAGGGCGGCATACTCTATTATTTGTACGGCGGCATCAAGGCCGGTGTATTTCCGCTCTTGATCTTCATGGGCGTCGGCGCGATGACCGATTTCGGGCCAATGCTGGCAAATCCCAAGACGCTGTTACTGGGGGCGGCCGCGCAATTCGGCATATTCGCGACCCTGTTCGGCGCCTTGGCGCTAAACGTCATTCCGGGCATGGACTTCACTCTGAAACAGGCCGCCGCGATTGCGATCATCGGTGGCGCCGACGGTCCGACCGCCATTTATGTTGCGTCGAAACTGGCGCCGGAACTGCTGGGCGCCATCGCCGTTGCCGCCTATTCCTACATGGCGCTGGTGCCGCTGATCCAGCCGCCCATCATGCGGGCATTAACCACGGAAGATGAACGCAAAATCGAAATGCAGCAGCTAAGAACCGTCGGCAATACCGAGAAGATTGTTTTTCCGCTGATGCTAGTCATACTCACCGCCTTGTTGTTGCCGTCGGCGGCACCCTTGGTCGGCATGTTTTGTCTGGGGAATTTGATGAATGCCAGCGGCGTGGTCGACAGGCTCAGCAAGACCGCGCAGAACGAACTGATCAATATTGTCACCATCTTTCTGGGTTTATCCGTTGGCTCCAAACTCAGCGCCGAAGCCTTCTTGACCATGGAAACCCTCGGTATCTTGGGTTTGGGCGCCGTGGCGTTTGCGATCGGCACCGCCAGTGGCGTTATCATGGCCAAGGTCATGAACCGTTTCAGCAGCACGCCTATCAATCCTTTGATTGGCGCGGCCGGTGTTTCGGCGGTGCCGATGGCGGCCAGGGTCGCCAACAAAGTCGGCCTGGAAAGCAACCCGCATAATTTCCTGTTGATGCATGCCATGGGGCCGAATGTGGCCGGCGTGATAGGCTCTGCCGTGGCGGCCGGCGTGTTGTTGAGTTTGATCCGTTGATTTGAATGCTTGATCCCATAAAAAAGCCGGATTAACTCCGGCTTTTTTATGTCTTTTGCTCAGCAAATTTCGCTGTCTCAATTCCGACCTTGAAAGGCATGAAATTCGTGAAGGAGTTGTTGAGTTTCGCTATGGTGTTGAAGCTGAGGGTGTGTAACGGAGAGCCGGAAGGTGTTGTATGACAAAACCGCCGCCTGGCGGCTAACAATGCATTCAACCAAAAAAATCGCCCATCGATAGAGTGGGCGATTTTTGAGTTTCCTTAAATAATTCCATCCGTGCGGATGGATGTTTAAGCGATCTTTTTGATAGTTTACTGGCGGGTTTTAGCGCCTCCAGGGGTCTAATGTTTGTTAAGCGTTAAGGTCCCTTATCCGGTACGACACCTTTCGATTCGGCGTCGTACCGGGCACTAATTATTGTGCTGTTCTCAACGGTGAAGTCTTAGTCATTATCATGTTCATCGCCATCATCATGATTGGCTCGCAGCACTTGGATTGGCACGGTTTTAGGTGACGATGACACTTTTTTGCCATTATCAGCGGTTACAACGGCTACTAGTGTGACTTTTATGGTTTGTTCCCGTGCATTGCTTGCTGGCGTCCAGGTAATCACGGCCTTATACATTTGAAGTTGAGCATCGAAACTATTAACTATCTTGGCTCCTCTTGGCAGGCCTTTGGTGGCTTTAATAGTGATTTCGCGGTCGGCACAGTCAAATGCGGTAACCGCCAGGGTTAATTTCTGGCCCGCATAGACCGAGACTTTTGATGGTGCGGTAAGTGTAGGCACGACTTTGGAGTCATCTTCCGTAGTATTACATGCCGTTGGTACTGGAGTCGGTGTTGGAGTGGGTGTTGGTACCGAAGTTGGCACTGGAGTCGGTGTTGGTGTTGGTGTTGGAACTGATGTCGGTACTGGTGTTGGTTTAGGTGTCGGCGTTGGTGTCGGTGCTGTTACAGGTGTGCAAACAAAACTGGAGTTATAAGCACCCGTGCCAGCGGGATACTTGCTCTTACAAAATGCAGAAATGCCCGCTTGGCCAGTCGATTTAGAAATGCTGGAGCCATGGCAAGCCGCGCAATCAGATGTGCCGTTTGCCGAAGCAATGCCCGATGTCGCCTGAGCGCCGGACATGGCGCCGAATGCCATTCCCATGGTTAAAATTAATGCGGAAATAGGGTTATGAATAGTCTTTATGAAAAAAGGTCTTTTGGTCATTCTTGTACTCCGTTATATAAAAATTTCACGATTTAAAGCAAAAAGTTTTTGGCCTCGGGTCGCGTTGTTAATTTGGAATGTTTTCGGATATTAAAAAATTGCGGGCAGGAGCCCAAGCTCAGTATAAGAAGGCCACCTTAATGGGAGCATGGTATTGGGATTAAGAATACATGAAGATAGCATTGGCTACGCTGCATTTGCGGTGATTTAGAGCCCGCGCGGATAATGCAAGCGATTGAGGTTCCCCTTTTTAACGGAGTCCAGGGGATGTTGTTGAACGAAGGGGAGGGGGTGGCGGTTACAAATCAGGCGAGCAAAAAAAGTCGCCCACTATTTAGGTGGGCGACTTTAGGTTCCTTTAAATCTATACATCCGTGTGGATGCTAGGATTCAAGTCGATGATTGACAATTAACAATGAAGCATTAGTCATCATGACTTTTCTTTTTGTCTTTCTTTTTGTCTTTCTTTTGGTCTTTGTTGCTGTTGTGATGGCTGTCTTTATGCTCACCATCGTCGTTGTTCCAATTGTTATTGGCCGGCAACACTTGGATGGATACTGTTTTAGAAGGCGATGATACTGTTCTGCCTCTATCGGACCTTACAGTAGCTACCAAGGTGACATTGATAGTCTGTGCTTGGGCGTTAGCCGATGGCGTCCAGGTAATCACGGCGTTAGGCAATTGAAGTTGGTTATCGAAGCCGTTCGTTATTTTGGCTCCTTTGGGCAGGCCTTTTTTGGCTTTGATGGTGACTTCGCGGTCGGCGCAGTCGAATGCGGTAACCGCCAGCGTTAATTGTTGGCCCGCATTTACCGAGACGTTCTGAGGGGCAGTCAGGGTTGGTACGGCCGTGGATTCATTACATGTCGGATCTGGAGTTGGTCCTGGAGTTGGGGTTGGATTAGGACCTGGTGCTGGGGTTGGTTTTGGTGCCGGGGTTGGAGTAGGTGCTGCCGCCGGAGTACAAACAAAACTGGAGTTATAAGCACCAGTGCCGGCGGGATACTTGCTTTTACAAAATCCCGAGATGCCAGCTTTGCCAGTCGATTTAGAGATGTTGCCGCCATGGCAAGCCGCGCAATCCGAGGTACCATTTGCCGACGCGATGCCTCCCGTGGCCTGGGCGCCGGACATTACGCCGAATGCCATTCCCAGGGTCAAAATTAAAGCGGAAACAGGGGGGTTAATGGTTTTTATGAAAAAAGGTCTTTTGGTCATTCTTAATACTCCGTGTATATAAAATTTCACGATTTAAAACCAAATATCTCTGGCCTTGGGTCGCGTTGTTAATTTGAAATGTTTTCGGATTTTAAAAAATTACGGGCAAGCGCCCGAGCTCAGTATAAAAAAATCACCTTAATAGAACATGGTTTTTAGATTAAGATTACATGAAGAAGGCGCTGGAGCCGGGGTGAATTTGATTATTTATGAAATCTATCACATAAATGTCATGGCTAAGGCGTCTTGGGAAAGACGCCATAAACTTAGGTTGTGGGAAGAGACTAACTCAGTACTAACGGCTTATTGGCTGTCTGTTTCTTGAGTTGATGTTTACCCAATCCTCAACTATTCCTCACGGGTAGCGAAGCCCAATACGTTAAACATTTACCCCCACGTGTTTCCAGAACGCCTCCTGACTGGGTATTCCGAGTATGGCTTGCGCGGCGAGTTGTGCCGATACACTGACGCCCGCTACGCCGCCGCCGGGCCGGGTCCAATGCCCGGTGTGGTAGAGGCCGGGCAGGGCGCCGCGCACGTCTGGGCGGTTGGGGCCGATTTGCTCGGGGGTGGGAGCGAAGCCGTATGCGGCACCGCTCTGGTTGAGGGTGTAGCGTTCCAGGGTTCGCGGTGAGCCCGACTCCACCAGTAACAGATGATCGTTGAGGCAGGGGAAATGGCGTTCGGCCTTTTCCAGCAGGATTTGCTCGAATTCGGCCTTGGCTTGCCGCCAGGACGCACCGATGTCGAAGGGGCACAAGGTGGTCAGCAGCATGATATGTTGGCCTTTCGGCGCTAAAGACGGATCTGCCAGGGAAGGCAGAGTGGCGGAAAACCAATTGGAACGGCCGTTCTTTGTTAGCGCATAACCGGTTTCATGGTCGAAGGACTCGTAGAAAAAAGACTCGTGGCTTTGAGCCTGCTTGACGATTGGCAGGTCTGTGGCGATGTAGGCAGCGAAGATCGATAACGAAGGCGTCAGTTTCTGCAAGCCTTCGCAATATGTTTTAGGCAGATGCTCCCGGCCAATCAACAGCTCGGCGGTCTGGCGGGCGTCGATATTGGAAACCACTGTCTCGGCCCGGATAAGCTGGCCGTTCTCCAAGATGATGCCGCGGGCCTTGCCTTGGTCGACGATAATCCGCCGCACGCTGGCATTTAACAATACCTCGCCGCCTTGCGCTTCGATGGCCGCCGCCAGCCGATTGGCGTAAGCTTGGAAACTACCTCGGCAATAATAGCCGCCTTCGTAAGTGTAGCCCGCCATCATGCTGGCCCAGTATAGAAAGGACAGCTGCGAGGGCGGTAAACCCAGGTAGGGCCAGAGGGCGGCGCACGCGCTTTTCAGGCGCTCATCGATCAGGAATTCGTCCAAGGCTTCGGCCAGGGTGGTGCGGCGGTAACGGAACAAATTTCCCAGCAGTTTGGCCGGCGAGACCCGGCTGGTCTTGCACTGTTCCAGCACCTCTTCGGCCAGCATGGCTTCTTCCGCCAAGGTCTTGCACAGACGGATCAGGGCGAGAAGATTATCTTTTTCCCGTGGGAAGGGCTCGCTCAATCCGGTAACGAAAGCCGTTTCGCCAGCCCGCAACGGCACTTCGAAATCCGGGTAAACCGCTCTAGCATAGGATTGAATAGGAATGAAAACGCTCTCCGGGTCCATGCCCACCGCCCGGCTGATCTTGTGTATGGTGCTGCCGTTATTGTAGCCTTCCGGTCCGCATCCACTGACCAGGTGAACGCCGGCATCGAAATGGTAATTGCGCCGCCGGAAACCGTGAGCATAACCGCCCGGCCTGTCGTGCCTTTCCACCAAGAGTACGGATTTACCGGCCTTCGCCAATAAAGCGGCCGTGCTCAGGCCGCCGATGCCGGCGCCGATCACGATAACATCGTAAGTTTCTTTTTCGGATTCACTGTGAACGCCGCGCATGGTATGTCTTTGGTTAGATTGGCTGGTGGCTGACCGATGGGCCGGATTTAAGGCAGCCTGCAGGTTAGCAGATTGGCTGTCGAGTCTCAAACCCGTTAATCAAGATTGCCTGTCGTTAATTTGGAAGGCCGGCTCGAATCGGTTTATGATTCCTCCTCAGGACAGGCTGACAGAACATGATTAAAGGCGCCGACTATGGAATCGGTTTCTTGCCTGAGTCAGGCTGCGTGGAAGGGTTCTTAATTCCCATCTTAGGCGCAAAACGTCATTTTAATCGGATACGAGGAATATAGATTTTGTCGATGGATGCGGATGTATTGATCATCGGTGCCGGCCCCGCCGGCAGTGTGGCGGCGCGGATGCTGAAGAAACTGGGTCATCGCGTGGTGATCTTGGAAAAGGAGCAATTTCCCCGTTTTTCCATCGGTGAAAGCCTGCTTCCCCAATGCATGGAATTCCTGGAGGAAGCCGATTTATTGGCGGCGGTGACGGCGGAAGGTTTTCAGTTCAAAAACGGTGCGGCATTTTCGCTGGCGGGCAAGTTGACGGAATTCGATTTTTCGGAGAAATTTAGCGCAGGTTGGGGTACGACCTTTCAAGTGCCTCGCGCCCGCTTCGATCAGGTCTTGGCCAATGGCGCGGAGGAAGCCGGCGTGCCTATTCATTACCGCCAGACTATCGTCGCGGCCGAGTTTGGCGCTCCAGGGCATGCGCGGTTGATCAGCGTCGATGCCGAAGGCGCGCGGCGGGAATGGACTGCCACCATGGTGATGGATGCCAGCGGCTTCGGGCGCGTGCTGCCTCGCTTGCTCGACCTGGAAACGCCGTCTTCCTTGTCGCCGCGCCAGGCGCTATTTACCCATATCGAAGACTGCATAGAAGCAGCGGATTATGACCGTAATAAGATCCTGATCGGCATTCATCCCATTCATCGCGACATATGGTATTGGTTGATTCCGTTCAGCAATGGCAGAAGCTCCTTGGGTGTGGTGACGCCCGAGGGTTTCCTGGATGAGCGCGTCGGCGGTCCGCTGGAAGTGTTGCGCGAAATGGCTTTCGAGGAACCCAGGCTTGCCCAATTGCTAAAAAATAGCCGCTTCGACACGCCCGCCAACCGGATCGGCGGTTATTCCGCCAACGTCAAGCAGCTGTATGGCGAAAATTTTGTATTGCTGGGCAATGCCGGCGAGTTTCTCGATCCGGTGTTTTCCTCGGGTGTCACGATCGCCTTGAAGTCCGCCTCGCTGGCCGTTCCACTCGTGGATAAGCAATTGCGCGGCATGCCGGTGGACTGGAACGCCGAGTATGAGCAAGTCTTGCGCAGGGGGATAGAGGTATTTCGGGCCTATGTGGATGCCTGGTACGACGGCCGTTTCCAGCGCATCATTTTCGACGAGCGCCAGTTGTCCAGTATCAAGGCCATGATCAGTTCCATTCTCGCCGGCTTTGCCTGGGACGAGGCCAATCCCATGACCCAGCGTTGCGTCAACAAGATCGATGCCATCGCGGACGTCTGTCCGCCGTTGTAAAGTTCAGCTCTCGCCAAAAGTGAAAGATCGTGTATTTAAATGACTTAGGCGTCGTCTGCGCGCTGGGTGCAAGCAAGGAGGAAGTGTTGGCCACCTGGCTTTCTGGTCATCGCATTCCGCCGACTGCTACTCCCTGGCTTGACTGCGACATTCTCGCACTCGGCGTGCACAACGAGTTGCCTACCATTCCCGCGAGTCTCCAAAGCTACGATTGCCGTAACAATCGCCTGCTGTTGGCGGCCCTTGGGCAGATCGAAGCGTCCGTCAGACGGGCAATCGAAACTTATGGACAGGAACGCATCGGCTTGGTGCTAGGCAGCAGTACCTCGGGCATAGACGAAGGCGAGCGGGCGCTGAATATACGCCATAACACAGGGAAGATGCCGGCCAGCTATCACTACGAGCAGCAAGTGCTGGGTGGCTCTGCGGAATTTCTGGCGAAATATCTGGGTATTCAAGGCCCGGCTTACACCGTCTCTACGACCTGTTCGTCCAGCGCCAACGCCCTGGCTTCGGCCCGCCGTTTGCTGCGTTTGGGTGTCTGCGACGCGGTCATCGTCGGCGGTGGAGACAGTTTGTGCCGCACCACGCTGGAGGGCTTCAACGCCCTGGGCGCCGTCAGTCCGACGGGTTGTAATCCCTTCAGCAAGCATCGTGACGGCACGGTGATCGGCGAGGGCGCGGCCTTGTTCCTGATGAGCCGGGAGCCTTCGTCCATCGCCTTGCTGGGCGTTGGTGCCAGCTCCGATGCGTACCATATTTCCGCGCCGCGCCCCGATGGCAGTGGCGCCTTTACGGCGATGCAGGCGGCCTTGGAGGATGCGGGGGTGGCACCGGATCGCGTGGATTACATCAATCTACACGGCACGGCGACCGTGCAAAACGACGCGATGGAGAGCCGGGCAGTCGGACGCTTATTCGGCAACCAGACGCCGTGCGGGTCGAGCAAACCGGCCACCGGCCATTGCTTGGGCGCGGCCGGCGCGATCGAAGCCGGTTTGTGCTGGCTGCTGCTGTCCGAGATGAACCGGGAAAAGCGCTTGCCGCCGCATCTTTGGGACGGTGAAGTCGATCCGGAAATGCCGCCGCTCGGCTTCGTGCCGCTGGAAAAACCAGGCCCGAATTCGCTACAATACTGTCTCAGCAACTCTTTCTCTTTTGGCGGTAATAATGTGTCTTTGGTCATCGGACACCCCTGATAATCCAGTAGATTTTCCGTATCCCGTCGAAACCTTGCTGCCTCAATCCCGACGCATGGTCTTGCTGGACCGAGTATTGGAGGCTGGAGAATCTCATATCGTTACCGAATTGGTGGTGCGCGAAGACGGCTTGTTTTCCGTCGATCGTAGCGTGCCGGCCTGGGTCGGATTGGAGTACATGGCCCAGACCGTGGCCGCGTTTTCGGGTTATCAGCGTCGGCGCCGGGGAGAGGGTATCGAATTGGGTTTTTTATTGGGTACCCGATATTATCAATGCTCGGTCGGCGGCTTTCCTTGCGGCGCCCGGCTGACGGTGAGGGCCGAAAAGATCATCGAGGCGGCCAACGACATGTCCGTATTTGATTGCGCCATCGAAGCTGATGGTATCCGGGCGACTTCCAAACTGAATCTCCTGATGCCCCAGGACTCGAAAAAATTTCTCGCTGGAAAAGGAATATGAAGCAAAAAACCGTTTTGGTTACGGGCTCTAGCCGGGGTATAGGCAAAGCCATTGCCTTGCGTCTGGCCCGCGAAGGATACGATATCGTCGTGCATTGCCGAAGCCGCTTGGACGAAGTTTCGCAGGTGAGGGACGAGATCATCGAAATGGGACGGCAGGCCCGCGTCCTCAGCTTCGATCTGGCCGACCGCGATACCACCCGTGATATTCTGGAGGCGGATATTCAAGCCCATGGCGCTTATTACGGCGTGGTGTGCAATGCCGGTTTGGCGAGGGACAACGCTTTTCCGGCGCTGAGCGGCGAAGATTGGG
>JAJRDU010000080.1 GCA_028748685.1 Methylococcaceae bacterium
CACAAAGATTTCAACAACGACATCTTGAGCCAAGCAAAATAATTTTGCAGTAAAAATAGCAATAATAAAGCAGTATGACTCAGCCATCACCTGCCGCGGCGGGTGATGGCTTTTTTATGCCTGCCATCTTCTACCCGCCATCCGGCGATCATTTATAAGTTCGTACTGGTAGAATACGCATTTTTGCAAACTCTATCCGATCGTACAAATGGACGTCATCCAACGCATTGCCGAAGAACTCTCCGTCAGAATCCAACAAGTCGCCGCTGCCGTCGCGCTGCTCGATGAAGGCGCCACCGTGCCGTTTATCGCCCGCTACCGCAAGGAAGTCACCGGCGGACTGGACGACACCCAATTGCGGAACCTGGAAGAACGGCTGAGTTATCTGCGAGAACTCAATGATCGCCGGGACACCATCCTGGACAGCATACGCTCGCAAGGCAAGCTAACACCGGTACTAGAACAGGCGATACTCGACGCCGACACCAAGACTCTGCTGGAAGACTTATACCTTCCCTACAAACCCAAACGCCGTACCAAGGCGCAAATTGCTCGCGAGGCCGGCCTGGAACCCTTGGCCGACGCCTTGCTCGACGATCGCGATCTGATTCCCGAACAAGCCGCCACTCTATATATAGATACCGATAAGGGCGTCGCCGATGTTGCCGCCGCACTGGACGGCGCTCGGCAAATCATCATGGAACGCATATCGGAAGATGCGGAATTGCTGACCGAACTGCGCGAACGCATCTGGCGCAAAGGCATACTGCACTCCAGCGTGGTTAGCGGCAAGGAAACGGAAGCGGCCAAATTCAAGGATTATTTCGATTACAGCGAAGCCATCAACAAAATCCCCTCGCATCGCGCGCTGGCGCTATTCCGTGGCCGTAACGAAGATTTATTGTCCCTGACCCTGAAACCGGCGGAACTGGACCAGGAAGAACATCAACTCTGCGCGCAATTCGTCAGCCAACGACTGCGTGTCAGCGACACCAACAAACCCGCCGACGCATGGCTGGCCGAAACCGCCCGCTTCGCCTGGAAAATCAAGTTGTTCACTCGCATCGACATGGACTTGAAACTGCGTTTGCGCGAAGCCGCCGAACAGGAAGCGATTCGGGTGTTTGCCAGTAATCTGCGCGATTTGCTGCTGGCGGCTCCGGCCGGACCCAAAGCCACCATGGGATTGGACCCCGGCATCCGCACCGGCGTCAAGGTCGCGGTGGTCGATGCCACCGGCAAACTACTGGCAACAGACACCATTTATCCACATCAACCCAAGAACCAATGGGACCAATCGATCGCGACGCTGGCGCGTTTGATCGCCCAACATGGCGTACAACTGGTCAGCATCGGCAACGGCACAGCCTCGCGAGAAACCGACCAACTGGTCGCCGACCTGATGAAACAGCACAAGGATCTGCATTTTCAGAAAATCACCGTCTCCGAAGCAGGGGCATCGGTGTATTCGGCCTCGGAACTGGCCGCCAAGGAATTTCCCGGCCTGGACGTGTCGCTACGCGGCGCGGTATCCATCGCCCGCCGCCTGCAGGATCCACTGGCGGAACTGGTCAAAATCGAACCCAAATCAATCGGCGTCGGCCAATATCAGCACGACGTCAACCAGGTACAACTGGCGCGCATGCTGGACACCGTGGTCGAGGATTGCGTGAACGCGGTCGGCGTCGACGTCAACACCGCCTCGGTTGCATTGTTGAAACAGGTCTCCGGCCTATCCAGCAGCATCAGCGAGAACATCGTCGCCTTCCGCGATGCCAACGGCCCGTTCGCCAACCGCGGCCAGTTGAAAAAAGTGCCGCGCCTCGGCGACAAGGCTTTCGAACAGGCCGCCGGCTTTTTACGGGTCATGAACGGCGATAATCCGCTCGACGCCTCGGCCGTGCATCCCGAGGCCTATCCGGTGATCAATGCCATCCTCGATGATACCGGCAAATCGATCCGCGACCTGATCGGCCAAAGCCAGTTCTTGCGCAGCCTGAATCCGGCCAATTACACCAATGCCGAATTCGGCCTACCGACCGTCACAGACATCTTGCAGGAACTGGAAAAACCCGGCCGCGACCCACGCCCCGAATTCAAGAGCGTACAATTCAAGGACGGCGTCGAGAAGATCACCGACCTGGAACCCGGAATGATGCTGGAAGGCGTAGTAACCAACGTCGCCGCCTTCGGCGCCTTCGTCGACATTGGTGTCCATCAGGATGGCCTGGTGCATATCTCGCATCTGGCCGACGATTTCGTCAAGGATCCGCGTGACGTGGTGAAAACCGGCGACATGGTAAAGGTGAGAGTTCTGGAAATCGATGTCGCCAGGCAGCGCATATCCCTGAGCATGAAGAAAAATATCGACAGTAGCGAGATTGTACGTAGCGAAAAACCGCAAAAAACCGCATACAAACCCAAACCTCAACCGGTACTACAAAACACCATGAGCAACGCATTCGCCAAGGCATTGAAAAAGTAAAATCGGATTGCTCTGCTATACTTTTTGCCCAACACTGCTAGCTGGCAGTTTTTGCGATGGGAAGATCAGGATCGACCCGAAATGCTCTAACCAACAGGATATGTTATGAAACTTAATACCCGTAGATTTACCGCATTGTTAATCGCCGGCTGGCTGGCATTTACACCTTGGGCACAGGCAGACGAGATTGAAAGCTATGGCCAGACGACAGGCCGCAAGGCTCTCAGCGGCATGGCCAACATCGGCACATCGTTTTTAGAACTGCCGAAAAATGTTATCAACTACACCAATGAGAGCAACTTTGCTTTTGGCTTTGGCTTTGGCACGCTTCAAGGTATTGTCGATTCCGTCTGGAGAATCGCCGTGGGCGTCAGTGACTTGATACTGGCCCCCCTGCCGACTCAACCAGTAGTTTATCCACTGTATGTTTGGCAAGATTTCGAGACAGACACCACCTACGGCCCGATATTCCGCTTATGCACGCCGACCGACAATCCTTGCATATACAAACATCAGTGATCAAAAGCTTGATGGCCATGCAAGAAAATCTTTCATGGCCTAAGCTCACTTCCTTCAAACCATTCGGCTTTTCGCTCCTTCAACCTTGAAGGTTAAGCACTTTTAGCCTCAGCGGCAAGCCTGCAAGATGGCCGAAGGGAGACGACCATATCCGCCACCAATTAGGATTAACCGTTCGCCCCGAGCCTGTCGAAGGGTGAATGGTTAATCCCTTCATGGTTCGACAGGCCTGTCCCGAGCGAAGCCGAAGGGCTCGCCACGAACAGCTTACCCTTACAGTATTGCATCCACCACCGGACATTCAATTACGCCGCCATTTTCAGCAGGTACTCTTCCATTTTCGCTTTGACCTGACTGTCGTAATGACGTCTCAAAGTCGAATCCGTGGGACGCGAGGCGCACAAATGGG
>JAJRDU010000081.1 GCA_028748685.1 Methylococcaceae bacterium
AGACGGTGCGCGAGGCGCTCGTGCAAAAGGGCTGGTCTGAAGCAGACTTGCCCAGCGTACGCACCCTCTCAAATCTCTTGAATCGCCAGGACTACCGACTGCGTACAGTGGCCAAGTCCAAGGTCCAAAAAAAACAGACGAAACTGACGCCATCTTTGAAAACGTCAGAGACGTGAACGCACTGGCTGATGCGGATGAGCACACCTTGAGAATCAGTATAGACACCCAGGCGACGGTTCATGTTGGCGAGTATTCCCGAGGTGGTCGTTCTCGTGGAATCGAGGCTGTCAAGGCCTTGGATCATGACATATGCATGAAGGAGAAGTTGGTGCCGGGCGGCATACTGGAGCCCGTTGCAGGCAAACCATTTCTATTCTTCGGCACGAACTACAAAACTAGCGACTTTATGGTTGACGGATTACTGCTGTGGTGGCAGCACAGGAAACCGGAACGACAAGGACTCAAGCAGCTTGTCATCAATTTGGACAATGGACCAGAATGCAATGGACGGCGCAGTCAGTTCCTGCAGCGCATGACAGCGTTTGCGGATCTGACAGGGTTGTGTGTGCGACTGGTTTACTATCCGCCCTATCACAGCAAATATCTCGATGCCCTTTAAGGGTACAACGCCATTGAGCGCTACTGGGCGGGACTGGAAAAATCATGGAACGGCTACTTGCTCAGCACGGTCGATGCAGTCATCAATCGCGCGGGCAATTTTTGCTGGAAAGGCATGCGCACCATGGCATGCCTGGTCGATACCATTTACGAGAAGGGTGTCAAACTTTTCGGCAACGATAAAAGAAACCTTGAGCACCGGCTGGAACGATCCTCAGAGTTGAATTGGTGGGATATAACCATTCATCCTAAAACGGTACTTTTATGATTTCTGAATCCCTAAGTTAAGCCATTCGTGGTGAGCTTGTCGAACCATGAGCCGCTCAACCATTCACCCTTCGATAGGCTCAGGGCGAACGGTTAATCCTTAACTTAACGGCATTGGCTTAACGGCGGGCTGTTGTTTCCGAGAGTCTGGAATTTTAAACAACCGTTTTTATTCAGTCGGATTGCGGCGAATTATCCGGCACCGCTTGCTTTTCAGTTTTCCGCTTTTTCTTGGCGGCATAAAAGTACGTAAAGCCGGAAATCGTGCCGCTTGCGGTGGCTAATTTGTCGAGGTATGGGGCCGCCGTCACTATCAAGGGTTCATCGACCAGCCCCAGCCATACGCCAAAAGCTGTTAACCCCGTGGGCGTGGCAAGGGTTGCGGCGGCGGCCGAGAGGCCGGCGATGATGCCTGTCGCCATGGCGATGTGTTCCATTCGGGCGGCAATGATTTCGTGTTTCATCGGGGTTACAAAGGGTCTAAAAACAAGAAAATGGGCGTAAGGCGGGCTGTTAACCGGTCTCGGTTTCCTTGTCGTCATCTTGGGTCATTTCGGAAATTTCCTTCAGGCGGGCCACGACCTTGAAGTTGATGCTGCCTTCCGGATACTGGCCTTCGGCGTTCATCGCTCCGGCTTCCTGGCCCAGCAATAAGCTTAGCGCTTCGTCGACATTGGTTATCGCATAGATGGCAAACCGGCCTTGCTCCACGGCGTCTATCACTTCCTTTTTCAACATTAAATTGCGTTTGTTCGAGGCGGGAATGATCACGGCCTGTCGACCGGTCAGGCCGCGTGCCGCGCAAAGTTCGAAAAAACCTTCGATTTTCTCGTTGACGCCGCCTATGGCTTGCACCTCGCCGTACTGATTGATAGAGCCCGTCATCGCAAAGCCTTGCCAGATCGGGGTCCGGGTCAATGCCGAAATCAGGCAACACAGCTCGGCCAAGGAAGCGCTGTCGCCGTCGATATGGCCATAGGATTGTTCCATCGCGATACTGGCCGAAATCGCTAGCGGAAACTGCTGGGCGTAGCAATGGCCGATATAGCCGGTCAAGATCATTACGCCCTTGGAGTGTATGGGCTGGCCCAGTTCCACTTCCCGTTCGATGTCGACGATGCCGCGCGAGCCAGGATGCACCGTGGCCGTGATCCGCGCCGGCGCCCCGAAACTGCTGCCGCCGATGTCCATCACGGTCAGGCCGTTGACCTTGCCTATCGCCTCGCCGTCGGTGTCGATCAGGATGGTGCCTTCCAACATTTCCTCGAGAATCAATTCGGAAATGCGGCCGTTGCGTTGTTCGCGGGCCGATAGCGCCAGTTCTATCTCGGCCTTGTCTATCCGCTCGGCACCCTTCTGGCCACCGAGCAGATTGGCTTCGGCGATGATTTCCAGGCAGTTGTTGACGTGAGCCGACAGGTGTTGCTGGTTTTCAGCCAGCCGGCAGCTATGCTCTATCAGGCGCAGCAGCGCCGCTTGCGTCAACGGTTTGGCGCCTGAGTCGTGGGCTTGCCTGGACATCAGTTGCGCGAATTGGGTGACATTGTCCGGGGTGCGTTTGATGTGATCGTCGAAATCGGCCAGCACCCGGAACATTTCGTTGAATTCGCTATCCAGCTCTTCCAGCAGATAATAGATGTCGCGGTCGCCGACCAGGATCACCTTGACGTTGAGCGGTATCACCTCGGGCTTCAGGGTGATGGTGTTGATGCCGAGCTCCGAGAACGGCGATTCGATCTCGATTTTGCCGGCTTTCAACGCGCGCTTCAGGCCTTCCCAGACGAAGGGATAGGTCAGCACCTTTTCGGCATCCAAAATCAGATAGCCGCCGTTGGCGCGATGCAAGGAACCGGGGCAGATGCGCCGGTAATTGGTGACCAACGTACCTTGATCGCTGATGTATTCGATGCGGCCGAACAGGTTTTGATAGATGGGATGTGGCTCGTAAACCGCCGGCGCGCCGTTGTTGTCGTGTTTGCAGTCGACGAGGATGTTGGGCAGATATTGCTCGATCAGCATCTGGCGCTTGGCGATGCTTTCCCTGGGTTCCTGGCTGCGGCTGGGCATCAGGAAATCGCTGATGGTGTTGCTCAGGTTTTTCTCGACTTCCGCCAGATAGGTGATCACGTCGTCGACATTCTGGTATTTGTCGTTCAGCTCGAGGAACAACGGCTCCAGCGCCTGCTTTATGGTGTCGTTATCAAGCTGGCGCATTTCCTCGACCAGCGTGCGCCGCCATTGCGGCAGTTCCAGCAACACGTCGCCCAGAAATTCTTCCAGTTCCTCGGTGTGCTGGTGGAAAGCGTCGCGTTCGGCCTGTGGCAGCAAGGTGAACTGTTCCTCGTCCAGCGCCTTGTCGTTGCGTATCGGCAGGAAGGTGATGGTGTCGCTGTCGCGATAAAGCGCCACGCTCATCTCGCGGGCTTTGGCGTCGACCAAGTCAATCGCGGCGTTGTAGCGCTGGTTGAAACGGCGTTCGATCGCGGTTTTTTTCTGTTGATAGCTGGGACTTTCGAAGGCGGCCGGAAAGGTGGCCAGCACGTTGTCGATCAGCTTCTCGATGTCTTTGCTGAAATTGTGTCCCTCGCCGGACGGCAGCTCGACGGCCACCGGCTCGCGCGGATTCTCGAAGTTGTCGACATAGGCATAGGATAGCGGCGATTCCTGTTGTTCTGCATAGCTCGACAGGTAATGGCTGACCATGGATAAACGGCCGGTGCCGGGATCGCCCATCACGAAGATATTGTAACCCGGTGCCTTCATCGCAATGCCAAACTCCAGCGCCGATTGCGCCCGGTTTTGACCCACTATGCCGTTGTGGTGCTTTGCTTCGGTTGGAATGCTGCCGGGCAGATCGATGGCCAGCTTGAGGGCCGTGACCGGCAGTTTTAAGTGAGCTAGCATATTATGGCTTATTGGTCGTCCGGCATCGAAAGCAGGTGGCGCATGCGTTCCGCCTTGGTTTTCAGATAATCGAGATTGTCGTGATGGATATGGGTTTCGATGGGGATGCGCGTGTTGACCTGAATGCCCAGCTTGGTCATTTCATCGATTTTCTGCGGATTATTGGTGATCAGCGAAATGGAGCGTATCCGCAAATCGTTGAGTATCAGCGCGGCGATGTCGTATTGGCGTTCATCGGCCAGATGGCCCAGGTGGATGTTGGCATCCACGGTATCCAGGCCTTTATCCTGCAGGTTGTAAGCCTGGAGTTTTTTTAAAAGCCCTATGCCGCGCCCTTCCTGGCGCAGGTAGATCAGCACGCCGCAGCCTGCCTGTTCGATAAGGCCCAGGGCCATGTCCAATTGCTCGCCGCAATCGCAACGCCGGGAACCCAGCACGTCGCCGGTGAAGCATTCGGAATGGATGCGCACCGGCACGTCGTCCTTGCCGGCCACGTCGTCTTTCACGAAGGCTACATGTTCCTTCTCGTCGATGGTGTTGGTGTAATAGTGCAGGATGAATTCGCCGTGTTTGGTGGGAATTCGGGTTTGAACTTTATCTTCTACGCTTGCTTTCACTGATTTTGCATTCCTTCTAAGGCTATGCCGTGAGCGATGTGGGGCAAATCAATTTCCCCCTACGATTACGCGGCTTAACGCGGTCGAGCCATTTGCAATCGTCTCTCTGGAAACGATTGAAAATGGCTCGAGGCCGGAATGTTTGGCTTTGCGGCGGTATTTGCTTTTGTCGGCGTAGACCTGGGCCTTGTTGAATTGATGGGCGAATTTCGCCACCGGATTTTTGATGGGCAGGTCGGTTAAGCCCTTGGCTTGGTTTTGTTTTCTCATGCTTTTTTCTCCATAAGCTATTAAAATAACGTTTTATTTGAACATAGATTGCCTGTGAAATTCCAGAAAGACTTTGATGTGATCGTGGTGGGTGGCGGCCATGCCG
>JAJRDU010000082.1 GCA_028748685.1 Methylococcaceae bacterium
GAACTCGGAAGTGAAACCGCTTAGCGCCGATGATAGTGTGGCAGGTTGCCATGTGAAAGTAGGACATCGCCAAGCTCTTATCACAAAAAGCCCGTTCCAACATGAGCGGGCTTTTTTTTGCGCTTTGAAAATGCCAGAGAGATTGGCTGGATCGCTGAGCCAGGCGATCCCGTGTTACATGTTTTTCAGCTGCTCTTGCAGGCTAGGCAGGTCGAATGCGCCAACTTTTTGCATGACTATCATCCCATTCCTATTAATCAGAAATGAAGTGGGAGTCAACTGGACATTGCCGAAGGCTTTTGCGAGATCTGCCGTTGGGTCGAGGGCAATAGCATAGGGTATCTGCTTGGCTTCGGCCATTGCCAGCACATGATTCGGCGGATCATAGTCCATGGCGACTGCGACGATGGTTAAATCCCGCGAGCTGAATTGTTGGTGCAGGCTAATCAAATGTGGGATTTCTTCTATGCAGGCTGGACAATCGGTCGCCCAAAATGTCACGAGTACCGGCTTGCCTTTTAAATCGGCTAGTGCAATAGATTCGCCTTTGATGGTCTTAAATGTCGCATCGGGCGCTACGGATGGTATTTGGGTTTGTAAATACCACGCAAAGCCAAAGGCCAGCAAGCCGGCAGCCAAAAAAAGGCCGAGTTTTTGTTTTGGATTCATGCCTAATAAATATTCCGACTGATCGACTGGGACGCAAGTTACGGCGATTATAGCAAAGCTGCTAGAATGCTAGCCTTAGCCAATAAACTCAGTCCTGATGATGAAAAAGATACTGATTTCCGACAAGCTTGCAGAAGATGGCATTAATTTTTTGAATGAACAGGATGGCATTCAGATCCACATTCAAACCGGTTTAAACGAAGATGCCTTGTGCGAGATTATTCCAGAATACGATGCCTTGCTGATTCGTAGCGATACACAAGTGACCGGCAGGGTTTTAAAAGCAGCCAAAAATCTGAAAGTGGTCGGCCGAGCCGGCATCGGCGTCGACAATGTCGATCTCGATGTGGCCATGGAGCAAGGTATCATTGTCATGAACACCCCGGATGCCAATGCTACTACCACGGCCGAATTGGCTATCGCGCATATTTTTTCGTTGAGCCGCAATTTGCCGGTAGCCAATCAATCGGTCAGAGAAGGCAAGTGGGAGCGCTCCAAATTGACGGGGGCGGAAATTACCCATAAGACGCTGGCTATCCTGGGTTTCGGCACGATAGGGCGAATAGTCGCTCAGCGCGGTAATGGCTTGGGCATGCGTGTGATCGCCCATGATCCGTTTGTGGCGCCCGATATATTTGCCGAGCACGGCGCGGAAATGGTCGATCTTGAAACCTTGCTGAAACAGGCTGATTACCTGACCCTGCACTGTCCGTTGCTGGAAAAGACCCGCAATATCATCGGCCGCGAGCAGCTGGCGATGATGAAAAAGTCGGCGCGTTTGATCAACTGCGCTCGCGGTGGTTTGGTTGACGAAGCCGCGCTATATGATGCCCTGAAGGAAGGGCGCATCGCCGGCGCTGCGCTGGATGTATACGAACACGAACCACCAAAAGATTCGCCGTTGTTAAGTCTGGACAATATCGTCTTCACTCCGCATCTGGGCGCTTCGACCAAGGAGGCGCAGGTTGCCGTGAGCGTGGAGATTGCGCGTCAGGTAGTGAGATATCTGCAGACTGGTGAAGCCATCAATGCCTTGAATCTGCCCAGATTGTCGGCCGATGAGTTGAAAAAGGCCCAGCCTTTTATGAATCTTGCCCATATTCTCGGTAAGGTATTGGTGGGATTGATCGATCAGCCGATCGAAAAGCTGGAGGTTGCGGTATTCGGAAAGGCCGCGCAGGCGAAAATCCGGCCTATTTCGACCGAGGCAATGGTTGGCCTGTTGGCTGGGCAGTTTGATTCTCCGGTCAATCGTGTCAATGTCGAAAACATTGCCAAGCGCCAAGGCATTACTCTGATCGAATCCCAGACCGAAGAATCCGAAGGTTATCAATCCTTGATCAAAATCACCGGACATTGCACGGATAAGGCTATCTGTTTGGCAGGTACATTATTGGGCGATCATCATCCGAGGTTGGTCAGCATCAATCATTTTGAAATCGAAGTGGTGCCGGAAGGTGTGTTGTTGATCACCCGGCACGATGACAAGCCGGGCGTGATCGCGGCGATCAGCTCCATCCTGGGGGCGTCCAATATCAACATTACCCGTATGCAGGTCAGTATCGCCGATGAACAGCAGTCGGCGATGATGGTGATCAGTGTATCCGAACCCCTAAACGACACGCTGCTTAAGGCGATATGCGAAGTGCCGGCGGTCCATTCGGCAAGGATCATCGTATTATGAGTTTTGACGTGGTTTGCTTTGATTGTGATAGCACATTAAGCAGGATAGAAGGCATAGATGAGTTGGCTCGGCGTAATGGATTGTTCGAGCAAGTGGCGGCTCTGACCGATGCGGCGATGAATGGAGAATTGGCGTTGGAAGAGGTCTATGCCAACCGAATGGAACTGATCAAGCCGGATAAGGCGGCAATAGCCTGGCTGGCTGAATTGTATATTGATGAAATGGTTGACGGCGTCGCCGATACCATCAAAACCCTGCAAGCCAATCATAAACAGATACACATAATTAGCGGTGGTTTGAGGCAAGCCATCCTGCCATTGGCCGATCGCCTGGCTATTCCCGAGGATCATGTGCATGCGGTCGATGTGATTTTCGATGCGGACGGACAGTATCAGGATTTTGCTAGGCAGTCGCCGTTGGCAGTGAGTGGCGGAAAGGCCAGAGTTTGCCGGAAAATCAGACTGACCAATTCCTCGGTGGTCATGGTGGGCGACGGAAAGACTGATCTTGAAGCCAAGCTGGCCGGGGCATTCATGATAGGTTTTGGCGGCGTGGTCAAAAGGCCGTTGGTTCAAGAGCAGGCCGATTGTTACGTTACCGAGCCGTCGTTAACTGCTATCCTGCCTTATGTGTTGTAGGCAAGGGTCGATATGTCGGCGCTACGATGTTAAAATCCGCTAATTTTTAAGAGTTTCAGAGAGATACAATGGCAGGGCATAGCAAGTGGGCTAACATCAAGCATCGTAAGGGCGCACAGGACGCAAAACGTGGCAAGATTTTTACCAAG
Organism: Methylococcaceae bacterium; assembly: GCA_028748685.1. Lineage (GTDB taxonomy): Bacteria > Pseudomonadota > Gammaproteobacteria > Methylococcales > Methylomonadaceae > Methylomonas. The sequence continues at coordinate 3,141 of JAJRDU010000082.1, forward strand.
CTGATCCGTGAAATCAGCGTCGCCGCAAAGGGATCGGGTGGCGGCGATCCGTCCAATAATCCGAGTTTGCGTACCGCCATCGATAAGGCGCTGGGCGCAAACATGAAGCGCGACACGATCGATAACACCATCAAAAAAGCCATAGGCGCGGTCGACGGCGTGGTCTACGAAGAAGTCCGTTACGAAGGTTACGGCCCGGGTGGTACGGCGGTGATGGTGAATTGCTTGACCGATAATCGCAATCGCACCGTGGCCGATGTGCGCCATGCCTTCTCCAAGGCCGGCGGCAATTTGGGTACCGACGGTTCGGTGGCTTACCTGTTCCGTAAGGCCGGCATTATCAGCTATTCCAGCGATGCCGACGAGGATGGGGTGATGGAGGCGGCTATGGAGGCCGGAGCCGAGGATGTCGTGACTAATGACGATGGTTCCATCGACGTGTTTACCACCCCGGAAGATTATTTGACCGTCAAGGAAGCGATGGTCGCCGCCGGTTTCGAGCCGGAAAATGCCGAAGTGACTATGCATGCCGACGTCAAAACCGAACTGGATGCCGAGGCGGCGGAAAAAATGATGAGACTGATCGACAGGCTTGAAGATCTGGACGATGTGCAGGACGTGTATTCCAATGCCGACATTAGCGACGACATCATGACCGCGCTAGGCGAAGCCTAAACCTTAAACTGACATATTACTATTAATACACGGTTGACGAGAATATTAGGCATAGACCCCGGTTCGCGCATTACAGGTTACGGTGTAGTGGAGTCGACGCCTCGCGGTCTGCGCTATGTAGCCAGCGGCTGCATCAGAGTGCAATCCCAAGAATTTCCGGAACGTCTCAAACAGATTTTTGATGGTGTCACGGAGGTTATTGCCTTGTATAAACCTCAGCAAATGGCCATAGAGCAAGTCTTTATGCACAAGAATGCGGATTCGGCCTTGAAGTTGGGCCAGGCGCGCGGTGCGGCGATCTGCGCAACCATGAATCAAGAGCTTCCCGTCTTTGAATACGCCGCCCGTCAGGTTAAACAGGCGTTGGTAGGAAAAGGCAGCGCCGAAAAGAGCCAAGTCCAACATATGGTGAAAATCTTGTTAAGCATCCAGGGGGAAATGCAGATCGATGCCAGCGATGCGCTGGCCATCAGTCTTTGCCATTGTCATTACCAGGAAACCGCCAAACGTTTGCAGCAGGCTCTATCGTGATTGGATTTTTACGCGGCGTACTGATCCACAAATCGCCACCACAATTGTTGCTGGATGTGCAGGGGGTCGGCTATGAAGTGGAAGCGCCGATGAACACCTTTTATGACCTGCCGGCGCTGGGCCAGGAAGTCAAGTTACATACGCATCTAGTAGTGCGCGAAGATGCTCATATCCTGTTCGGTTTTGCCACGGAAAACGAACGTATGTTGTTCAGGACCTTGATCAAGGTTAATGGCGTGGGTCCCAAACTGGCGTTGACGATATTGTCCGGGCAAAGCACCGAAGAATTTTATCGTTGCGTGGATGATAACGATGTCAAAGGCTTGGTGCGCTTGCCCGGTGTCGGACAAAAAACCGCCGAACGTTTGATTATTGAAATGCGTGGCCGGCTTCCGGAATTAAGCGGCATATCGACGCAAAAGCCAGTTTCCGGCGCTTCGCTAAGCATGACGGGCAGCCCCAAGCAGGAAGCCGTGAGTGCTCTGTGCGCCTTGGGTTACAAGCCGCAGGATGCGACGCGAATGGTGCAAGCTATCTCTGTTGAGGATAAAAGCTGCGAAGACATCATACGTCTGGCCTTGCGGGGGACGATTAAATGATTGAAAGCGACCGTGTGGTCACTGCGCAGGGAAATAACGACGAAGAGCGCCAGGACAGGGCGATTCGGCCGAAACGGCTAAAGGATTATGTCGGCCAAAAAGAGCTGCGGCTGCAGATGGAGATTTTTATTCAGGCCGCGGTAACCCGTTCGGAAGCCCTGGATCATGTGCTGATCTTCGGTCCGCCTGGATTGGGTAAGACTACGCTGGCCAATATCGTCGCCACGGAAATGAATGTCAATATCCGCCAGACCTCAGGTCCGGTGCTGGATAAGGCCGGCGATCTGGCCGCGTTGCTGACCAATTTGCAGGCTCACGACGTGCTGTTCATCGACGAAATCCATAGGCTCAGCCCGGCGGTCGAAGAGGTGCTGTATCCGGCTATGGAAGACTATCAAATTGATATTATAATAGGCGAAGGCCCCGCCGCCCGGTCGATCAAACTGGATTTGCCGCCCTTCACCTTGATAGGTGCAACCACGAGAGCGGGGCTGCTGACCTCTCCGTTGCGCGACCGTTTTGGTATCGTCCAACGCCTCGAATTTTACAGCGTCGAAGAATTGGCAAGCATAGTTTCGCGTTCCGCGAGGATGCTTGGTATAGGCATGGATAGCGGCGGCGCGGATGAAATAGCCTGCCGGTCGCGGGGAACACCAAGAATAGCCAACCGTTTGCTGCGCCGGGTACGCGATTTTGCCGAGGTTAAGGGTGACGGCACCGTGACACGTGATATTGCCCAGCAGGCCTTGGCTATGCTGAATATAGACCAACACGGCTTCGATATGCTGGACCGAAAATTGCTGATGGCGATGATAGAGCATTTTCAGGGCGGTCCCGTTGGTTTGGATACTTTGGCTGCGGTCATCAGCGAGGAGCGCGGTACGGTCGAGGATGTGCTGGAACCTTATTTGCTTCAGCAAGGTTTTATCATGCGCACGCCGCGCGGCCGGGTGGTGACGCACAAGGCATATAGCCACTTCGGCTTGCAGGCGCCTAAACAACCGCCTGGCACCGATGACATTTTTGATAGTTAATAATTCGTTAAGAGACGAATGAAAGAATTTAATTGGCCAATCCGGGTTTATTACGAGGATACCGATGCCGGCGGTGTGGTGTTTTACGCCAATTATCTGAAGTTTTTCGAACGCGCAAGAACCGAAATGTTGCGTAGTTACGGCTTCGAGCAGGATCGGTTAATTGCCGAACAAAATGTGATTTTTGTGGTCCGTTCGGTGAATATTGATTATTTAAAACCGGCTCGTTTTAACGAACAGCTTAATGTTAGTGCCAAGATCATTGAAAACAAAAAAACCAACTTTACTTTCGAGCAATCCATCACTCGCCAACAAGATGTGTTATGTAATGGAACGATACGCATCGCCTGCCTCGATGCGCAAAGCATGAAACCCAAACTTATTCCCTTTGAAATTTTGGAACATTTAGCCCAATGAATACCGATTTATCCATCCTGACCCTGGTCAAAGAAGCCAGCGTCGTCGTTCAGTTTGTTATGTTCATACTGCTGTCGGCGTCGGTTGCTTCTTGGACTTTCATCTTTTCCAAACGCAAGGAACTCAGCAAGGCCATTGAGATTACAGACGATTTTGAAGATGAATTCTGGTCGGGCCTGGGATTGGCGGAACTGTATAAAAAAATGTCCAGTGATCGTTTCGAGCCGGAGGGCATCGAAAAAATATTTTTAGCCGGTTACCGGGAGTTTGCCCGGATGCGGCAGAAAGGCGATGTCGAGCCGGCGATCCAGGTGGAAAGCGCGCAACGGGCCATGCGCATCGAACTGGCGCGGGAACTGGATAGACTGGATGAAACCTTGCCTTTTCTGGCGACCGTTGGCTCGACCAGTCCCTACATCGGCCTGTTCGGTACCGTATGGGGTATCATGAATTCGTTCCGGGCCTTGGGCGAGATCAAGAATGCCACCTTGGCCAACGTCGCTCCCGGTATTTCCGAAGCCTTGATTGCCACAGCGATCGGCTTGTTTGCGGCGATTCCGGCGGTGATTGCCTACAACCGCTTCTCGACTCGCTTGGATAGGCTGGCCGGCCGTTATGAGCTATTCGTCGACGAATTCGTGGTTCTCTTGCAAAGACAGGCGCACAGCAAATGAACGTAGGTGGCAGTAATCGCAGATCGCGTAAAAAGCGCGGGGTAATGGCTGAAATCAATGTCGTACCGTATATCGACGTTACCTTCGTGCTATTGATGATAT
>JAJRDU010000083.1 GCA_028748685.1 Methylococcaceae bacterium
TATGCGTAAAGATTGAAATTTGCGGGTTAAGCCGCTATGTTAGCTACATAGTAAACAGCAATGATGAACGATGTCCGATTTTGAACCCTTTAAAGACTCTGATGGCAATGTCGCGCTGCAGGAAACAAAGCCGCAGCTGAAGAGGCCGCCTTTGTACAAGGTGATTCTATTGAACGACGATTTTACGCCCATGGATTTTGTTGTCGAAATACTCACCGATTTTTTTAACATGAGCGTAGAGAAAGCCACGCAAGTGATGCTGCAAGTGCATACGCGAGGCGTGGGGGTGTGCGGTACCTACACCAAAGATGTGGCCGAAACCAAGGTACATATAGTTAATGAATATTCCCGGGAGCATCATCATCCCTTGATGTGTGCAATGGAAGAGGCGTGAGAGGTAAGCCATGCTAAGCAAAGAACTTGAAGTGACACTGAATGCAGCTTTTACCGGTGCCCATGCCAAGCGGCATGAATTTATCACCGTGGAACATCTGCTGCTGGCGTTGCTGGATAACGTCACCACCATACCGATTCTGATCGCCTGTGGTTGCAACGTTAATGCGTTACGCGGCGAATTGACGCGGTTTATCGACGAGACTATCTCGTTGATTCCCGACGGGATACAGCGCGAAACGCAACCGACGTTGGGATTTCAGCGGGTTCTGCAACGCGCGGTGTTTCACGTTCAGGCGTCGGATAAAAAAGAAGTGACCGGCGCCAATCTGTTCGTGGCTTTGTTCAGCGAACAGGACTCCCACGCCGTTTATTTGCTAAACAAGCAGGATATTACCCGGCTGGACGTGGTTAATTATCTGGCACACGGCGTATCCAAGATCGAGCAGCAGCAACGAAAAGAAATCGGCGAAGACGCGGACAATGAGCGCGGTGGCAGCGAGGCGATATCCAGTCCGCTGGAAAAATACGCCACCAATCTCAACGAGGAAGCCCTTAAAGGCAACATCGATCCACTGATCGGTCGCGAGTTGGAAGTGGAAAGAACCATACAGGTACTTTGCCGCAGACGCAAAAACAATCCCTTGCTAGTCGGTGAGGCCGGCGTAGGCAAGACCGCGATCGCCGAAGGTTTGGCGAAACGTATCGTCGAAGAGCAAGTGCCGGATGTTTTGTTGAACAGCACCATTTACTCCCTGGACATGGGCGCCCTAGTGGCCGGTACCAAATACCGCGGCGATTTCGAGAAGCGTCTGAAAGCCCTGATCAACCAGTTGAAAAAAGAGCCCGATTCGATCCTATTCATCGACGAAATTCACACCATCATAGGTGCTGGTTCCGCGTCGGGCGGTGTGATGGATGCTTCGAACCTGATCAAGCCGGTGCTAGCCTCAGGGCAGTTACGCTGCATCGGTTCCACGACATATCAGGAATATCGCGGCATCTTCGAGAAAGATCATGCCTTGGCTAGGCGCTTCCAGAAAATCGATATTGTCGAGCCATCGATCGAGGATACCGTGCTGATTTTGAAAGGGCTTAAATCGCGTTTCGAGGAACATCACGGCTTGAAATATACCCAGGAGGCGCTGCGTGTAGCGGTGGAGCTGTCTGCTCGCTTCATCACCGACCGCCATCTGCCGGACAAGGCCATCGACGTGATCGACGAGGCCGGCGCAAGGCAACGGCTGTTTGCCGAGGGCGAGCGCAAGGAGACCATCGACACGGCGGATATCGAGGAAATTATTGCCAAGATTGCCCGAGTGCCGACCCAGTCTGTGTCTTCCAACGATAAGGATAAGCTGGCCAACCTGGAGAAAAATCTGAAAATGCTGGTGTTCGGCCAGGATGAAGCTATTTCCGAATTGGCATCGGCGATCAAGCTATCGCGTGCCGGTTTGCGCGACACCACCAAAACCATAGGTTCATTCCTGTTTTCGGGGCCTACAGGCGTCGGTAAGACCGAAGTGACTCGCCAACTGGCCAAGGTGCTGGGCATTGAATTGATACGTTTCGACATGTCCGAATACATGGAGCGCCATACCGTATCGCGACTGATCGGCGCGCCCCCGGGCTACGTCGGCTATGATCAAGGCGGTTTGCTGACCGAAGCGGTCACCAAGCATCCGCATGCGGTATTGCTGTTGGACGAGCTGGAAAAAGCTCATCCCGATGTATTCAACCTGCTGTTGCAAGTAATGGATCACGGTACCTTGACCGACAACAACGGCCGTAAAGCGGATTTCCGCAATATCATTCTGATCATGACCACCAACGCCGGCGCCGAGGAAGGCAGCCGTGCATCCATTGGTTTTACTCCGCAGGATCACGCTAGCGATAGCATGAAAGTCATCGAGCGCGGCTTTTCGCCGGAGTTCAGGAATAGACTGGATGCCATCGTACAGTTCAAATCGTTGGATATGAGCGTGGTCGGCAGCGTGGTCGACAAGTTCATCTTCGAGCTGGAAGCGGTGTTGGCCGACAAGAATGTCACGCTGACGCTGGAGTCCGATGCCAGGGCTTGGCTGGCCGAGCGCGGATATGATGCCAAGATGGGCGCAAGACCCATGGCTCGCCTGATTCAAGAGAAAATCAAAAAACCGCTAGCAGAGGATTTGCTGTTCGGTCGCCTAGCCAATGGTGGGCACGTCCGTATTCATGTCGAAAATGATGCCTTGGCTTTCCAGATTGAAAGCAAGCAACTCGTCGTTTCGGAATTGAATCAGATAGTCTAGGCGGGGAGGCAAGCGCTGTCCCGCACGGAGCGGGATTAGCGATTGCGGAAGGTGATGCGGCCTTTGGTCAGGTCGTAAGGTGTCATTTCTACCCGGACTTTGTCGCCGGTCAGGATACGGATGTAGTGTTTACGCATTTTGCCGGAAATGTGAGCAGTGACGATATGCCCGTTTTCCAGTTCGACACGGAACATGGTGTTAGGCAGGGTGTCGATGACCTTGCCATCCATTTCGATTTGATCTTCTTTTGCCATAATTTAAGCCCTAGATTAAAAAGTCCCATTCTAACATGAAAGCGTTGGATGCTCTAACAATGTCATCCGATTTAACGAGTAGGGCGTTTTTTTGATCCGGGCGTAACGGTGTGCAGTAAATGGGGCGTTTGTTTCGGTTCAACGTCAAGGGTATCTACGGACATACCGCTTCGATTTAGGTTTGCGAAGTTACCCGGTTTTTCACCTGTAAGCCTGTTTCCCGATGTCGGTAGAACTCAATGCAAATGTTTTGGCGGTTTAGCCAATACATCCTTTCTGTTCAAAATATGGGTGTCCGAATGTTTACCGGTCGCGGGGTCAACCGCTACCAGTTGGTCATCGCCGACGTAATAGTGATGTGTGTTTTTACCGTCGCGCGAGGTTAAAACCATGACGTTTTTCTGATCGGTCCAGGTAAATTTGCCTTTTTCGGTGAATTCCCTGATCGACTTGCCGACGTTCTGGGTCATCAAGATATAGGTGTGATTGGCATTCAAGGCCAGCGTGGTTTTTATGCCGCCGCAATCGGCGCAGGGCAAAAATCCGTAATATATACCCGGCCAATTCTGGGGATGTTGGGCATGTGCTTCGTGATCATCGGTCGGCGCGGTTTCGGCGAAAACGGCGTGGCTGTAGCCGGCGAAGCTCGCTATGAAGAAAACCAGAGGCAGTAATTTTATTATTGGTTTTTTGTATGCTGGCATGATCGGTTCCTGTGTTGATTCGCGGTAAGTGCTTGTTGTTATTATAGCTAGGGCCTGTTGAGACCCTATTGGTTTTTACTGGTTCCCAAACTCCAATTTGGGAGGAGGTAAATCGGCGGCAGTGCAAAACACTCCCTCAAAATCAATTTTTTTGCCCCATTCGTTCCATCCTGCGGCGGCTGAAACAAAGCTTTATTGGCAATCGAACTGCTTCGGCCAATCCCGGTAATTGAATACCTGGCCTTCCTTGCGCACGGTGTCGACGGCGGCCAAATCCAGCTCGGCGTAAACCCATTGAGCCTTGTTGTATTCGCCGATAGACAAGATGCCGTTATTGGGGAAGCCTCTATCCACCGGTGTATAAATCGCCGCCGCGCCGCAGTTGACGTCCACCGCTTCCGACCATTCTGCGTTACCGACCAATGACGCTTGCGCCACGTAGCATTGATTTTCCAGCGCGCGGGCCTGACAGCCGATCCGCACCCGGTAATAGCCGGCCTCTGTGTCGGTGCAGCTCGGCACCAGGATCAAGGTTGCGCCGCGTTCGGCCTGCTGGCGGGCGTAGATTGGGAATTCGCTGTCGTAGCAGATGTTGATCGCCACCTTGCCGAACGCCGTGTCGAACACTTTGATCTCAAGCCCCCGACTGATATGCCATTGCTCGTTTTCGAAACGGGTCATGGTCAACTTTTCCTGAAAATCTACGTCACCTTGGGGCGTAAAGAAATAGGCGTGGTTGCGGAATTCGCCGCTCGCGTGTTTGACGGGATAAGTGCCGGCCTGGATGTAAACCCCATGCTCCATAGCCAGAGACTTGAACAGATTCAGATAATCCGGCAAAAGGGTTTGCAGGGCGTCGAGCTGGCCGTTCAAGGAGGCATAAACCTCCTTCGGGAACAGCGATGCCAGTTCCATGCAGGCATATTCCGGGAATAGCAATATGTCGGCCCTGTTGTCCGCAGCTTCCTTCACCCAGCGGCGGGCCTTGGCTTCGAAGTTTTCCCAGGTTTCCAGGAAGCTGATGTCGTATTGGGCGCTGGCGATTTTAGGCATGATCTTCCTTCAACCAAAATGTCATGGGTTTTGGGGTTTGTTCGTCTTCGTCCAGGTCTTTCCAGGTATAGGTGGTTTTCAGCTCGGGATGCTTGAAATAACCGCGCTTGTTCCAGAACGAGTCAAGCGGCACGTAATCGGTCGGACGGCGCGGATGGTCGGCCGGACGTTCAACGCAGCAGAAGGTGACGTGCTTGAAGCCGCCCAAATCCTCGGCATGGGCTTCGCGCTGCTCGAAAAATTTTACGCCTATGCCGAGGCCACGGTAGGCTTTGTTCAGCACCGATTCGCCGCAGTAAAACACCTCATCCGGGTTGTAGCCGTGTTCGACGAAGGGCTTTTTGACTTCGTCGGTTTCGTATTTCAACGGGATCGCGGTCGAAGCGCCGATGATGGCGTCGCCGTCGAAGGCCAGTACGATCACGCTTTCCGGGCAGTTGATATAGGTTTGCAGGTATTTCTTTTCGTAGTCGTAATCGCCGTCATAAAGATACGGAAAGTCGCGAAATACTTCGATGCGCAGGCGCGCCAGTTCCGGGATGTATTGGATCAAGGCTTCGCCGCTGAGGCGCTGGATGCGGATGTCTTTGCTCATGCTGGTTTGCGGTTGAATGAAAAACTGAATGTTGGCCGCCTGATTGTTTGTTGGCGGCTTGGGGTAATATTGTATTGCAGGCTGGGGTGGATTGCCTACGGCGAATCCGTTGCTTCCCGTGATTGCACAATAAGATCGGATGGAACGGTCCAGTCGGGCGGGTAAAGGCCCGATTTGACCCAACGATGAAAAGATGAATAGCGCCAATCGAGAGGGTGCTCAACATAACCATGCTTGACTGGGTTGTAATGAATGTAATCCGCGTGTCGTTGGAAATCGGCATCATCGCGGATCAGGTGTTCCCAGGATCGCCGTTGCCATAGCCCCCGTTCCCCTTTGCGTTGGCGGCTGGAGGAAATATATTCGCCTTTGGGAATATGGCGGGAAAAGTAGGTCTTTAATAAGCGCCAGCGCAAGGGAAAATCGTCGTCGCCTTCTGGCAATCGCCAAATGCAATGCAAATGTTCCGGCAATATCACCATTGCCAAAATTTCGAAGGGGTGGCGTTGTTGCACGTATCGGCAGGCCTCCCGTAAGATATTGACGTAACGAACCAATAAATCGTTATTTCGTCGTTCGGCCAAGTTAGCCGTGAAAAAGTAGGTGCCGCCCGGGACTCGCTGGCGAATATAAGTGCGCATACCGCAAGTTTAGACGAGACGCCGATTCAGAAAAATTTTGAGAGAAAACGCGGCAACCGTAGGCTGGGTAGAGTGTTAGCGACACCCAGCTTGATGGTTTTAATGCTGGGATTCACGTTGTTCATCCCAGCCTACGGTCCTAGATACACCCTATTTTTTTCTTGACAGAAGAAGACGTTCTGCCAAATCAGTAACCACCCACTCTTGAATAATTTTTCCATCTTGAATTTCACTCGTAACCATGTCGCACCAAACGATTTCATGCCCACTGTCGGGAAAGCCCTTGAAAGCAACCTTATGAGTGCCTTTAAGCGTCCTCACCCAAGCAATACGGTCTCTTCTAGTAACACATTAATTTCTACTTGAATATCTGGAAAAGACTTTAGAATGCTGCCAAGTACCTTACGGACAATATCGTGACCTCCCGCAAGGCGCTGACCAGTAATATTGACCACGTATTCTGGCGAGAAAAATCTCTCAATAGCATCTAAATTACCGTCCGCTATAAGCACTGCATTAGCACCACGTATCAATAACGCGAGTGATTGGGCCATAAACTAGTCCTTTGTCTGACGCCAAAGCTAACCCGCGTAGCGAAGCGTAGTCGGGTTGAGCGGTTGGTTATGCAAATCCTGAGTATTTCTCGACATGAACGAGAAGTTGACGAAGTATAGGCGCTTTAGCCGATAC
>JAJRDU010000084.1 GCA_028748685.1 Methylococcaceae bacterium
GATGCGAACTTCCGGTACTGGTTCCAGTGCGCGCAGCTTGATTTATGCCGATGGCATTTTGCTCTCCTCGTTGCTGGGCAATAACAATGGCATGACGGGTTCGCCGCGTTGGAACATGGTATCCCCTTCTGAAATCGAACGGGTTGACGTGATGTATGGGCCGTTTTCGGCGGCCTATGGCGGTAACTCTATCGGTGGCGTGATTGACATTACTACCCGGATGCCGGAAAAATTCGAAGCGGGCGGCGGTGTGCAGACTGCTTGGCAGGAATACGATGTTTACGGGCACACCGATACCTACGATTCGCAGCAGTACACCGCCAACCTAGGTAGTCGGCATGGCGATTTTTCCTGGCGGTTCGATGTCAGCCATTTGGATGCGCATAGTCAGCCGATTTCTTATTCCTATCTTCCGAGCAGTTCAGGCGCGGGGGGCGTTGCTGTAACCGGTGCGGTTGGGGATGTCGACAAAACGGGAAGGCAAAGAATTTGGGCAATTGGTGAAGGCAACATAAGGCATACGGTCCAAGACAATTTTAAATGGAAGCTGGCCTACGATATCACGCCCACGCTTAAAGCTTCTTATACATTGGGATTATGGCAAAACGACGAAAGTGGCGGATTCAATAGTTATTTGCGCAATGCAACAACTGGAGCTCCAGTTGACAGTGGGTTGATAACTTTTGGGGGGGTAAACTATAACCTCAACTCAGGCCCGTCATTTGCTTCTAACGACTATCAACAAATGCACTGGTCCCATGGTATGGCGCTAAAATCCAACACCGGAGGCATTTTCGATTGGGAGCTGACGGGCAGTGTGATCAATTACGGTCAAGATGAACAACGTGCGCCGACGGTTGCGCCTAATCTGGCCGCCGCCGGTGGTGCGGGTAGAATTACCAGTCTAAACGATACAGGTTGGCATACTGTCGATGCCAAGGGAATATGGAGACCTGATTCGGCATGGGGGCCTCATCACGTCAGCTTTGGCTACCACCACGATCTTTATGAATTGAATAATCAGCAATACAACACGTCCAATTGGTTATATGGCGGCAAGGGTAGTTTATTTACCAACTCGCAAGGCAAGACCGAAACGAATGCCGTCTGGTTGCAGGATGCTTGGACATTCGATCCGGCGTGGACGCTGACATTAGGCGGGCGTCTGGAAAACTGGAATGCCTTCGATGGCACCAATACCGGCTCCAATGGCAAAACCATCAATCAGTCCAACCGTAGCGATTTGCGGTTTTCGCCCAAAGCATCGCTGGCCTGGAAGCCTACGGATAGCTGGAAATTTACCAGTTCTATTGCCCAGGCTTATCGTTTTCCCACGGTGACGGAATTGTTTCAAGGGTCAAACGTCGGTTCCGGCGGTACGGCCAATATTGTCAATCCAAATCCAACACTGAAACCTGAAGAGGCATTGTCTTCCGAGCTTTCCGCACAGTATTTCTTAAATAAAGGATCGCTGCGCTTAAGTTTATTTCACGAGAAGGTTTATGACGCCATCTATAGCCAAACAACTTTTAGCGCCGCCACTAATTCAACGTTATCGTTTGCTCAAAATATCGACCAAATCAGTACTTATGGTTGGGAATTTTCCGGTGAACACAATGATGTCGGTATCCAAGGTTTGGATTTGTCCGGCAACGTAACTTGGGCGCATTCCCGTATCGATAAAAATGCAGCGCTTCCTAGTTCCGTGGGTAAGCATCAGCCAAGAGTACCAGAATGGCGCGCCAGTGCCACGGCGACCTATCATATTAATAAGGATTTAACATCCTCTGTCAGCGGTCGCTACAGCAGCAAGCAATTCGGACAGATCGATAATAGCGATATAAATCCTGATACTTATACCGGTACCGGTAGTGCATTTTTCGTCGTGGATACGCGCGCCAAATACCAACTGACCAAACAGCTGACACTTTCAGCTGGTATTGACAATATCACCAATGAAAAATATTGGATTTTTCATGTATTCCCGCAGCGCACATATATTGCGGAGTTGAAATTCAACTATTAAGCCGACCGGAGCGAGTCAATAAAGATTAGGCTCAAACGAGTCTAATCTTTGCGATGCACGATTTCCGGATAGTCAGGCTGGACATGGTAAATTTTTCGTGGATTTTTCTGACTCATTGCAAGTGCTTGTTCGTGGTTTTACTCTTCCGCTCATTAAAGGAATAGGCTATACGACACAACAAAAAACGGTCCAAATATTGCCCACTAAAGCCCTCGAAGTATGCTGATTTGCTCCATCACATAATTACCCTTCGAAAACTGCTCACCCTTAATTTTCACAAAACTCACAGGTAACTGCGAAATGAAGAACAAAAATAAAGTCGCATCCGTAATATTACTACTGCCTAGCTTCCTAACCTACCTACCGGCAGAAGCTGCGGACACGCAGGAAACAACCACTTTGACCGACGTCGTGGTCAGCGACGAATCATCGGAAGATGGCAGACCCGAAGCTCCGTCAAAAACCAATATCGCCACTCCTAGCACCAAAGTTACCAAAAAGGAAATCGCGAAAACCAATGCAGTCACCACCTCGGATGCCATTAAATACGAATCCGGGATTTTTGTTCGCCAACGCTATATCGGCGACCCCAACGCGCCGGTCGGGATGCGCGGTTCCAACCCTTACCAGGGCGGTCGGGTCATGGTATTCATGGACGGCATGCCGATCTGGAACTCCTTGCAATATACCTTTAACGGCTCTCCACGCTGGGGTTTGATCGGTCCGGGTGAGATTAAATCAGTGGATGTGCTTTCAGGGCCGTTTTCAGCCGAATACAGCGGAAACGCGATGGGTGGCGTAATCAACTTTAATACGCTGCTACCACAAAAACGCGAGGTTTATACCGAAGCCACCTACATGCTACAGCCCTATCAATTCGAAGGGACCAGCAAAAATCTACAAGGTTTCAAAACCTTCGGTTCTTACGGCGACAAATTCGGCGATTTCAGCACCTATTTCTCCTACAACCATCTGGAGAATGAAGGGCAACCGATGACAACTTACGCCTACCAAAATAACGCTGGCCCCAATGGAGGTCCTCTTCTAACTTGTGGCACTTGCACCGGCGGCGGGGTAACGGGCGCGTATTTAGAAAAAAATCCCAAAGCCATCGGCTCTCAAGCCAATCAAGGCGGTTATGCCGGTCAACCACGCATATCATATGGCGATAGTGGCATAGTGCAATCAATCGACGATCTCTATAAATGGAAAGGCGGTTATGCGATTAACCCGCAACTGGAAGCGCTATTCACAGCTGCTTTTGAAAATCTGGATGTTACCAGTGTTGGCCAAACCTATCTGCAGAATGCTGGCGGCAATCCAATCTATGGCAATACCGCCGGCACGACCGTCTACAACTATAACGGTTTGAGACTAGCCCCAACAGCCAGTAACTTTGGTTACAGCACTCAAAACAGACAAACCTTGACCTTGGGCGGCGGCCTAAAAGGCCACCTGTTCGGCAACTGGAACACCAACACTAACGTCAGTTATTTCGATGTATTGCATGATCAAAGCATCTCTTCGACCTTAAACCCCAACGACCCGAACAACAGGAATGCGGGCCAAATCACCGATGTCGACAGCATGGGCTGGATCAACATATCCACAAAATTCGACAATCAGGAATTCTTCGAACGCAAGGACCTATCGTTTGCCTCCGGGTTTGAATACCAACATGCGAAAATGTTCACCAGTCAATATAGGTCTACGAATTATGCGACCATTAAAAGAGACAGCCTATCGTTACGCAGCGGCGGCGCGACCGATACTTACGGCCTGTTTGGACAATTATCCTGGCGCTTTCTGCCGGAATGGGACGCCACGGTTGGCACACGCCTGGAACGCTGGAACGTATCGGATGGCATTTATATTTCCGGCGCCAACAATTATTCACCGCAAGACCGGCAAGCATCGACATTCTCGCCCAAATTTTCGCTGGGCTACGAACCGGGCCGCTGGAAATTCCGTTATTCCGTCGGCAAAGCCTATCGCTTTCCATTGGTTGGTGAATTATTCGACAACTCTAACAGCCTGAGAGGCAGCGTGAGCCTGGCAAATTCGTTATTAAAGCCCGAAGACGGCACCCATCACAATGTCATGGGAGAATACGATTTTAACAACGGTTATATTCGTTTGAACCTGTTCCACGAAAATGTCCGCAACGCAATATACAGTTCAACCATATCCAACTCGGTTTTGATTGCACAAGATCCGGGAACTTTCGGTCCCGGCGGTCTTAACCTAAACGCCAATAACTACAGCAGCATGATTTCCTCAATTGGCGAAGTCGAAATCAACGGCATCGATCTGACTATCAATCAAGACCGGGTTTTCGGCTCTAACTTCGATGTAAAACTCGACACCACGATACTGAACTCCAAAATTCTCAAGAACGATAATAACGTCAATTACGTCAGCAAAAGCTTTCCGCTATTGCCCGATTATCGGGCTAATCTACTTACTACTTATCACTACGGCACGGACTGGGACTTTTCAGTGGGTACCCGTTATCAAGGCAGAATGTATTCGCAACTGGACAATAAAGATTTGCAACTGCCTTATTACTCGGCGTTTACCGAATCGGTTTACGTGGATCTGAAAGCCACCTACCGCTTCAATAAAGGCGGTCACGTTTCAGCCGGGATAGACAACATCAACGATTATCAGGCATTTTTCAATCATCCCTTTCCGCAACGCACATTCTTCGCGCAAGTCGGTTATAAGTTCTAAACGATCACTGTGCCGTTGCCTTGGAAACTAATTTCATAAGTCCGTGAAGCAACGGCAATTTCGTTCCGACACCGTGTAAAACCCAACGGCTTTGGGAATAATATATAAATTACTGTTGCACAAGTCCCTATCCGATTACAGTAGCGGACGACGAGGACCGTACAAACATCGTTAAATAACACAGTTTAATTTATGTGACTAAAATTCTAATTCCTGCCGACCGTCGTAACGGCCCAATCCATTTCAAACCTAATACAGCCGATGAAATTTCCTATCTCCCTATCGATTGTTCTTTCCATGGTGTTAAGCGGTTGCGCTACCGATTCGGCGAAACTGCCTGAAACCCACGCTACCACACCCGAACAGCACGCCGACAAAAAAACCTATTGCTCCGATGCTAAAACGTCACCCTCAATCATTTGCTCTGACACGGTCACCGCAACTTTCGACGCCAAGGGAACACTGTGGATAGTCTGGGTCGACCGCGACCGTATTTATCTACAGTCTTCCGATGATAAGGGCCGGCATTTTTCCGAGCTGGTTACCGTCAATGCCGAACCCGAAACGATCGCCGCGCATGGTGAATACCGGCCGAAAATCAAACTGGATGCGCAAGGCCATATCTACCTGACCTGGACGCAAAATTTGCAGAAGCGGCATACCGGGCATATCCGTTTCAGCCGTTCGACCGATGGTGGCAAGAGCTTTTCCAAGCCGGTAACGGTCAACGACAACCTGGAGGTGATCGGACATCGCTTCGACAGCTTGGCGGTCGGCAAAAACGGCGAGATTTTCGTGGCCTGGCTGGATGCGCGCGATAAAGAACAAGCAAAAGCTTCCGGCCGGGAGTTTTACGGTTCGGCGGTGTATTACGCCTGGTCGGATAACGGCGGCGAAAATTTTCACCCCAACAAGATCGTCGCCCCGCACAGCTGCGAATGCTGCCGCCTGGGTACCGCGATCGATACCGACGACTTGCCTGTCGTATTGTGGCGGCATGTCTTCGACGGTAACATCCGCGATCACGCCTTGGTAAAATTCACGGACTGGAATACGCCCGGTGCGGTCAGTCGGGTGAGCGGGGAAAACTGGAAGATCGACGCTTGCCCGCACCATGGCCCTGCCTTGTCGATTACCGACAGCGGTGTGTACCACGCGGTATGGTTCAGCGGAGCGGCGGACAAGCAAGGACTGTTTTACGGCTATTCCAAGGATGGGGGCTTAAGTTATTCGCCGCCCTACTCTTTCGGCAACCAAGGCGCCAAGCATCCCGACGTGTCAGCGGCCGGGCAACGAGTGGCGATAATATGGTCGGAGTTTGACGGCAGCAATAATCTAGTCCGTTTGATCAGGTCCGACGACGGCGGCCAAAGCTGGTCGCAGCCGCAAACTGTCGGTACAACGCCGGAAAGCGCCGACGATGCGTTCTTGGTAAACGACGGGCAACGACTCTATCTGTCCTGGCAAACTGGGCAAGGGTATCAATTCAAGGCCATCGACGAATAACAAAACGGGGAGTGCGTGCGGATAACTTGTCGCGCATTCCTTCATCAGGACTAAAAAGGCCGTTCGCTTGCCAAGCGGCCTTAAGGCCGTCAAAGCTCAAATCGCCCGCCGTCTGGCCTGAATCAAGGACATGATCACCACCACGATCAGCACCGCCAGCGAAGTTTCCAGCAGCAGAAACGCGGCAATCTTGAAGTAGGCGAAGTGAGGGTGCACGAAGCGCACCAGCCAGCCGCCGGCCTCGTCGGCGATGGCACTGCCATAAACCGCCACGCTCAGCCAGACTTTGACCAGTGTCGGCATATCGGTCATCAACATCAAATGCGTCAGGGTAAGGATCAGCATCCCCATCGCAAACAGATGAAAATGGCTGACTTCCAGCAGGCTTTGGTAGCTTCTGGGTTGACCAAAATCCTGTTCCGAACCCAGATAATAGGCCAGCACCGAATCGGCGCTGAGATTCATTTTGTGAAAATACATCAAGCCGTTACTCAACCATAACAGCACCACATAACCCAAAAACATCAGAATCAGGGTATTAATCAATAGCTGGCGATTCTGTTCGCCGGTTACAAAAAATCGCATTACTTTTGTTTATCTTTGACGCTGACTTGGTAGACGGCCAGCACCTTGCGGGCGGCATTGAGGGCGGCGCGAGTACTGAGTGTGGCGCCGCTGATACCTTGAATATCCTGGCTAAAACTCAGTTGTTCCAGGGTATGGTTGCCCAATTGCTCGTACCAGCGTGCGGGCGGCTGATATTCCGGCGGCTCGTGGAAGGCCAGCGTGTAGACATTGCGCAACTTGCCCTCTGCATCCAGCACTACCAGCAGGGTTTCCGGTTTGGTCCTGACGTTGTGAGATTCGATGGCGGCGTAGCCGATGATTTGGCCCTGCTTCTTGCCCACATAAAAACTGAACAAATTGGATTCCAGCTTGACCTTGGCCAACTGTTCGATCTTGGCGACTTCCTCCGGCGTCGGGAACAAAGACATCATTTCCACCGTAGCGTCGTCGCCGAAAGCCAGTTTCATGGCTTCTTCCTTGCTATAAAAAACCTTGGCGAAACTCGGCGAAACCAGCAGGCTGGATGCGATCAATATAAGTAAAAACCGGGTAAATTTTGAAAATAACATGGTATGGGGTTCCTGTAAGTAGCCTTGTAAAACGCCCCTCTTTGACAAAGAGGACTGGGGGGAGATTTGTTTAAAATCCCCCCTCACCCCGACCCTCTCCCGGAGGGCGAGGGAGCATTAATGTCTATGATAGGCAGAGCCCCGACATTTGCCAAGCTTAAGGCTTGACGCATTCCAGGCCATCCACTTTCTGGAAGCCTCGCGGCAAGGCGTTGCCGCGATTGGCGCGGTTGCCGGTGTAATGTTCGATGTCCATCGCCTTCAGCGTGACGAAGCGCTTGCCGGACAGGATTTTCAGCTCACTGCCCGCCGTCAGCGCCGTGACAGCCACCACCGCATCTTTGCCGGAAACGATGTCGCCGCTCGGAATCTGGATCAACTTGTTACCCTTGCCTTTCGCCAGCTCTGGCAAATCCTGAGCCGGAAAGATTAACAGGCGGCCTTGCAGGGTTGCCACCGCCAGCAGATCGTCTGCATTGGGAATAGGCGCCGGCGTCATCACTTTCGAGCCGGTCGGCAGACTCAGCAAAGCCTTGCCGGCCTTGTTCTTGCTCAGCAATTCCTTCAACTGCACCCTGAAACCGTAACCGGCATTGCTGGACATCAACAACCAGTCGTCCGGCTGGCCGGTAAATACGTCGGTAAACAAGCTGCCGGCCGGCGGATTCAAACGGCCGGTCAACGGCTCGCCCTGGCTGCGGGCCGACGGCAGATCGTGGGTGGTGATGGTGTAGACCCGGCCGCTGGAATCCAGCACATAGGCCGGTTGGGTAGTACGGCCCTTGGCTGACGATAAATAAGCGTCGCCGGCCCGGTAGCTGAGACTTTCCACCTCGATATCGTAACCCTTGGCGGCGCGTATCCAGCCTTTTTGAGAAAGGATGATGGTCACGGGTTCGTTGGCGATCAGCTCGGTTGTATCCAGGGCTTGCGCGGCCTCACGGGCGACGATGGGCGAGCGGCGGTCGTCGCCGTATTTTTCCGCGTCGCGCTCGATTTCCTTGCGGATCAAACGGTTCAGCAAACGCTCGGAACCCAGGGTTTTCTCCAAAGCTTGGCGCTCCTGCTCCAGCTCGTCCTGTTCGCCGCGAATCTTCATTTCTTCTAATTTTGCCAAGTGGCGCAGTTTCAGCTCCAGAATCGCTTCCGCCTGCAAATCGCTTAGGCCGAAACGCGCCATCAACACCGGTTTGGGATGATCCTCGGCGCGAATGATGGCGATCACTTCGTCGATATTCAAATAGGCGATCAGCAAGCCTTCCAGGATATGCAAGCGCGCCAGCACCTTGTCCAGGCGGTATTGCAAACGGCGACGCACGGTTTCGGTTCTGAAGCTGATCCACTCGGTCAGGATCTGTCGCAGATTCTTAACCTGTGGCTTGCCGTTCAGGCCTATCATGTTCAGGTTGACCCGGTAGTTTTTCTCCAGATCGGTGGTGGCGAAAAGATGCGACATCACCGCGTCGACATCGATGCGTTTGGTCTTGGGGATGACCAGCAAACGGGTGGGATTTTCGTGATCGGATTCGTCGCGCAAATCCTCTATCATCGGCAGTTTCTTCGCCAGCATCTGCGCGGCGATCTGTTCCAGCAACTTGGCGCCGGAGACCTGATGCGGCAAGGCGGTGATGACGATGTTGCCGTCTTCCAGCTCGTATTTGGCGCGCATCTTCACCGAGCCGTTGCCGGTCGTATATAGCTTTTGAATGTCGGCGGCGGCCGTGACGATCTCGGCATCGGTCGGATAGTCCGGGCCCTTGATATGCTCAAGCAGGCCTTCCAGCGGCGTTTCCGGCTCGTCCAGCAATTGCAGACAGGCGGCGGCGACTTCGCGCAGATTGTGCGGCGGAATGTCGGTGGCCATGCCCACCGCGATGCCCATGGTGCCGTTCAGCAATACATTTGGCAGCCGGGCAGGCATCAAACTAGGCTCTTTCAGGGTGCCATCGAAATTATCGGTCCAATCCACCGTGCCCTGGCCCAACTCACTGAGCAGGGTTTGCGCGTAGGCGGTGAGCCGGGATTCGGTGTAACGCATCGCCGCGAAGGATTTCGGATCGTCCGGCGAACCCCAGTTGCCCTGGCCGTCGATCAAGGGATAACGATAGGAAAAGTCCTGCGCCATCAATACCATCGCTTCGTAGCAAGCCGAATCGCCGTGCGGATGGTATTTACCCAGCACGTCACCGACGGTACGCGCCGATTTTTTGTATTTGGCCAGCGCGGTCAAGCCCAGCTCCGACATCGCATAGACGATACGGCGCTGCACGGGTTTAAGGCCGTCGCCGATATGTGGCAAGGCCCGGTCCAATATCACGTACATCGAATAATCGAGGTAGGCTTTTTCGGTGAATTCTTTTAGCGGGAGTTGTTCAAAGTTTTCCTGTACACCCATTTTGTTGCTGATAATCCTGTGTGGTTAGTCGTCGAGTCGCTAGGCGGTTGAGGGGCGCTAAAATACCACAACACCATGCTAATGCTTAGTAAAAACCGAACGGTGCTCGTGGTAAGGCTCGCGCCGCCCCCGACGGACTAAACGACGGCGCGCCCCAACCACATTTAGATGCCTCGCTTGTTTTGCCTCAACGATCAAAATCCTGAGTTCAGTAAACGCATCACGTCCGATTCCGCCGGTGATGGAAT
>JAJRDU010000085.1 GCA_028748685.1 Methylococcaceae bacterium
AGATCCACTGTAAAAGCCATGCGTAAGAATGTCACCGCCAAGTGTTACGGCGGCGATATCACCCGCAAGAAAAAACTGCTGGAGAAACAAAAAGCCGGCAAGAAGCGCATGAAGCAGGTGGGCAGCATTGAGATTCCGCAGGAAGCGTTTCTGGCGGTGCTGCAGGTTAACAAAGAATAGCCTTTATTTATTACTGAAACCATTATGGATTACGATTATTCATTTATCCTTGTCGCGGCATGTTTTGTCACAGGCTTGATCTGGGGCGCTTACTGGCTGTATTTGAAATATGCTCATCTTCCCTATCCGGTCGAGAAAGAGCCGCTGATGGTTGAATATGCCCGGTCTTTTTTTCCGGTGGTGTTGATCGTTTTGCTGCTGCGGTCTTTTTTGGTTGAGCCGTTCCGTATCCCTTCCGGTTCGATGATGCCCACCCTGCTGATCGGCGACTTTATTCTGGTTAACAAGTTTAGCTACGGTGTGCGTTTGCCGGTTTTGAACAACAAAATCATCGAAATGGGCGAGCCGAAACGCGGGGATATCGTGGTATTCCGTTTTCCCAAAGATCCAAGCGTGGACTATATTAAACGGGTGATCGGTTTGCCTGGCGATCGTATAGCCTATTTCGATAAAAAGTTGATGGTCAACGGTCAAACGGTGAAACAAGTGAGCATCGGCCGTTATCAAGGCGTGGGTCAGGGTGCCAACATGACCGGGGCCGAACGCTTGGAAGAAGATTTACAAGGCATCGAGCATTCGATACTGGTCAGCCATGGCGTTTCGTCTGTCGAGGATGTATTTGTGGTGCCCAAGGGTCAGTATTTCGTGATGGGCGACAATCGCGATAACAGCAATGACAGCCGTTATTGGGGCTTCGTGCCGGAAGCCAATCTGGTCGGTAAGGCATTTTTCATCTGGATGAACTGGGACTGGGAAAATAGCGGCATTGCTTTCAGCCGTCTCGGAACCGTCCTGAAATAGAATCCTTCGGATACTTAGGAGAGTTTTATGTTGGCTTCGCTTAATAAACAACGGGGTTTAACCTTTATATCGATCGCCTTGATTTTGGGTTTGATCGCGTTTTTTACCTTGTTGATCCTGAAAATAGCGCCGATTTATATCAATCATAGCCGTGTCGTCAATGCCTTGGCGGCGGTGGAAGCGACCACCGACATCACCACCAAGACCAAGCAGGAAATCAAGACCAGCCTGGAAAAACGTTTCGACATGAATTATGTAGAACATGTTAAGCCCGAGGATATCAAGATTATTGCTCAACCCGGCTATGTCAGCGTCAATATCGATTACGAGCGCGTCGAGAAGATTGCTGGCAATCTGAGTGTACTGGTCGAATTTCATGAAGGATTCGAAGCCGGCAGCAGGTGATTAGAAAGCCCGAAACCCTAGCTAAAAAACTGGGATTGACTTTCAGTCAACCGCAGCTTTTTTCGACGGCACTAACCCATCGCAGCATGGGTGCTCATAACAATGAGCGCCTGGAGTATCTGGGCGACTCGGTATTAGGCTTCGTGATTGCACAACAATTGTACGAACTCTTTCCCTCCGCCGGCGAGGGCGCCCTGAGCCGTTTACGCGCCAGTCTGGTTAATCAAAGTTCTCTGGCCGAACTGGCCCGTCAGCATAATATTGGCGATTATCTGATTCTGGGTTCCGGGGAACTGAAAAGTGGCGGTTTCCGTCGAGATTCGATTTTGTCCGATGCGCTGGAAGCCATCATGGGTGCCTTGTTGTTGGACCAGGGCATCGATGCGTGCCAACAATGGATATTGGTTTTGTTTGCGGATAAGCTGGCTGAACTAAAAGCCGACAACTGGAACAAGGATCCGAAAACCCGATTGCAGGAATTGATGCAAGCGAAGAGAAAAGAACTGCCGGTTTACGAATTGGTCAGCATGGCCGGCGCCGATCACGCACAAACCTTCGAGGTCAAGTGTAGCGTGGCGATCAGTGACGAGAGTTGTATTGGCACCGGTATTTCCCGCAAGAAAGCCGAGCAGGCGGCGGCCGAAAAAATGTTAAACCTATTGCAAAACAAGGCCCCATGAACTGCGGATACGTCGCTTTAATCGGTAGACCCAATGTCGGCAAATCGACATTGATGAATCATTTGCTGGGACAAAAACTCAGCATCACTTCCAGAAAGCCGCAGACCACCCGGCATCGAATCCTGGGGATCAAGACTACCGAGGCCGGTCAGGCGATCTTCATGGATACGCCGGGTATGCACAGCGACGAGAAAAAAGTTTTGAACCGCTATTTGAACAAGACTGCTGACAGCACCTTGCTCGGGGTCAATGTGGTGGTCTGGTTGCTAGATGGCATGTACTGGCACGAATACGACGAAAATATTTTTAAAAAACTCGAGTATGCCGGTTTGCCGGTGATTCTGGTGGTCAACAAGGTCGATAAAATTAAGGATAAACAGGCGATGTTGGCATTTTTTGCCGAAGCCAAGCAAAAATATCCCTTCGAAGAGATTATTCCGGTTTCAGCGCTGAAAAACACCAACCTGGATCTGTTGGAACAGCACATCATGGCTTTATTGCCGGAAGCCGATCCTATCTATCCCGAGGATCAAATTACCGACAGGCCGGAGCGCTTCTTCGCCGCTGAAATCGTCCGCGAAAAACTGACGCGCCGTTTGGGCGACGAGTTACCCTATGCCCTGACGGTCGAGATCGAGCGCTATGAGGAATATCCCGAGCTGTGCAAGATTTACGCGGCGATCTTGGTGGAGCGTAGCAGCCAGAAAAGTATCGTCATCGGCAAGCAAGGCGAAATGCTGAAAAAAATCGGTACCGAGGCTCGTATCGACATCGAAAAATTGATCGGCCAGAAAGTGTATCTGCAATTGTGGGTCAAGGTAAAGAAAGGCTGGTCGGACAGCGAGCGCGCCCTGCAGAGCCTGGGGTTTATCGATAGCATCGATTAATGACTGAAACGGTTGTTTATCTGCAGCCGGCCTTGATTCTGCAGCATAGGCCCTACCGCGAAAGCAGCCTGTTGTTGGAAGTGTTTACCCGTGATTTCGGTATCGTTTCCGTGCTCGCCAAAGGCGTGCGCAAGGAAAAATCGAAAATGGCGGGGCTGTTATTGCCTTTCACGCTGTTAAATGTTTCCTATCTGGACAGAAGCGAATTAAAGACGCTGATTCAGGCCGAATATCTCGGCAGTTATGCTCTGCAGCGTTTGGCCTTGTATTGCGGTTTTTATGTCAATGAATTGGTGCAGAAGTTTTTGCACAAACACGATCCGCATCCCGAGTTGTTCGATTGCTATCGGCGTTGTCTGCAGGATTTGTCGCGGGCCGATGCCATTGAACAAACGCTGCGTTATTTCGAACTCGATCTGCTGACGGAAACCGGCTACGGTGGACAGCTTGATATTGACGGCAATACCGGCGATGCCGTGCAGGATAGCCGGCGCTACAATTTTTTGCCCGGTTTCGGGATGGTTGATGATCCTGGCGGCCTGGTTAGTGGTGAAACTCTGCGGGTGCTGGCGGCTCAAGGGGAGCTCAATCGGATAGCTTTGTCCGAAGCCAAGCTATTATCAAGAAAAATGCTCGATGCACATTTGCAGGGCAGGCCGTTGAAAAGCCGGGACGTGCTGGCGAAGATCATAAAATATTTGTAGGTTCAAGGTTCAAGGTTCAAGGTTCAAGGTGTGGACTGTAGTTTTGAACCCAGTTCCTTTAACCTTGTGCCTGTATAAAAGGAAACCCAATGGAAAAACAACTTATCTTATTAGGCGTCAACATCGATCACGTCGCCACTTTGCGGCAGGCCAGGGGTACGCGCTATCCCGATCCGGTTCAGGCGGCGTTAATGGCGGAACAGGCCGGTGCCGACGGCATTACCGCGCATTTGCGGGAAGACAGGCGGCATATTCAGGACCGGGATATTTTTTTGTTGAAGGATATGCTGCAGACTAAGCTGAACCTGGAAATGGCGGTGACGGAAGCGATGTTGGTGATTGCTACGCGGGTCAAGCCGCATGCCTGTTGTCTGGTGCCGGAACGCCGCGAAGAGCTGACTACGGAAGGCGGACTGGATGTGGCTGGTGCTGCGGACAAAATGCGCGACGCCTGTCAGGCCTTAAAGGAGGCAGGGGTAGATGTGTCGCTATTCATCGATCCCGAGATCAAACAAATCGATGCGGCATTAAAAGCAGGGGCACCGGTGGTCGAACTCCATACCGGCAGCTACGCCGATGCCGAATCCAAAGCCTTGCAACAACAGGAATTGCAACGACTTCGCCAGGCGGCGGAAT
>JAJRDU010000086.1 GCA_028748685.1 Methylococcaceae bacterium
GAACTCGGAAGTGAAACCGCTTAGCGCCGATGATAGTGTGGCAGGTTGCCATGTGAAAGTAGGACATCGCCAAGCTCTTATCACAAAAAGCCCGTTCCAACATGAGCGGGCTTTTTTTTGCCCCGAGAAAAGGCGGCGAAAAATAGTCCTATCAAGAATAGTTGGTGTCTGAATGCCTGCTTTTTTATAATGGTTAAAGGCTAAAATCAGTTGCCTGTTTTTCTAAAAATGGTATAAATAACAGAAATGGCATGTAAAAGTGTGATTTTTTGCTAATTGTAGAATGACTTTTTAGGCTAGGAACAGATATTCATGGCTGTGACGCAAAGAAATCGTAAGATTCAGGTATTTACGCCACTTGCCGAGGATACCTTGCTGTTTTACCAAATGAATGGTCGGGAAAGTCTCAGTGAGCCGTTCGAGTATAGTCTTGAACTAATCAGCGAAAGTCCATCGATCAATCCCGAACAGTTGCTGGGTAAAAACATTGGTATCGCCCTGGAGATGGCGAACGGCAAATGGCGTTATTTCAATGGCTTCGTCATCCGCTTTGGCCAATACGAAGATCTCAATATGTTCGCCTATTACCGCATGACAGTGCGGCCTTGGCTCTGGTTTCTGACACGGGCATCCAATTGCCGGATATTCCAGAATAAAACGGCTCCCGATATTATCAAGCAAGTCTTTCGCGACCAAGGCTTCAGTGACTTCAAGGAAAAACTGAGCGGCAGCTATGCCTCCCGAGAGTATTGCGTGCAATACCGTGAGACTGACTTCAATTTTGTCAGCCGCCTGATGGAAGAAGAAGGTATCTGCTATTACTTTACCCATGAAAAAGACAAGCATTACCTGGTGTTAGCCGACTCCTGTAGTGCCCACGACAAATTTCCTGGCTATGAGAACATCCTCTACCATGCAAACACTGACACAACGAGTCCTCCTCCCGAGGATCACGTACACAATTGGGGGTTCGCGCGCGAAGTCCAGCTTGGCGCCTATGAAATTACCGATTATGACTTTAAAAAGCCCAATGCCAATTTGTTGGTCAAAGCCAAGCGCAAGGAATCCCATTCCCACGCCGAGTATGAATGTTTTGATTACCCCGGTTGTTTTACGGAAACCGGCGTAGGCGACCATTTTGTTCGTCTGCGCCTAGAGGAACATCACGCTCGCTTCGAACGTTGCGAGGGCAAATGCAATGCCCGCGGCTTGGCGGTCGGTTACCGGTTTAATCTGGAGGAATTTCCGCGCAAGGACCAGAACCGCGAATATCTGGTGATCTCGGCGACTTACCGTCTGCTGCTAGACGAATACTTTTCCGGATCCAACGCGGCTTGCGAAGAAAATTTATTTGATTGCAGTTTTACGGTCCAGGACGTCAAGCGAGCTTTTCGTCCCTCGCGCAGTACGCCAAAACCCTATGTCCAGGGAGCCCAGACTGCCATGGTAGTAGGGCCTGCCGGTGAGGAAATCTATACCGATAAATACGGGAGGGTGAAAGTACAATTCCATTGGGATCGCTACGGAAATAGGGACCAGGACAGTTCATGCTGGGTCAGGGTCTCCCAACCCTGGGCCGGTAAGAATTGGGGCATGGTTTCCATTCCTCGCATCGGCCACGAAGTGATCGTTGACTTCCTGGAAGGCGACCCCGACCAGCCCATCATCACCGGCAGCGTTTACAACGCCGACATGATGCCGCCTTTCCCGCTTCCGGGCGCTGGTGTCGTTAGCGGCATCAAGTCGAATACTCACAAGGGCAGGGGTTATAACGAGATGTCCATGGACGATACGGCCGGCGCCGAAAAGATCAATGTCCACGGGCAGCACGACATGAATACCACCGTCGAGCACGATCAGACCAACACCGTCATGAATCATCGCAACACCACGGTGCAGAATGGCAACGACACACTGACCGTGGCAAGCGGTACCCGGACTGTCGCCGTGAAGGGGGACAACGCACGTACCGTCCAGACCGGCAACGACACGCTGACAGTGGCGACCGGTACAAGGACCGTCGCCGTGAAGGGAGATAGCACCCATATCGTCCAAACTGGATCCCGGATCGTACGGGTAGAAACCGCTGACTACGCCGCCACGGCGGCTCAAATGGTGTATCTGCATGGGAAGGGAAAGGGTGTGGGTATTACCGGGGATGTCGAAGGTGTCGGTATTACGGGAACCGGAAATGGCGTTACCATCAAGGGCACCCCGGTTGTGTATTGCGAAGGCACAACGGATGCGATTGTGACAGCGCCAACTATCGCTATCGGCAGTACCGGCGACAAAACCACGAACGAGGTGGCCGTGACATCACAGAATGTCATTATCAAAGGAGACAGTATCCTGTTGCAGACCAAAGGCGGAAGCATCACCATCGATTCATCCGGCATCACGATCGAGGGCACGATTGCCCATATCAATTGATTTTGTAAAGGAGCGGATATGTATTTTGATAAGGAATCGAACGAATCAGGTATGTTGGAGGACGAGTTTGAGCCGTCCTTGCGGCAATCGCTCGGGGTCGACAGGCAAATGCCATCGCCGGACGCTAGCGCACAACATTCATCCCTGGTGGGCGAGGTGATAGACACCCACAATCCCGATCATAAGGCCCATGTCTTTGTGCGCTGGCTTTCCGGCGAAGGAGAGGTTTGCGAAAGCTGGCTGAAATGCGTGCGTGGTACGCAGCCCCGCCGGGGTGATAGGGTCTTGATCGAACAACCTGTCAACTGGCCGCATGGCTTGGTGACGGCGGTGATCGAAGGGCTTCCCGCAGACCGACAGTTTGAAGAAATCGGCGATGCCAGCCGCCGGCTCGAATTGGAGCCAGGACAAAGCCTGCGTATTACCGATTTTGAAAACAATCCCTTGCTCGACATTTATACATCCAGTCAGGGGCCGGTCGTCAGGCTGCTGAACGAAGATATCGATATCGAAGTGGCCGGCAAGCTGCGCTTCAAAGCCTCGACGATAGAACTGGAAGCGGGACGCGGCGGCGTCGACATTCGTACCGAAGCCGATACCGTCGTCAGAAGCCGCTACATACGCCTGAATTAGGGGATTAATCCATGCGCCGCGAGTTCGTAGCCATGGAGTCCGCGCTGCAGGCCTTCATAGAACAACCGGATTACCCGACGCTGATCGTCAACGGCGGAGACGCCGATATCGTGTTTCCGGTCAGGGGCTTGCAGAACTGGGAGAAACAGTGGAAGTCCCACTTATTTCAAATTTTTCCCTTCGAGTGCAACAACGCTGGAGACTATCTTCAGGCCTGCCTGGATTTATTGATCCTGCAGATCGAAGCCGTCAATGAAAACCCCGCCCCCGAGGAAGAGCCCTGGTCTCCACTTCCGCTTGTTTGCCTCGACCCCCGCCAAGCGCCATGTAAACGGCTACGTGCAGCCATCGAGTATGTCCGGGAACATGTCCATCACGATACCGACATCATCTGGGGACTTTTGCCATCGGGCATCGGTGATCGGATAGGATACAAAGCCATGATCGCACCCTTGCTGGCGCGCGCCGATGATCAGGATTGGATGAACGGCCACAGATTTTTGGTGCGGGACTGCAAAACGGAGCCGTTTTTATTGCCCGATCTCAAGCGCGAGAAAGCCGACGACGTGCTGGTTTTGGACGTCGACTTTTCGGAGGAAAAATCGGCGGACGCAACCATCAGAACCGTCAACGATGTCAATGTTCCAGTAGCGGAACGCATGCAGGCCCTGATTCAGCTTGCGGGTCTCGATCTTGCCCACCAACGTTACGACCAGGCGCTGGAAAAGTATGCGCTTCTTTATAGCCATTACGCCGAGCAGCAGGACGCAGTCGGTCAGACGCTGGCGCTCGGCGGGGCCGGCGACGTGGAGATGCGATTGGGCAATAACCTGCAAGCCAAGCGGCGCTATCAACAAGCCCTGGCGGTGGCGGCGCCCGACGGCAATCTGCCGGTGTTGCTGAATCTGTTGCAGGCGGCGGGCGAATGCTGTTTACAGCTGAATCAGTTTGAGGAGGCCGAAGGCTACCTGAATCTGGCGGACCAAACCGCCGGCAAACTGATTTCGCCTTTTGCGAAAATTAGCGCGCTGGAAAAACTCGGCGCCGCCCAGTTGGGCCAGCGCAAGGCCATCATGGCCGTCCAGACCTGGATTGCCGCCAAGGATTTATGCCTGGAGTTCGAATGTCCGCAACTGGCCGTGCCCATACTCGATCGCTTGATTTCGGCTTACGCCATGGCCGGCCGGAGTGTGGAGGCCAAAGCGTACCAGTTGGAAAAGCAGGCTCTCGTCGACGGCCCACTGTCCTGATTCGAGCCTGACTACATGGGAATTAGCACCGACAAACTGTACACGCCGGCCGATGGGCCGCCTACGGCGGAACCTTTGCTCGAGCTTACGGGCGATACCTCCATCGATGCGCTAAAACAGGTCGTCAACCGAACGGCCGAACCTTTTCAGGGAGCGCCGGATCCTAAGCAAGGTGAACTCGGCGCGGTTAGCCAGCACCTGAATGGAGTCTTGGGCGCCGTCGGATTGCCCTTTGAATTGCTCAACACGGGGCTGTCCTTGTGTACCGCGTTTTTGAACGGGCTGGTGCCGGGCATGCCGGCCGCCGTGCTCGGCGTTCCTCATCTGGGCATACCCCACTCGCATCCTCATCCGCCCAGCTCGGGCGTGCCGTTGCCCGCCTTCGGGCCGACTATCTGCGCGGGTGCCGTAAACGTACTGATAGGCGGGATACCTGCCGCCAGAGCCGGCGATTTGGGCTTCGGCCCAACTTGCGGCAGCCTGGCGCCGATCTTCGAAATCTTCACTGGATCGAGCAATACCTTCATCGGCGGCGCGCGAGCCGCCCGGATGGGCATCGACATCACCCGGCAATGCGTTCCCGGCTTGCCATTCAAAAAATTGCGCAAGGTCGGCGAACAAGCCGAGGCGGTGGGTAAGGCGGCAAAAGAAGCCAGCAAGGCGCGAAAAGCCTTCGATAAAGCCAAGGACGTGGCGGGCTTGGCCTTGGAAGGCGCCGGGGTGGCGGCGGGCGGGGTTTCCGCCGCGGCGGAACAGGCGGGCGGCGATTCGAACAAGGCACGGCTCACCGCCGCACAGGCTGGGGCGGATGCCGCGGCGATGGCGCTGGGCGCTTTGATGGGTAAGGATCCCGGCGCGCCGCCCTGCACCGGCGCGCTGATATTGGGTAATCCTACCGTACTGATCGGCGGCTTCCCGCTACCGGATGCCATGGCGCTGCTGGCCAAAGCCAGGGGCGGCCTGCCCAAGCTTCCGAGGCAGAACAAGTATCAGGGGCGGCACAGAGCCGAACCTGGGTCATACGAAGGCAAGCACCGGCAGCAGAATTCTGAATGCGACCGGCCGGGTCATCCCATCGATCCCGTAACGGGCGCGAGCGCCAACGAATTTCTGGACTATGAAGATCAGGAATTTTTGGCATTTCGCTGGGAGCGCTATTACAACAGCCATTGGAACGACCGGAACGGACCGCTAGGTTTCGGTTTCAGCCACAACTTCCAGCGCGAACTCAAATTGCTACGCACTCGCGCCGTCTACGTCGATCAGCAATTCAGGGAATACGCATTCCCTCGCGATAATGATGGCCGCTATGGAGGCATCTTTGCCGGTTACGAACTGGAACAGATCGACGACCGGCATTTCGAGTTGCGGCACGACATTCTGGGAAACATGGCATTCGAAAGAAACTCCGCCTCGGGAAAGTCGGGACGGCTGATCGGTGTGGTTACAGACAAACATAGCAGCGACTTTCATTACACCAATGATGGGCGCCTGGAACGCATCGTGCAAATTTCGAACGACGGTCAGACATTGCGTGGCGAAACCCGCTTCCGCTACGACAGCCATGGTCATATCGTCGAAATGGTGCGGATTGCCGCCGATGGCGCGCCATTGTCCATCGCCGGTTACGCTTACGACGAAGCAGGTTGTCTGACGGAATGGCGCGATCCCCTGGGCGCGACCGGAAGCTATGCCTTCGACGAAAACCGCCGCATGACGCGGGAAACCGACCGAAACGGATTCTCGTTCTTTTACCAGTACGATGGCGAAGGCCGCTGCATCGCCAGCGCCGGCCAGGACAAGCTCTGGCGAGTCAAGCTCCGCTACGAGCCGGGGCGTACCCGGGTCACCGAGGCCGACGGAGGAGAATGGATTTTTCATCATAATGAGGCTGGTACCGTCACGCGCATCGAAGATCCTTATGGCGGCGCGCGGGAGCGGATAAGCGATGCCTCGGGGCGTATCGTCCGGGAAATCGATTCGGGCGGCCGGGCGATGCAATGGCTCTATGACGGGCGGGGCCGCAACACCGGCAGACGAGACCGTTGGGGCAATCTCTGGCCGACTCGGGATGAGGCACCGAACCTGCCCAATCCCTTGGCTCATGAAGTGCCGAGTACGCCTCTGGGCCTGCAGTGGGGCGAGCCGGAGAACGAGCCGGGCGTCAGGCTTGCGATGCCTCCCGCGCTTTCCCCACTGGCCGCCGAGGTCTTGGCCGGTCCCGCCCCTGTTCTTCCCGAGCCTCGCTTGATCAGGGACGCTGGGGGGCGCGTGGTCGAAGAAATCGATGTCTACGGACGCAGCGAAGTCTTCCGGCACGATGCCTCCGGTAATCTGGTTCAGCACCGGGACAAGGATGGCCGCAAATATCACTACACCACGGTTTCCTGGAATCTGCGCGGCACGGAATCCGATCCCTTGGGCAACACGGTCGAATACGGCTACACGCTCAGGGAAAAGGTGGCCTTCGTCGCCGATGCCAAAGGCAACGAAAGCCACTACAGCTACGACTACAAGGACCGCATCACCAGCGTGACGCGCCACGGCGTGCTGCGCGAGCGCTACGCATACGATGTCGGCGATCGCCTGATAGCGAAACACGATGGCGACGGCAACCTGCTGCTGAAATTCGAGGTTGGAAAAAACGGCCTGCACAGCAAGCGCATCCTGACTTCCGGCGAGGTATACCATTACGAATACGACGAGCGCGGCAATTTTACCCAGGCATCGACGGAAAAATACGATGTTCGAATGGCTTACGACGGGCTGGGACGCAGAACCGAGGACAAACGGGATGGCATGGGCGTCTCCCATGTCTATCGCCGTGCGCGGTTGGCGAAGACCGAATATTTTGACCGTTTCACCGTCGGTTACGAAACTCAGCCCGACGGGGAAGTGCTGATCACTACGCCCGTAGGCGGGGCACATCGCTTGAGGCGTACAGCGGACGGGCGGATAAGCCTCAGGCTAGGCAACGGCAGTCTTCTGCTCATCGCTTACGACGGCGACGGCCGCTGTACCGGTCGTATCCACTGTCGGGGCGAACGTACCGAAGACGCCCGTTGGACGCGCTACGAATACAGCCCGGAAGGCGAACTGCGGCGGGTCAGCGACAGCCGGAAAGAGGCCGTCGAATTCCACTACGACGCGGCCCACCGTCTGATCGCCGAAATCCACGCGCCGGGAGAGCTATTCCTGCCTCCGGTCGAGCAGGTTCCCTCGCGGGCGGTAGACCCCGACGCCACGGCGCAAATTCCTCGAGAATGGGTCGCTCGCGCCATCGATCCAGATCCCACGGTACGGATCGATCGCGAAAAGATAACAAAAGCTTTCGATCCGGACGCCACGCTACGGATTCCTCGCGAACGGGTCGCTCGTGCGCTCGCTCCGACTTCAACGGTACGGATCAAGCGGGAAAAACTGGCTAAAGCCCTCGATCCTGAGGCCACGGTACGGATTTCCAAGGAAGACATGGCTAGCGCGCTGGAATGGGATGCGACGCGGGAAATTCCGCGCGTACGAATCAAAGCCTTGCTGGCGGAAAACCGCGCGCCAGCGGCGAAACAAATCAGCGGATACGATGCCCCGCATCCTCCGATCCAGCCGGAAACCGGTTGGGAAAAGGCCGGCGAGGCCTCCAGACGGCTCGGCGACTCGCCAACCTTGCTGCCACTGGATGCCCATGGCGGCTGGACCGTGAGGCGTTACCAATACGACCCGGCCGGCAATCTGTTGTCCAATCCGCAACACCCCTGGCTGCGGTATCGGGAAGGCAACCGGCTTTCCGAATCGCCCTGGGAGTCTTTCCATTACAACCATCGCAACCATGTTTCGGAAGTCCTCGGTGCTGGCGAGGCAAGCACGCGCTACCACTACGACAGCATGGACCTGCTGGTAAGGGTGGAATGGAGCGACCGGGAGGAGACCTGGACCGCCGAATACGACGGCTTGTGCCGGCGCATCGCCAAAACCCATGGCGACGAACGCACCGAGTATTATTGGGACGGCGACCGGCCGGCGGCCGAACTGGCGCCGGACGGCCGGCTGCGCCTCTATATTTACGCCAACGAAGCCGCCTTCCTGCCCTTCATGTTCATCGACTACGCGGGCGTCGACGCCGAACCCGAATCGGGCCGGGCTTATTTCGTGTTCCACAACCAGGTCGGGTTGCCGGAATGGATAGAGGACGACAAGGGAAAAACGGTCTGGCGCGCCGAAGACATCGATCCCTACGGACTGATCACCGTCGCCTCAGGCAATACCATAGCCTACGACCTGCGCTTTCCGGGTCATTACTTCGACCCGGAAACCGGACTGCATTACAACCGCTTCCGCTATTACAGCCCGACGCTGGGAAGGTATTTGCAGTCCGACCCCAAGGGACAGTCGGGGGGTATTAATTTATATGCCTATCCGGCTAATCCCTTGGTTTGGGTGGATGTGTTGGGGTTGGATCACGATAAGACAGCTGATAACGGCGATAAAAAGACACGTATCCTCTCGGTTAAGCCAGGCCTCCCTATTTATTATCGTACGGGAAAAAGAAAGGAGAAACCGTGGAAATTAATAATCCATGACTCTGGAGAGCTGTTCGAGCGTGCACGTAAAGAGGCAGATGATTTAGCAGATCGATTGGATACTGCTATAAAGAATGAGGATGCTCAACTTAATGCAGCGGCAAACAAGCAAGTTTCATTCTTAAATCAACAGATTACTCTTTGTCCAATGGTTGTGCAGCGTAATGGTATGTACGAGGTTGTAGTATCAAGCAACGGCTCGCCTCGCGGATTATTACCAATAAGTGTTCGTGATGTAATTGGTGACCGATACATTGTTGGGGATGATAAAAATATACCTATGGTTCAAAAGAACGATGAAATGAGAAGAATTCCTAGAACATCAAATAAAAATGTGGAGCAAGAAACTACACATACGCACGCAGAACAAAGGGGGCTATCGTGGGCAGATCATGAAGATGACATAGACGGCGTTGCGTACTTTGCACCGACGAAGCCGTGCTGTGAAGGTTGTTCCATATCTATTATTGAAAGAGGTGGAGATGAAAATTCAATATCTAACACGGGAAGACAGGGGTATGTTGTTATACTTGGGCCAGACCCCAAGGATCCTGAAAAAACTAAAGCACGTAAAGAGAGAATTTGGCCTAGCTAACTCGCTACTCTGCATGACCGTACGGCGGATGAATCGTAGGGTGGATTTGCCTTGGCAATCCACCAACGAACGAAGCCATGGTGCCGCGATGTCTGGAGATGTTTCCGCACGGTTTGGAATGGCGGTTTGCTTCGCGAAACCAGCAAGTAGCCTGGATGAAGCGAAGCGGAATCCGGTGCGACTGGCATGGTAGTCAGCAAGCTGGTGGAAGTCCAGCCATTGCCCTGTGAGAAGGGAAGATGTAGGCGAAGGCAAGGGTGTCCAAAGAAACTCTGAATTGCTACCCAAGG
>JAJRDU010000087.1 GCA_028748685.1 Methylococcaceae bacterium
AAATTGGATACGATTCATAGCCATGACGGGTGTCTCCTTGGAATTGGAAACCAGTATGCGCTTTTTAATCGGCAATAACCCGGATTCCGCTGATTAGCTGAAGGAGCTTGCTAATCAGGAATGTTTTTGGGATATGGGGCTAAACCTTCTCATGATCGCCTTAGCTTTAAGACGGCGTTGAAGTTTTGCCTTTTTTGAAAAAAACGGCGTCTAATTTTTTCCAGCCAGAGAACCAAGCCCGAGAGTTGCTAAAATGTATTTAGCAAAATACCCGTCTGCCGGCCGATGGAAAATATTCAACGCCGGTTTGCAAACATCGCCTTACAACATTAAAAACCCGATCCATGGAAAAACTTAGAGACCGTCTCCACCAATACTGGCTTCTGGCCCGCTTCGACAAGCCCATCGGTATTTTGATTTTGCTCTGGCCAACCTTGTGGGCCTTATGGATCGCCAGCGACGGCCGCCCCGATATTATGGTGCTGACCGTATTCGTGCTGGGCGTGGTGCTGATGCGCGCCGCCGGTTGCGTGATCAACGACTACGCCGACAAGGATTTCGATCCGCATGTCGATAGGACCAAGCTACGGCCCATCGCCGCCGGCAAGGTGAATCCTAAGGAAGCGTTGGTAGTATTCGTCGTGTTATGTCTGACGGCCTTCGGACTGGTGTTGCTGATGAACTGGTACACCATCGCGCTGTCCTTCGTCGGCGCATTTCTGGCCGCCAGCTACCCGTTCATGAAGCGCTTTACCCACTTGCCGCAAGCTTATCTGGGAATGGCCTTTGGTTTCGCGGTGCCGATGGCGTTCGCGGCGCAGACCAATCATATTCCCCTGGTGGCCTGGATTTTGTACTTGGCGGTGCTGTTGTGGGCCTTGGTTTATGACACCATGTATGCAATGGTCGACATCGACGACGACCTGAAAATCGGCGTCAAATCCACCGCGATTCTATTCGGTAACCGGGTACGAGAGATTACCGGCGCATTGCAATTGGTCATCCTGGGCTTGTTGATCGCGGTCGGCCAGATGCAGCAATTGGGCTGGCCGTATTATGTGGGCCTGGGCGTCGCGGCGGCGTTGTCCGTTTATCAACAGGTTCTGATTTTTCACTACCACAAACCCAGCTGTTTCAAGGCCTTCCTGAACAACAACTGGTTCGGTTTGGCGGTGTTTGCCGGCCTGGTGCTGGATTATCTGTAAACCGCTCTCGATCATTGCCCATACGACTTACTGCATCGCTGTTTCCCTGAAAGATGGTCTGGTTTTACCTCGGATTCGCGGACCACGCCGGTATCGACAACGTCAGCATCTACGGCAAGATGCACGCCTTTACCACCGATCCCGACCGGAAATCATCCTGTTGAGCGCCGTGAATCTGGCAACCACCCAGGCGGTGATCGACCAATTGCGCCGCGACGGATTATAAGCGCCCTATACTTAGAAAGGCGAGTTTGCCATAATCCACCGTTCAATCTCGGCATGGATAAATGTGATTAACAAGAAAATCCTATTGGGTGTATGCGGTGGCATCGCCGCCTACAAGTCTGCGGAACTGGTGCGCCTGCTGCGCAAGCGCGGCGCCGAAGTTCGCGTGGTGATGACCCGCTCCGCCCGGCAGTTTGTCACACCCTTGACTTTTCAGGCACTGAGCGGCCATCCGGTGCACACCGATTTAATGGATGCCGGGCAGGAACAAGCCATGAGCCACATTCATCTGGCACGTTGGGCGGACAGCCTGGTGATCGCGCCGGCCACCGCCAACATGTTGGCCAAGCTGGCCCACGGTATCTCCGACGACTTGCTTTCCACGCTGTACCTGGCAGCCGAATGTCCAGTGCTGGTCGCGCCGGCAATGAATCAGGCGATGTGGCACAAGCCCGTGACCCAGGAAAATATCGCCCGACTCAAACAGCACGGCGTGCAGCTGATAGGCCCGGAAGCCGGTGAACAAGCTTGCGGCGAGCAGGGATTGGGCCGCATGGCGGAACCCGAGGCGATTTGCGAACGCTTGATGGGCTGCGCCAATCCCGGACTGCTGCGGGGTGTCAAAGTGTTGATCACCGCCGGCCCAACCCGCGAGCCGCTGGACCCGGTGCGCTTCATCAGCAATCGCAGTTCCGGCAAGATGGGTTACGCGCTGGCGCGCGCCGCCCTCGCTGCCGGCGCCGACGTGACGCTGGTCAGCGGTCCGGTCAATTTAAGCGCGCCGACTGCGGCAAACGTGATTGAAGTCGAAACCGCTCAACAGATGTATAGCGCCGTGATGGATAACGTCGCCAAAACCGAGATATACATCGGCGCTGCGGCGGTTGCCGACTACCGTCCGGTGACGGTTCTGGACAGCAAAATCAAGAAGCAGGGGGACTCCGGACTTATCGAATTGCAGAAAACCCCCGACATCGTCGCCGCCGTCGCCAGCCTACCAAAAAAACCCTTTACGGTCGGTTTTGCCGCGGAAACCGATGATCTGGAAACTTACGCTATTGGCAAGCTGCGTAGCAAGAATCTGGACATGATCGCCGCCAACTGGGTAGGCCAGGTGGTGGGCGGTTTCGATAGCGACCGTAATGCCCTTCAGGTTTATTGGCCGGGCGGCCAGCAAACTCTGGCAATGACCGACAAACAGCGATTGGCGGAACAGCTGCTGGACTTGATAGCCG
>JAJRDU010000088.1 GCA_028748685.1 Methylococcaceae bacterium
TACCGATGCCGCGCCATTGTTTGTCCACCGTCTCGCAGTCGGCCGGCACGTAAAGGCCGGGCTCGACGGTCAGCACCATGCCCGGCTCCAGCAAGCGCCATTCGTCCTTGATCTTGTAGTCGCCGACATCGTGAACGTCCATGCCCAGCCAGTGACCGATACGGTGCATATAGAATTGTTTGTATTTTTCGTCCTTGATCAGTTTTTTGACCTTGCCTTTCAACAAACCCAATTCCACCAGGCCCTTGGTCAAGGTTTCCACCGAGGCTTCATGCGCCTTGTTCCAGGCGATGCCGGGTTGGATTTCCGCCAATGCGGCTGCCTGCGCGTCCAGCACCAGTTGATACAAGAGGCGCTGCGGCTCGCTGAACTTACCGGACACCGGAAAGGTGCGGGTAATGTCGGCGGCATAATGATCGCATTCGACGCCGGCGTCGATCAGCAGCAGGTCGCCCTTGTTGAGTTTGTCCTGGTTGTCGGTGTAATGCAGTACGCAGGCATTTTTGCCGCCGGCGACGATGGACGGATAGGCCACTGCGCGCAATCCGTGATGAATGAACTCATGGATAATTTCCGCCTCAATCTGATACTCATGCATACCCGGCTTGCAAAATTGCATGGCCCGCACGTGGGCTCGGGCGGAAATTTCACCGGCCCTACGCATCAGCTTTAATTCTTCCGAGGTTTTAAACAGTCGCATTTCATGCAGAATGTGCTCCAGCGACACCAATTCGCCGGGCGCGGAAACGCCGGTCCGCGATTGCTTGCGAATGTGATTGATCCATTCCAGCAGCTTGTGATCCAGCTCACTGTCCTTACCCATCGGATAAAACACCTTGCCCCGGTTTTCCAGCATTCCGGGCAGGATGTCGTCCATATCGTCGATCGGAAAGGAGTCATCGGCTTCGTAATGGGTGGTAGCGCCTTCCAGGCCGGCATGCGCGCCTTCCCACAGGGCTTTTTTCTCGTCGAATTCGCGGCAGAAAAGCACATATTCGCCCTGCTCGCGACCCGGAATAAACACCGCCAGCGATTCGGCCTCGTTGAAACCGGTGAGATAAAAAAAATCGCTATCCTGGCGGAAAGGGTAGTGAACGTCGCGATTGCGGGTCCGTTGCGGGGCGCTGGCAATGATGGCGATGTTGCCCTTGCCGATCTGCTTCATCAGCCCGGCACGACGTTTTTTGAATTCGCTTTGTTTCATTTTGCTTTATATGGATTAATGACTTTGTTCGTGTCCGGCTTCCGGACGACAAACTGCTCCTGCGTTTGCTGCATTCGGTACATCCTGTACCTCAAGGTAGTGATCCCTGACGATAAACACTGCGGCGCGAAGATATTCACGGATCTCCATCAGCGCGTTTGCGTCGTCTTCGCCTTGGACGTCGTTATCGATCTTGGTCAATTCGATGATGTCGCGCATCACTTCGCCGGTCTCGCCCGGCCAGTCGCTGGAAG
This sequence comes from Methylococcaceae bacterium, assembly GCA_028748685.1. Taxonomy (GTDB): domain Bacteria; phylum Pseudomonadota; class Gammaproteobacteria; order Methylococcales; family Methylomonadaceae; genus Methylomonas. The sequence continues at coordinate 1,459 of JAJRDU010000088.1, forward strand.
ATCGCGCATAGCCGATACCGAACAGGAAGCCCTGACACCAGCTGCGCAAGGCTTCCACCTGCTCGTATAAGGGCTCTTCGTCGTCGGGCAGAAACAAATCGAAAGCAAACTCATCGGCCTCGTTATCCAACAACCGCCGGGTCTGCTCGAACAGCCCCAACAGCAATGTCTTATCAGCATCGACAATCACTTGGCTATCGGCGATTAACTCCTGCAGCCAGCTATCCGCATCGGCGCGCGCTTCCACCGATAACATACCCACAGCAATACCGTGAGCCTCCGCCGCATCGATGTCGGCGTCCTGTTGTGCCAAAATTGCATTCACCGCTTGATACATTATTTACTCGCCATTCACTCGTGTTAAGAAGCTGTTTAAAAACGGCGCTTATGCTAACATTGTTCATTATCCTGGATGATTTTTATGTCGTATCGGCGACTATATTGCTTATGACCCCATCAGAAAAAGACCCATCGACCGAACTGGAAGCGCTGGAAGCGAAACTGGATACGCTGATCGCGCAATACAGCCAGATCAAGAACGAGAATAAATCCCTCAAAGTTAAACAAGATGCCCTGGTCAAGGAAAAAGCCAAGCTTCTGGAAAAAACCACGCTGGCCAAAACCCGCGTCGAAGCCATGATAGCCCGCCTGAAAGCCATGGAACACGATTCATGAGCAAACCCGTACTACCCGTCTCTCTCAATATCCTCGGCAAGGAATACAAAATTGCCTGCGCGCCGGAAGAACAGGAAGCCTTACTCAACTCGGCCCACCAACTCGACAAGCAAATGCGCAAGATCCGCGACACCGGCAAGGTTGCCGGCGCCGACCGAATCGCGGTATTGGCGGCGCTAAATCTGGCCCACGACTTGAGCGCCACGGCCACCAAAAGCGGTGCCACTCCGCCCGACATCAGCGCCCGTCTGATCGAATTGCGCAAGAAAATAGAAAACGTTTTAGAAAACCCGTAAATCCGTTTAGAATAGCTATCCTATCTCCTGCGGCGTTCGAGCAGTGCTGGGTGTTTCCTGAACCTGTTTTTACCCCGGAAACTTTTTGCCATTCATGGTGCGCATGCCTGTTTATTCAGGAAGCCTGATTGACTGGATTTGGTTTCCACTTGAACCTTCGGTTCAAGGACGAAAGCACGAGACGGCGCAGGCGGGAGATACTGTCTTAGCCTCTCGCTTCAATTTCCAAATCGCGACAGTTCTCGCTATTCTCGGAAATACCGGCGATAACCGATCATCCATAAACCCGATCTAACCAATATTTCTCCGTTGCCGCGCCCTGGCATGGAAATGATCGAGATCGGCAATAAACTCGCAATTTTTAGGCAAGGCTTGCTGTTGAGCTTGCCAATAATCGGCGCCTTTGCCGCCCAGCCAAATCGCCACCTTTTCCTCGCCCATCGCCGTCACGACGCTATTCAAATCCGCCAAGGTTTCCGCATCGGGGGGCGTTTTCGGAAGGCTCAACACCAGCACGTCGGCTTTTAGTTTCAGGGCGGCATCGATCAGATCGGCGGCAGGCACGTTCGCGCCCAAATAATAACAATCGTAATGCTGCTCGGCGGCCAGCAAGCAACACATCAATATGCCGAACTCGTGCGGCTCGCCGCTGGGCGTCGCAAACAACATACTCGGCCTGTTGCCGAATAAACCTTGCAGGTTATTTACCATGCTCAGCAAGATGCGCTTCACGCAAGCCGAAAACATATGTTCCTGGGCAACACTTAATTTTTCGTCGTGCCACAATTGGCCAACATGATTCAGCGCCGGTGCCAGAATATCCCGCACATAGGCCAAGGGTTCATTGGCAATCAAGGCCCGTTTCAGCAATTGCTCACAGTGATCGATCCGGTAATCCCGCAGCGCATCGACAATCTGTTCGGCAAACAACCGCTGTTCCACCACCCTTTCACCGCCGGCATTCAGCAACTTCCGCAATTGCTCTACATCCAAACCCGACACTTTGCTAATGGCGTGACCTTGGCGGGTCAGGTTGGCGAGCAAGGTCAACCTTTCCAGATCCTGCTGGGAATAAGAACGACGTCCGCCTTCATCTCGGCCAGGAACAATCGCCCGATAACGGCGCTCCCAGGCTCTTAGCGTTTCCGTACCCAAACCGGTCAAGGCAGCGATGGTTTTAATTGAATACATCGTTTATATTTTGTTTATTATTTTATTTGACAAATATTGTACATTAAGATAATTTCTCAGCCAACCTAATTCCTGTTTAAAGGTTTAGCCATGGCATTACGAGATTTTTATCCACTAAGCGAAACCACTATTTGCCCAGCCACCAACCCACTTGCGACGGTTTGCGACTTGCCGAAAACTTTCCAGGCCACTATCGATGAGCCGCTACCCTGCATAGGCGAAACCCTTGTTGAACCAGACCTTGAGCCGGTTTCATCCTCCACCCGGAGCCTGGCCTTGCGGATGGAACAGGCCAGACAACAACTACTGGAATTGCTTTTACTCAACCCTTATGCCCTAGAGCTTTTGAGCGCACAACTATCCAGCACGAGCGGTGAAGGCGTGGATTACATGATCGGGAAGCAGGATAAAATCGACACAGACATTGTACAAGACCACTGCTTTGTACAACCTGCCAATACCTCCATTGACAATCCGCCTCACCAGCGCGAACCCTCTTCCATTCATTTTTTTCCTGCATTGCTGATCCGAGTTGCCGAACAAATCCAAACCATGCCGTGCGACGAGCTGGGCTATAAAACCAAGCTGGTCGCATGCCGACGCAACCTGCAAACTATCAGGCAACAAATGATTTCCAGTAATACCGGCCTGGTCGCCTTCGTGGCCTACAAACATAAAACCACCACTCTGAGTTTTGACGATTTGATGCAGGAAGGCATAGTCGGCCTGATCAGAGCCGTGGATAGATTCGATCCTTCGCGAGGCATACGCTTTTCCACCTATGCCATTTTCTGGATCAAGCAGGCGATTTCGCGCCTGATCGTCAAACAAGAAAAAGTGGTGCGCCTACCGGTCGCATTGGCGGAAAAAGCCTCGATCGTGTTCGAGGCGATGAGAAGTTGTTATCTGGAACACAACCGATGGCCGAGCCTGCCGGAACTGCAAGGCCGATGCGACCTGTCGCTGGAAGAGATCAAGAGCATCAGCGGCTATTATCAGGCCACCCATTCCCTGGATGCCTCGCTGACCGATGAGAACGACGACCAAACCCTGATGGCTTCGCTCAAACAGCACCAATTCGCATTACCGCTAAATGAACTTATAGCCAACAATCTGAGCCTATACCTTTCCAAAGTGGTCGCCAGCCTTCCCGAGAAGGAGGCAACCATCTTGAACATGCGGTTTGGCTTGAAAAACCACACGGAAATGACCTTGCAGGCGGTTGCCGATCAACTGCATGTGACTAGGGAGCGGGTCCGGCAAATACAAAACAAAGCCCTGAAAACAATAAAACAACAATTCGGTTATGACCTGATGCCGTTTCTCGAACCCAACGACAACTGAAAAACGCCAGCGGCTAACCCAAGTACATCAAGAGGAGTTAACATGTCGTCAGAACAACATAACACCGGCAAACCCACGCCGCCGGACTGGAAAGCGGAGATCGACAAATACTGGCAGCAGGTCAGCCAGTATGGTGCCGAGTTTTATCATGGCCATCAGGACTGGTTTTCGCTGCCTAGGCTCGGCGCGGCCCTGGGCGGTGTCCTGGCTCTG
>JAJRDU010000089.1 GCA_028748685.1 Methylococcaceae bacterium
GACCTTGGGGGCGCCGGCCATCGCCCATGCCGCGAAAGGCAGATTCCCCTCGCATAAGTCCCTGGCGTTTCAAAATACCCACACCGGTGACAAGCTGAAGGCGACGTATTTTGAAAAAGGCCGCTATATCAAGGGGGCACTGAGGGAAATCAATTTTGTGTTGCGCGATTTTCGCTCCGGCGATGTGCATCCGATCGACGTCGAGTTGCTAGACCAGTTGCACGATTTAAAGCTGATATTGGGTGTCAATCGGCCGTTTCATATTATTTCCGGTTACCGTTCGCCGCATACCAATGCTCAACTGCATAGCCAGAGCTCCGGCGTTGCCAACAACAGTTTGCACATGCAGGGCAGAGCTATCGATATTCGCATCGAAGACTACGATACACGCCACATCCGCAACGCGGCATTAGCCATGCGCCGAGGCGGCGTGGGGTATTATGCCGAGTCGGATTTCGTCCATCTCGACACCGGCAAATTCAGAACCTGGTAAGGTTCTGAATTTGCCGGTCTAATCGCCGGCCTTCTTGTTCTGGCTGATCAGTACCGGCTTATCGTCCAAGCTCACTTTGTTCAACGCATTCCGCAACAGCGCATCGTCTCCGTAAATGTCCGGATAAAAGCGTGGCTTGCCGTAGTGATCCACTAGCGCCGTGGTGTAGAAAAATAACACCGGTATCGGCTTTTGCAGGGTGACCCGCCGAGTATTGGGTCCTTCCATCGCCTCTTCGATGGCTTGCGTGTCCCAACCTTTCTGATCGTCGAGTACAAATTCCGCCAGCTTTTCCGCGTCCTCGACTCGCACGCAACCGTGGCTTAGATCGCGTCGGTCGCGATTGAAAGCGTTGCGGGTCGGGGTGTCGTGCAGATAAACGTCGGCATTGTTGGGAAAGATAAATTTCACTCTTCCCAGTGGATTCTTCTTGCCGGGCCGTTGCCGGCCACGGACTCTGCCTTGTTTGATGTCGTCGATGACGTTGTCGAGATACTCTGAATCGTTGTCGGCGGACCGCGAAATCAATTCGATATCTTCATGGGCCAGATAGTTATAGTCGCCAAGCATTTTCGGCAAGATTTCCTTGGTCATTATGCTTCTGGGAATATTCCAATACGGCATGAAGTCCAGATATTCCATTTCTTCCCACAGCATGGGCGTCTGATTTTTAAGAGACTTGCCGACGATGACTTTCATGTTCAGCGGGTTTTGATCCGCCGGCGAATTGAAGGCCCACAGTTGAAAGGCCGGAATATTGACCACAATCAGCGGCCCATCGGGCAGTTCCGGCAGCCAGCGCAGCCGCTCCAGCGCCAGTTCGATCAAGGCGATTTTTTCGGTTGGCGACTGGTTTAACAAGGCAAGCGTTTGTTTGCCGATGATGCCATCGGCGTTTAATCCTTGGTCCTCTTGCAAACGTGTTACAGCCGCTACCGTCATTTCGTCATAGAGAGTCTCTGATTTATCGATGCTGGCAATCTCCGCCTCTGTAAGTTCACCTATTTCGCGCAAACGTTGGCGTAACTCGGGCAGTTGCGGGTGACTGTCGCCTGGATGCAGCGATTTTTTTGGAAAGTAGAGTTCAGTCTGTGGGCCTGACTGGGCTAGTTGCCGAAATTTCGTCAGCGCCTGCTTCAGCTTTTGATATTGCCGTACCTTGGGGGCCGCCGCTAACGGCAATTCGGCCATGCTTTGTTGGTCACGGTGACGCATCAGTAGCGCGGCCGCGTCTATAGCCGGCTTAGAGCCAAAGGGTGCGGGATAATCCAGGTTGCGCGGATTGATTCGACCCGAGTGCAGGTCATGAACAAAACGCAACAGGGAGATGGACAGCCCTACGTCATAAGAGGCCAATTCCTTTATGGCGGTTTGAGGCAGCGATGTCGCTTGTTGAAGGTAATGACGTAGCGGTTCGGCGTCGTAGTTGGCCGGATTCAAACCGTCGGCCGCCGCATCGCTTAAAACGGCCAGCGCATCGATTCGGTTTTTTTCGGACCGGCCTTCGCCCAGCCAAAGCAGCTGGTTGGCGTTCATGCCGTACAACTGAGTCAACGCCTGGCTTTGTTGGGAAAAGTCCTGTTGCAGCAATAAGGGATGTCGCTGGGTTTTCAGCAGCGTTTCGATAGTTTGGCTAATGCCTGCGTCGGCCGCCTCGGCGGCCACAGGCTGAGAAAAACAATACAACAGCATCAATACCGGCAGAAAATGCGGGGCGGTTTTTATAGGTTTGCTTAAAATGTACATTGGTGCGGAGTTATGGTGAGGCAAGTTTGTCTGTGAGTGATGATAGCGATTATGAACGGACAGGTTGCTAAAATATGCAGCAAAGTGTTGGCTGATTAGCATATTAAAACTGGATACACTCCATCAAGTAACACAGGCGATCCTGCCGAATCACGCGTTCGTTTTGGGTGAGCATTGACGGCATCGTGGTCCGGGTAATCTGTAACTGCCCGTCGACTAACGCGAAAAACTGTTCGGTGATCGGATTGCCGTCGTTTTGCAATAGCTTTTGCACGGCCAGAAATCCGGTGGGTTCATTGCCGTGTAACAGTACCGAGACGAACAAGGTTCCAGGGCGCTTGCCGGGTAAATGAAACAATGCCGGTTCGGGAATCAAACTATGCAGCGCCTCGACCGAAATATCCAGCAGCCCCTTCGGCAGACAGTTAAATTGTTTCAGGGCATTGTTAGCGGTTGGGATGGATTGCATGATGTATAAATTGGGAATATTAGCCCGATTTTAACTTTAAGAAAGCTCTGATTTAGTCCTTCGACAGGCTCAGGACGAGCGGTAAGTGGGTGATTCCGTTCGTGGTGAGCTTGTCGAACCATGAGCGGAATCAACTTGTTCAGAGTTTCCTTAAGAAAACGCTTGTGCTTTTTCTATTAAGGATTCCGTAAAAAAACAAATGCCCGATATTCGAATGCCCTGTAGGAGCGGGCCATGCCTGCGATATTTAAAAACGCGGGCACGGCCCGCTCCTACACTCCCGTTAGCCTCATGCGTCACCTGCCCCGTCCTGCAAACTATTTGGCCGCTACCTTCAATAAATCCGCGTTTTGTATCCACCGCCTAGTTTTCTAATCTGAACATTCATCGCTCAAATAATCACGTAATTGGCAAACACCGGGGCAAATTCAGGGAAATTATTTCCAACCAAATCCTAAGAATCGCGAATCCTAAGAATCGCGATTCTTGAGCATTGGGCAGTGCCAACCGAGCCGGACGGTTGCCAAATACTAAAGCCATTCGCTGTGAAAGGATAATCCGCTAAACCCTGATTTTGATAACCAGATGCTTGTCTTGCGCGTGCATGGCATTGAGTTGGGCGATATGCGCAGCCGTGAGCATGGTGTTTTTCAGATACACCTCGTCGTCGCAGACAATTTCCGCCGCCTTCATGCCCGGCTGCAGTTGTGTCCAGGATATTTCGATGACCGGGCGCTTGTCTTCGCCGGCGATTTCAGCCAGCAGTGCCAGAAAAACCTCGACGATATCCGGATCGTATTCCTTGTTTTTGCGCAGCAACAGCCGACTTTTGACCTGATCCACCGTCATCGTCGAACCGGTGATATAACCGTCCAGAAAACAGATGTAATCTCGGATGACGGCTAGAATCCGAGCCCCCATCGGAATCTCATCGCCTTTTAAGGCACCGGGTTCTCCGGAACCATCATAATATTCATATTGATGCAGAATCAGCTCGGAAGCGTTTTGCAAGGGTTCGATGCCGCGCAACAGATTCCAGCCTTCCCGTGCATGATGAACATAACATTGTTTGTCATGGCTGGACAGCAATTGCAGCGGTTGCCGCAGCAAGTCGTCCGGTAAACCCATCTTCCCGATTTGCAATAACAGACCGGCGTAAACAACGTCCTTGACGGTTTCGCTTTCCAGCCCCATTCTCAGCGCCACATTGCGGGCGTTTTCGGCGATATAGGTCGAGTGGCCGCTCTTGATGCCGGGCCGCATTTCGATGATGCTCGCAAACACCTTGATCGCCTCGGTGTATTGCTTCTTCAACGCGTTATGCGCTTGATCCAGCCTTTGCAGAGACAGTTTGAGTTGTTCCGTGCGACGGTCGACCTTTTCTTCCAGATGGGTATTCAGTTCCTTCAATTCGGCATTTTGCCGGTTGATGATAGCAAACAATTTTTGGCGTTCGTCGCGCAGCCTTTTCTGTTCGACGGCATTGTTGACCACAATTTTGAGTTCATTGTCGTCCCAGGGTTTGCTGCAATAGCAATAAATCCGGCCATTATTGACGGCGGCTACCGTGGACTCGAGATCGGCATATCCCGTCAATAATATCCGCAGCGTATCCGGCCAGCGTGTCGCGACCTGGGTTAAAAACTCCGCGCCGTCCATCTGCGGCATGCGCATGTCGGAAATAACCAGATCGATAGGCGTATGTTCGAGAATATCCAGGCCTTCCGCGCCGCTTTCGGCGGTATGCACGATGTAATCTTCGGAGCGGAACAGGCGTTTCAAGGCTTTTAAAATATTGGCTTCATCGTCGACAAAGAGCAGACTTATCGGTTCGGCGGCTAATTCGGTGCTGGATGATGGGGTTATCATGACTGCTTATTGCCGTGGACGGATGTGTTAACGAGGAACGAATCAATATTTCGTTTACTGCCTTGCCTACCGACGATTGTAATTCAATGCGGCAATGATGGGTTTGGGTAATTATGGATGCCTATCTTTTAAGAGGCTGAAGGTTATGGCCCACGATGATTGGTTTTGTTGGGAGGGAACGTCCGTATCAAAAACCCACCGGGTAACGACTGTGACGCGGACCAATAATAAAACTATTTTGCATCGCCGGACATTTTGTATAGAATGCGCGGCCTTAGTCGGGTGCTTAGCTCAGCTGGGAGAGCATCGCCCTTACAAGGCGAGGGTCGGGGGTTCGAACCCCTCAGCACCCACCAGACTATTCGACCTTCAAACGCATCATTCTATTTATTGCCGTCCTTGGCGTCCTCATGATGCGGCCGATTGGCTTCGTTTGGCGTCCTCCGCGCGATGTATTTTTAGTTTGACGAGCAATCCTCCTCGTAATCGTATCGGTTTCCTTTGCCCAGCCATGCCCTTAGTAGACATACGCTGTTGTTTGTCCAGTCTTGGGTTTGAATTTGCGTTTCGTTAATTGATTCTACGCGCGAGCTTTTTTCCTTTCTTCGAGCGAACGCAAGATCGGTCTTCGGCAACTGATGCAGTATGCTTTGCCAGATGTGAGTTATGCATTATTCTTTGCCCTAAAAACCCTATAGTGGAGATGGCAATGACCGATCGGCAATACCAGCAATTTCATTTCACCGGCCGTGGCGGCGAGTATTTTCGAATTTGGATAGTCAACGTTTGCTTGAGCATCGTTACGCTCGGTATCTATTCGGCGTGGGCCAAGGTACGCCGCAATCAATATTTTTATCGCCACACGCTGGTGGCTGGTGCCAGCTTCGATTATCATGGTGACCCCAAGGTCATTCTTAAAGGGCGCGCCATCGCTTTTCTGATGTTTGCCGCGTACTCGGTGGTTAGTCAATTCAATCCGGCGGCGGGTGTCGCAATTTTCGCCCTGATCATGCTGGCCATGCCGTGGTTGCTGGTACGTTCCTTACGCTTCAGGTTGCATAACACCAGTTATCGCGCCTTGCGTTTTGCGTTTCACGGCGAAACCGGGCAAGCCTACGTGAACTTATTGCTGTGGCCACTGTTGTCTTTCTTGACGCTGGGATTATTGTGGCCGATGGCTCAACAACGGATTGCTCGATACACGCGAGACAACAGTGCCTACGGAGATGTATCTTTCCGATTCGAAGTCGGTGTCGGCGAATACTATCGTGTCTATCTGATGGCAATATTGATCGTCATAGCCAATTTTGCCGCCGCGCTGTCGGTTGCCATTTTGCTGGCGGATAGCGGTTTGATGCCGGCCGGAGTCGAAAGGACGGCGCTGATCGGCGCCATCGCCGGATTGGGCATGTATGTTGGCATATTTGTATTCGTGTATCCCTATGTAGCGGCGCGGATGCAAAATCTGGTGTGGAACAACACCTCGTTGGCCGACCATCGTTTTGTAGCCAATGTTAAGGCTAGCGGCCTGCTGGTCATCATGCTGGGTAATCTGCTGTTGATCGTGTTTACGCTGGGTTTTTATAAACCGTTCGCCGATATTCGCTTGGCCCGCTATCGCATCGAACATCTCAATCTGTTGGCTTATGACAGCCTCGATCAATTCGTCGCCGGGATGCAAAGCCGTACCTCGGCTGCCGGCGAGGAAATGGCCGATATGTTCGATTTCGACGTCGCCCTATAAATGCCGGTTACGGCGGTCTATTTCGACGGGCAGCAAGCCCGGCGTCACGAGGTGATGCTCAGCCTGGACGGCGATGTACTATTGTTACAAGGCGACGCGGTAGAACGCCGCGTATCGTTGTCAGCGCTGAAAATTCCGCCGCCTCTCGGCAATACGCCGCGCTTGATCCTGTTTGCCGATGGCGCGCGCTGCGAAATCGCCGATAACCAAGGTTTTGCGGCGATGTTGCCGCATGCGGCCGCTTCCTGGCTGTCGGGTATGGAAAATAGTTGGTTGTACGCGATGGCCGCCTTGCTGCTGACGCTAGTACTTGCCGCTGTGGCTTATCTGTGGGGCTTGCCTTATGCGGCGCGGGAAGTGGCCGACAGATTGCCCGATTATGTATTGGTGCAAATGGACAATCAATTCTTCGCCAGCCTCGATCAAACGCTATTAAAACCGACGGCATTGGCGCCGGATCGCCGGCAAGCCCTCGGTGAGCGTTTACAAGGCATGTCCTTACCGCCCGGCGGAGTCAGGCCGAACCGGATCGAGTTTCGCGGCAGCCCCGGTCTGGGCGCCAATGCCTTTGCCTTGCCGGGCGGTAGCGTGGTGGTGCTGGATCAACTGGTTGATCTTGCCGATAACGACGAAGAAGTGATAGCCGTGCTGGCCCACGAAATGGGCCATGTTAGTCAGCGGCACGCCATGCGGCAGATGTTGCAGGCTTCGGTGATTGGCCTGGCGATGGCCTGGTATATCGGCGATGTCAGTAGCCTGTTAGCCGCCGCGCCGACCGCGCTGCTGCAAACCCGCTATTCCCGCGATTTGGAGCGGACCGCCGATGCCTTTGCCGCCGATATGTTGCGCATCAACGGCATTCCGGTCAGCCGTTTGGCCGACATGTTGCGGAAGTTGGAAGCATCGCATCGGCCGGACGCCACGAAAACCGAAAAAGCCGAGCTTATGATCGATTATTTGTCCACGCATCCCAACACCGAGGAAAGGATAAAAAGCTTGCGAGGCCGGTAGCGGATTATTCCAATCGAAACAGCCGCCCAGGCCATTGTTTTTGAAATCAGAACATCTCGACCAGATCGCCGGAATCGAAATGCATGCCGACAAAATCGTTCATTGCGGCACGCGACTCGGCCCTAAGTGCGCTGAGTACAAAATCGGTGATTTCGCCCGCCGTGGTGGCTAGGTCGAACTCGCAATTTGCGGCGATGAAAGTAAGTTCGGGCGGTCCCAGACGAAAGGTGCTGGGTATAAGTCTACGGAATTGACTCTCGCCGGAAATCGCATAGCATCTCCCCCCGTTAGGCAAGTTCACCCATCGCAGGTCTTTCTCCATTCCCGCCTCGCCCGCGGCGGCAAACAGCTCTTTCTCGGCTTTCGCGTAAGGCGTGGGGGTAGGCACGACGAAGAACAAGCGCTGGCGTCCGCCCGCTGGCGGGGCCAAAGAGCCCGTGATTGTCGCGACGATCAGATCCGCTATCCGGTTGATTTCCTCCGGCCCAAAGTTCTCCTCCCAGGAAATGCGGGGAAGTTCTGCTCCGCTCACCATCCTTGTTTCGCTCCGTAGGCTAGCAGCTTCAGCAGTCCCTTGATGATCTCGCGCGCATTGCTTTCATGCTTCAGCACTCGCTCGATGCCGACAATGCGCCCGTTGACAACGAGTTTCCCGGAATGGGTGGGCACGCTTTTTGTGCCCACGCGGAAATGATGTAGATAACTGCATTGCGTAAGTCGTAATGCGGGCGAGCCCATTCCGCGTTGCCGAACCGCTTCAATAATCATTGGGCAGACGCGCGGCCAATTCATCCCAGCGGATCACGATCTCGGGCAGGATGCCGACTTGAGTTTCGCCTTCCAGTTGCGAAAGTTCCGGTTTGCCGTATTCGCCTTCTTGCAGGCGATATACCGTCAACACCCGGTCGACCGGATGCACCAGCCAGTACTCGCGGACGCCATGGCGTTCGTAGAGATTGCGTTTTTTGATTTGGTCGTGGCCAGCGGTGGATGGCGACAAGACTTCCACGATCCAATCCGGCGCGCCACGCACGCCGCGTTTATCCAGCTTGTTGCCATCGCAAACCACCAGCACGTCGGGTTGGACGACGGTGTCGATCTGTTCATCCGCTTCGTTTTGCTCTGGTAGGCGCACGTCAAGCGGTCCGATGAAAACTCTGTAGGGTTGGCCTAATAGCGCGTTGGCGGTTTGACAATAAATTTCTCCGGCCACGTACTGATGCGGTAAATCCGGTGCGGGCGACATCAAGTAAGCGTCGCCGTCTATCAGTTCATAACGAACCTCGTCCGGCCAGCTGAGATAGTCGCCATAAGTGTGATGTTGGCTGTCTTTTAATGCCAAAGCCATGGTCTGTTTCCTGCGGTGTAAATGATAGGCCATCCTAAACAGTAGCGTAGGCCGGAATAAGCCGATAGGCGTTTCCGGCAATTCAAGCAAGATCGGGTCAGAGGAGGCCGAAGCCTCCGTCTGCCCACAGAACCGTGCGTACGGGTCCGTACACGGCTCATCACGCAAGACTCACCCATTGAGAAACTTCAAACCAATGCGCTAGCTTC
>JAJRDU010000090.1 GCA_028748685.1 Methylococcaceae bacterium
CGTTACGAGGAATTGATGTTGTTGGTTCAGGCGGAATTAAGGCGTAGCGGTTATGAAGATTTGATTGCGGCCGGGATGGTGATTACCGGCGGTAGTTCGCAAGTACGCGGACTGGTGGAACTGGCGGAGGAAATATTCCATATGCCGGTGCGCATGGGGACGCCGCTGCATGTGTCGGGATTGACCGATGTGGCGCAAAACCCGATTTATTCGACGGCTGTCGGATTGTTGTTATACGGCAAGGATCATCACGGTAGGGCGTTGGGATTGAATGATGGCGGATCGGATCTGTTGTCAAAAATCAAAAGTTGGTTTCAAGGTAATTTTTAATTTGTGTGTGTGGAGGGTGTCAAAATGAAATATGAACTAATGGATAACAGTGGCAATGCGGTTATCAAAGTGATTGGCGTTGGCGGTGGTGGCGGCAATGCCGTCAATCACATGGTTAATGGCGGCATTGATGGCGTGCAATTTATTTGCGCCAACACCGATGCTCAGGCTCTGCGGCAAATGAGCGTCGACACCATCGTGCAATTGGGTGTCGAACTGACCAAGGGCCTGGGCGCGGGTACTCGTCCGGAAGTGGGCAGAGCGGCGGCGGAAGAAAATCGCGAACGTATTCGGGAAGTGATCGAAGGCGCCGACATGGTGTTTTTGACCGCTGGCATGGGCGGCGGTACCGGCACCGGAGCGATTTCGGTATTTGCCGAAGTCGCCAAGGAAATGGGCGTGTTGACCGTGGCCGTGGTTTCAAAGCCGTTTGATTTTGAAGGTGCCAAGAAAAAAGCGGTCGCCGATAACGGTTTGCGCGAGCTGGAAAAACTGGTCGATTCCCTGATCATTATCCCTAACCAAAAATTGTTGCCAACTCTGGGCAACAACCGTTCATTGGTCGATTCGTTCCGCGTCGCCAACGACGTGCTGCTGGATGCGGTACAGGGCATCACCGAGCTGATTACTCACCCAGGCTTGATGAACGTCGACTTTGCCGACGTCAGAACCGTGATGTCCAACATGGGCAGCGCGATCATGGGTAGCGGCGTGGCCAGCGGTGAAAACCGCGCACGTCTGGCGGCCGAGAAAGCCATCGCTTGTCCCTTGCTGGAAGACATCAACCTGCAAGGCGCGCGCGGCATCCTGGTTAACGTCACTTCCAACGGCGATCTGGGCCTGAACGAGTTCGACGAAATCGGCAGCATCATGCACAACTTCGCGTCCGACGATGCCGACATCAAGATCGGCATGGCGGTCAATCCGACGATGGGCAATGAAGTCAAGGTCACCGTGGTCGCTACCGGCATGGGCGAAAAGATCAAAGCCAATGCACCGATCAAACTGGTGCAAAAAGTCGCGGCCGGTGAAGTCAATTACGATCAACTGGAAAAACCGACCGTGATTCGCCAGCAAAGACAGGAGTCGATCCGCGAAACTCGCTTTGGTGCGCAGCCTAGAAACGACGTCGATCTGGAGTATCTCGACGTGCCGGCTTTCTTGAGGCGCCAGGCCGACTAAGACCTTTTCAGGCCAAGTTTGGGGGAAGCTATCGCTTAATCTGTGATAGACTCCCCCGCCTTGTTTTTCCTATTTGTCGGTATTTCATGATTAAACAGCGTACCCTAAAAAACACCATTCGCGCCACCGGCGTCGGTTTACACACCGGCGATAAGGTCTATTTGACCCTGCACCCTTCCGAGGCGAATACCGGCATCCGTTTCCGTCGCGTCGATCTGGAAACGCCGGTGATGATAGAAGCCCGCCCTGAAAATGTCGGGGAAACCAAGTTGTCGACCACCCTGGTACGCGACGGTGTAAAAGTTTCCACGGTCGAACATTTATTGTCGGCGTTGGCGGGACTGGGGATTGATAATGCCATCGTCGATGTCAGCGCTGCGGAAGTGCCTATCATGGACGGCAGCGCGGGGCCTTTCGTGTTTTTGCTGCAATCGGCCGGCGTGGTCGAGCAGGATGCGCCCAAGCAATACATCCGCATCAAACACTCAATAAGAGTCGAGGACGGCGATAAGTGGGCGGCATTCGAGCCGTTCGATGGCTTCAAGGTCACTTTCACCATCGATTTCGAACATCCGGCATTTTCCGAGCACCTTAAAACAGCGGTGATGGATTTTTCGTCCACAACCTTCGTCAAGGAAGTAAGCCGTGCCCGCACCTTCGGCTTCATGAAAGACATTGAATTCCTTAGGGAAAACAATCTGGCCTTGGGCGGAAGCCTGGATAATGCGATCGTGGTCGATGAAGACAAGGTGCTTAACGAAGATGGCCTGCGTTATGCCGATGAATTCGTCAAGCATAAAATCCTCGATGCGATCGGCGACCTGTACTTGCTCGGCCATAGCCTGATCGGCGAATACCAGGGTTTCAAGTCAGGACACGCACTTAACAACAAGCTGTTGCTGACCTTGTTGAACGACAAGGATGCTTGGGAAATGGTGTCGTTCGACGATGTCGAGGATGCGCCGATTTCCTTCATGCGCTCGGCTCAGACCCCGATTCCCGCTGCCCGATAAATCCTACTCGGCGGTTATAAAACAAGCTTGATCCTACGAAAGGATCTAGGCCGTGTTTTTTAGCCGCTTCTCCAGCGTTCCTGCTAGCCTAGCCAAGGCTCGCTTCAGAACGTCGCCATTCTCGTCGTCTTTGAACTGATTACGGATCATCTCGATATTTTCCGCGGACGGTAAGCGCGCGGTTTTTGGCGATGTTTGTTGACTGAGTTGCGGGCCTATTCTAACCTGTAGGCTGATAATGTTTTTCTGTCCAGATTCTGCTATTTTGTTTAGTATGCTGGCATGATAAAAACGGATTTGCGACGCCCAGCTAGCCGCTTCGGTGTAAATCAGCAAGCGGTTGCCGGAGCTTACGCAATGTTGGACATGCTCTCCGATTTCAGTGGGCAGTGCTTTCCTGACGATGGCTAGCAAAGCCTTTTGCTCGGTGATGATCTCCAGGCATACCGCCAATTGCCGGGCATCAAAGTCCAAGGCCGATTTAAAAACAGATTTTTTTGAGTTACCCATGTAAATCCAAAGTCACTAGCAACCGGCGGCAAAACGATGAAAAATTTTATTCAGACAGTGCTTGCAGAGGCAGACTACCAACCGGTCAGGCTGTTACAGATATTGAGAGCGGTTCAATCCTATTATCAGTATATTCCACCAGAGGCCATCGATTATCTGGCGGAGGGGCTTAAAATTCCGCGAAGCCATATCATCGCGGTCGCGGAATTCTACAGCTTTTTTCATTTAACGCCACAAGGTCGCTATGAGATCCTGATCAGTGATTCGATTACCGACCGGATTCTGGGCAAGGACAGCTTGATGGACTATCTGTCCACGGTTCTTAAAGTGCCGGTCGGACAGGTACGCAGCGACGGTCTGGTGAGCCTCAACAACACCTCTTGTACCGGTATCTGCGATCAAGGACCGGCGGGATTGGTGAACGGCTATCCCTTGACTCGGCTGGACCGACCCAAAGCCGATGAAATTGCCACGCTGATCGATCAGGAAAAACCTCTGGCGGAATGGCCCGCTTACTTGTTTGCGGTCGCCGATAATATTCGGAAAGCCGGATTATTATTGGAACAGCCCATTGCCAACGGTGCGGGATTAAGCGCCGGTTTTGCTCGAGGAATACAAGCTACTCTAGGCGAAATCGATCGTTCGGGCCTGCGTGGCCGCGGCGGTGCTGGTTTTAAGACTGCGATGAAATGGAAGTTTTGTGCCGAGGAAAAAAGCGACAAACATTATGTAGTCTGCAATGCCGACGAAGGCGAGCCCGGCACATTCAAGGATAGGGTATTGCTGAACAGCTATGCCGATCAGGTGTTCGAAGGCATGACCTTGTGCGGAGCCATCATCGGGGCCGAACAGGGCTTTTTGTATTTGCGCGGCGAATATCTATATCTCAAGGACAAATTGCAGGCTATCTTGCAGCTACGCCGCGATACCGGTTTGCTGGGCAAAAACATCCTCAATCAAGGCCTGAATTTCGACATCGAGATCTGCCTGGGTGCCGGAGCTTATATTTGCGGTGAAGAATCCGCTCTGATCGAGTCGCTGGAAGGCAAGCCCGGCATACCTCGAAACCGCCCTCCCTATCCCGTCACTCAGGGGTACTTGAATAAACCGACTGTCGTCAACAACGTCGAAACCTTTCTCGCCGCCACGGCGATTGTCGTCAACGGTGGTGAATGGTTTGCCAAGGTTGGCACGGACAAATCAGCTGGTAGCAAGATTTTGAGCATCAGCGGCGACTGTGCGTTGCCGGGAATTTACGAATACCCGTTCGGCACTCCGATCAGCCTGATTTTGCATGACTGCGGCGCCGAGGATGTGTTGGGTGTACAAGTGGGTGGCCCTTCCGGAACCTTCATTTCCAATCAGGAACTGGACCGAAAACTGGCATTCGAGGATCTGGCTACGGGCGGTTCGTTCATTGTATTCAACAAAAGCCGGAGCATTACCGGCATCGTGCAGAATTTCATGCATTTCTTTGCCCATGAGAGCTGCGGATTCTGTACGCCTTGCCGAGTAGGTACATCGCTGCTGAGCAATCAGCTGGACAAGATCGTCGACGGCCACGGTTCGGCCGGCGATGTGGTCGAACTGGAAGCCTTGTGCCAACTGGTGAAAAATCATAGCCATTGCGGCTTGGGGCAGACCGCGGCCAACCCGATTTTAACCACGTTGCAGCGATACCCGGATGCCTACGAAAGCCGATTGAAGGACATCAGTTACGAACCGGGCTTTGATTTGGATGGTGCGCTGGACGTGGCCCGTCGGATGGCGCATCGCGACGATGCCGCCGCCCACCTGACGCAAGTGGAGGATTGAGATGAGCAAAACCATCAACATAGACGGACAGAACATTCCGTTCAGCGAGGGGCAGACCATTATCGAGGCCGCCACGGCGGCCGGTGTGTACATCCCGCATCTTTGCCACAAACCCGGCTATACGCCGCATGGCAGTTGCAAGTTATGCACGGTCAACGTCAATGGCCGTAATTGTTCGGCCTGCACCTTCCCCGCCGCGGAAGGTCAGACCGTGATCAATAATAGCGAAGAGCTGAGGCATGACCGGATGCGAATCACGCAAATGCTGTTCGTGGAGGGCAATCATTTGTGTCCTTCCTGCGAAAAATCGGGCAATTGCCAGTTGCAGGGCGTGGCCTATCATTTGAACATGCTCGACAATCACTTCCCGCATTTTTACCCGCTTCGGGAAGTGGACGCCTCGCACCCGGATATTTTGATCGACCACAACCGTTGCATTTTCTGCACCTTGTGCGTACGCGCCAGCCGGGAAAAAGACGGCAAGAGTGTGTTCGATATCAGTGGCCGTGGCATCCATAAGCACCTGATCATTAATTCGCCCAGCGGAAAGTTGAAAGACACCAACATCGACGTCAATGACTGCGCCGCTCATGTTTGTCCGACCGGGGCGATTTTGATCAAACGCACCGGCTATCAGGTGCCGATAGGTCAGCGGATTTACGATCACCATCAAATCAGCGAAGTGGCTCTGAATGAGGAGGGCGGCGCGGGTTCCCTACCCGCTGCCGCACTTCCTCCGTCCTTGGAGGTCGCCGGTCAAGGTTCCCTACCCGCCGCCGCACTTACCCCATCCCTGGAGGGCGCCGGTCATGGCAAATAAAATCAGAGTCGCAACCACCTCGCTGGCCGGCTGTTTCGGCTGCCACATGTCGTTTCTTGATCTCGACGAGCGGCTGCTGGCCTTGGCCGAAGTCGCCGAATTCGATCGTTCGCCAATCACCGACATCGAGCATTGCGGTCCTTGCGACATCGGGCTGATCGAGGGCGGTGTCTGTAATTCCGAAAACGTTCACGTGCTGCGCGAGTTCCGCAAGAACTGCAAGATTCTGGTCGCTGTCGGCGCCTGCGCCATCAACGGCGGTCTGCCGGCCTTGCGCAATCCTATTTCGCTGGAAGACTGTCTGCTGGAAGCCTATCGCGACGGCATTGGCGTGGAAAACGCGCAAATTCCCAGCGATCCGGAATTGCCGTTGTTGCTCGACAAGGTGCATCCTATCCACGAAGTCGTCAAGATCGATTACTTCCTGCCAGGTTGTCCGCCGTCCGCCGACGTGTTCTGGGCATTTCTGACCGCTTTATTGGAAGGCCGTGATCCGACCTTACCCTACGAACTGGTTCATTACGATTAGTCAGACTGGGCAAGGGCCTGGGCAGACTTGAATTAATGCCGGCATTGGTGGGCGGTGCCCACCCTACAAGCACAAGAGAGACTCATCATGTACGAACATCTTGAAACCGCCGATCCAAATTTAACCTCGGTTGCCAACCTGAAGCGCGTGGTGGTCGATCCCGTTTCCCGCGTCGAAGGCCACGGCAAGGTCACGCTGTTACTGGATGAAAACAACAAGGTCCAACAGGCGCGGCTGCACATCGTCGAATTTCGTGGCTTCGAAAAATTCATTCAGGGCCGCCCCTATTGGGAGCTGCCGGTGCTGGTGCAGCGCTTGTGCGGCATCTGCCCCGTCAGCCATCATCTGGCGGCCGCCAAAGCCATCGACCAGCTGGTCGGTATCGATCCCGCCAATCTGCCGCCGGCCGCCGATAAATTGCGACGCCTGCTTCATTTCGGCCAAGTGCTGCAATCCCACGCCTTGCACTTCTTCCATCTTTCCAGCCCGGATTTGTTGTTCGGCTTCGAAAGCGAAATCGGAAAACGCAATATCATCGCCGTGCTGGGCGAATATCCCGAACTAGGCTTGCAAGGCGTCAAGCTGCGTAAGTACGGCCAGGAGGTGATACGCATGGTATCCGGCAAGCGCGTGCATGGTACCGGAGCGATTGCCGGCGGCATGAACAAGGCCTTGAACAAGGAAGAACGCGATTATCTGCTGCAGGACATCGATCAGATGATCGCCTGGGCCGATGCCTCGGTGGCTTTGATCAAGAAAGTCCACACCTCCAATCTGCCCTTTTACGACGATTTTGCGACCATCCGCAGCAACTATCTGGGCCTGGTCAAGCCCAACGGCGCGCTGGAGCTGTATCACGGCGGGATACGCGCCAAGAACGAGCGCGGCGAGACTCTGGTGGATCATTTCGATTATTGCCATTACAACGACATCATCCACGAAGAAGTGCGTTCGTGGAGCTATATGAAATTCCCTTATCTGACTTCGCTGGGGACAGCCATGGGTTGGTACCGGGTAGGGCCATTGGCTAGGGTCAACAACTGCGATTTCATCGATACCCCGTTGGCGGAAGCCGCGCGAGCGGAGTTCAAGGCGCATGGCGGCGAGACCATGGTGCACAGCACGCTGGCCTACCACTGGGCTAGGCTGATCGAGATGCTGCATTGCGCCGAAAGCATCAAAACTCTGCTACATGATCCCGACATCATGAGTGCCGATCTTGTCGCCAAGGGCGAGAAACGTTACGAAGGCATAGGCGTGATCGAGGCGCCGCGCGGTACCTTGTTCCATCATTACCAGGTCGATGAAAACGACATCGTCACCAAGGCCAATCTGATCGTCTCCACCACCAGCAACAACATGGGCATGAACGAATCGGTTCGGCAAGTGGCCGCGGAATACCTGTCGGGTCAGGAACTGACCGAACCCTTGCTCAACAATCTGGAAGTGGCTATTCGTGCTTACGACCCGTGTCTGTCCTGCGCCACCCACGCGGTCGGTAAAATGCCGCTGCAACTGGAGTTGTTGGATGCGGAAGGCAAATTGGTCGATCAGCTGGTTCGGCACAGTAGCGGCGAGTTCGTGCACGGTATCTGATGACCAAGCCGATACTGGTATTAGGCTACGGTAATCCCAGCCGTGGCGACGATGCGCTGGGACCATTGCTGCTGGATTTTGTCGATCGGCAGTTCGACTTGGCCCGCATCGATTTGTTGACCGATTTTCAACTTCAGATCGAATACGCACTGGATTTGCAAGGCCGCGAGCTGGTGCTATTCGTCGATGCCTCGGTAGCCTGCTCCGAGGCCTTCGATTTTGCCGAACTCCAGCCCGCCAGGGACAACAGCTATACCAGCCACGCGATGAGTCCCGCAGCGGTGCTACAGGTTTACCAGTCCATTACCGGGCAGTTTCCTCCACCCAGTTTTTTGCTCAGCATTCAAGGTTTAAGTTTTGAACTGGGCGCTGGTTTAAGCGACGAGGCGGCCGACAACCTTCAGCAGGCTTGCCAGTTTGCCGGGCGATTGCTGAGTCATTCGGCCGCCGATGCCTGGCGGCAAGCACTCAGCCAAAAGCACACTGTTATCTGCTGAATTCGATTTTTCGCCATTTACCGGTATCATTCCTCCAAATGCCGCTTCACAGCTATCGGCCTGACGCGCTTCAGGCGATAGACGGATGGGTTTACAATAATTCTAAGAAAGACTCTCCAGGAGATTAACGATGAAACCTTCATTGCACGTCGCAGTCTTGCTGCTTGCGTTGGCTTGTCCACAGACTCATGCCGCCGAATTGACGCGCGCCCAGGTCGAGCAAATGCTGGCAAAAGCCGACAAACAGCACCCCGCCGATCTGAGACGCAAGGACCTGACTGAGCTCGATTTGTCCAATCTGGATTTCAGGAATGCCGATCTGTGGGGCGCCGATCTGAGACGAGCCGATCTCAGCAAAAGCAATCTGCAAGGTTTGACGCTGGATTTAACCGTGATGACCAATATCAAGCTCAACGCCGCCAACCTGTCTAACACCAGCATTTTCGGCGTCAGCCTGATGCATGCCGACCTCAGTAACGCCGACATGAGTGGCAGCCGGGTGGTGGCGATCATGGACGGCGCCAATTTAAGCCATGCCAACCTGAGCAATGTGCAATGGGCGGCGGATATGAAAAATCAATCGATGGGCTTGATGCGCGCCAGCCTTAAAGGCGCCAATCTGACCGGCGCCAACCTCAGCAACGCCCAACTAGGCCGAGCCATGCTTAAGCACGCCAAGTTGAACAATGCCAATCTGCGGAATGCCGATCTTTACTCTGCCGACATGGATGGCGCCAATCTGACCGGCGCTAACTTGACTAACGCCAACTTCTCGCAAGCCAAATTGCACGACGCGATTTTTACCGAGGCCGTTACTACCGGCGCCAATTTTGATGGCGCGAAAAACCTGCCCGATTCAGTCAAGCCAGCCCCTTCCAAATAATCGAGACCATTCCATGCAAATCCCCAAGCAATTACTGCAACGCAAATCCGTCGAAGCCTTGACCGATGTTCAACACGGCTTGAAGCAAACTCTGACGGCCAAGGATTTGACCATCCTCGGCATTGGCGCGGTAATCGGCGCGGGGATATTCGTGTTGACCGGTATCGCCGCCGCCAAATACGCTGGCCCGGCGATCGTGCTGTCCTTCATTCTGGCGGGTATCGCCTGCGGACTGGCTGCCATGTGCTATAGCGAACTTGCTTCGATGATTCCGGTTTCAGGCAGCGCTTACAGCTACGCCTATGCGACGATGGGTGAGCTGATGGCCTGGATTATAGGTTGGGATTTGGTGCTGGAATATGCCCTGGCCAGCAGTACCGTAGCGATAGGCTGGGCCGGTTATCTCACCAGCTTTCTGGATAACTTCGGCGTGCATTTACCGACCTATCTCACCACGGCCTATCTGGCCAATCCCGAGGCGGGCTTCATCAACCTTCCGGCGG
>JAJRDU010000091.1 GCA_028748685.1 Methylococcaceae bacterium
AGAAATGTGACTTCCGCCAAAATCATATTTCGTATTGCGCAAGCGGTTTTAGCATGATATAAATTCCGCCGTGCTTAATTTAGTACACACAAGAAATATAAAAACCTTTAATTTGGAGGATGTTATGAAAAAAGTATTATCTCTGTTGGCTATGGCGCTGATGATCGTTGGTTTGAGCGGATGCATGGACAACCCAGACGGTTCAAAACAAAAAGTTTCTAGCTCTACTTCTTCAGTACAGCTTTAAATAGCTCAAAGTAAGGCCCGCTTCGGCGGGCCTTATGCTTTTAACATCCTCGGTTTCAAATCTTCCGCTTTTATTCTCGCTGATCAAGTTTTTCCGCTGCAATTTTCGACATTGCTTGGTTGATCCAGGCTTCCGCTTCGTCATTAATATCTTTGGCTTTTTTATCTCGAGTCTCTATCGGCGGTCCAATTTTGACCTTGATCACGCCCGGATATTTTAAGAAACTGTTGCGCGGCCAAAATTCTCCCGCATTGTGCGCCAAGGGTATTACCGGAAATTCGGATTTTTGCGCCAACATGGCGCCGCCGGCCTTGAATTTTTTGCTATGCCCGGGCGCCACTCTGGTCCCCTCAGGAAAAATCACCACAAACAAGCCTTCTTGCAGACGCTCGGTGCCTTGATCGATCAGCATCTTTAAGGCTTCTTTCTGGTTTTGCCGGTCGATGGCAATGGGCTTCAAGGTTGCCAACGCCCAACCGCCGAACGGAATCTGCAGCAGCGATTTTTTTAGCACTGCGGTTTGAGGCGAAATAAACTGCCTCAAGGCAACGGTTTCCCAGGCCGATTGATGCTTGCTGAGTATGATGGCGGCACCGTCACGCGGAATGTTCTCAAGCCCTTCCACTTCATGGCTTAAGCCGCAACACAGTTTCAACATAAACAGCAGGCAGTCGATCCAGATGTCGGCGATTTTGTAGCTCACCGAAAACGGCAAGGCCGCGCAGGCCAGTATCAGCACGCCGACGATCAGTGTCGAAAACACGATATAGATGAACAATAGGGTCGAGCCTAGATAGACCCGGAAATCAGCTTTGCGAGACGATGAAGTTGGCTGCGTCATAAAGATTATCGAATACGGGAAAGTTAAGTTCGGGATGTTTCAGAAGCGTCTTTTCGCCCTTGCCGGTCTTGACCAATAACGGTCTGGCGCCGGCCGTTTCGGCGGCCCGCGCATCCCGAAGCGAATCGCCGATGGCATAAACATCCTTGAGATCGATCCGTTTATCCCTGGCGAAAGCCTCAAATAGGCCTGGTTTGGGTTTACGGCAATCGCAATGATCGTTCGGGCCGTGCGGACAGAAATAAATCGCTTCGATATTGCCGCCAGCAGTCGAAACCATCTGGAGCATCTTGGCGTGTATCGCCTCCAGCGTCGTCAGATCGAACAAGCCTCTCGCCACGCCGGATTGATTGCTGATCACCACGACTTTAAAGCCATGCCGGTTCAAGAAGGCAATGGCCTCAAGACTGCCTGGAATCGGCAGCCACTCTTCCGGCGATTTGATGAAGGCATCGGAATCGACGTTGATGGTGCCGTCACGGTCCAGTATGACGTAGCGATCCGTCACGATTGCAATTTGGATATATCGGCGATCTTCAGGAACTGGTTGGAAAGCATCGCCAGCAAGGCCAAGCGGCTGTTTCTCAGGGCTTCATCGTCGGTGTTAACCATCACATGATCGAAAAACGCATCGACAGTGTCGCGCAATTGCGCCAGTCGATTCAGTGCCAATTGATAATTTTGTTCGGCCAACATCGGCAGAATTTCGGCGTCGGAGTCTTCGGCCGCCGACAGCAGATTCTTTTCCTGCGTCTCGACCAGGGTGCCTATGGTTTCCGGTATCGCATGTTCCGATTTTTTCAGGATGTTGATGATGCGTTTGTTGGCGGCAGCCAGACTTTCCGCTTCCGGCAATAGCCTGAAGGCTTGCACGGCGCGGATGCGCAGCATGAAATCCAGTGGCCGGGTCGGATTGACTGCCAGTACCGCCTCGAACTCGTCGCTGCTGTATCCCTGATCCAGGCAGTAGCCTTTCAAGCGATCGAAGATGAAATCGATGACGCGTTGACGGGTTTCGGCTTTGTTGAAATTGTGGCTGAACTGGTCCAGTGCGGCATCCAATAACTCCACCACATCCAATGCGATGCCGTTTTCGATCAGCACCCGCAGAATGCCCAGCGTCGCACGGCGCAAGGCATACGGATCCTTGTCGCCGGTGGGAATCAGACCGGCGCTGAAGATGCCGGCCAGCGTGTCGATTTTTTCGGCCAGCGCCAGAATCTGACCGATCCTGCCGCTAGGTGTAGCACCGCCGGATTGTTTGGGGAAGTAATGTTCTTCCAGTGCCAGCGCGACTTCGGCGTTCTCGCCGTCGGCCTGCGCATAATAACGGCCCATGATGCCTTGCAGATTGGCGAATTCGCCGACCATATTGGTCATCAAATCGGTCTTGGCCAGCAAGGCCGCCCGCTTCGCCAGTTCGACGTCTGCCTGCAATTGTGTGGCAATGATCGCGGCCAGGTTGGTGACGCGCTCGGTCTTGTCGAACAAGGTGCCGAGGTCTTTCTGGAAGACGATGGTCTTCAAGCTGTCGACCCGATCGGCCAGGGATTGCTTCCTGTCCTGTTTCCAGAAGAATTCGGCATCGGCCAGGCGTGGCAATACTACCCGCTCGTTGCCGTGCTGGATCGATGCTGGGTTGGAGCTTTCGATGTTGGCGAAGGTAATGAAGTGCGGCAACAAACCACCTTGGGCATTCTTCACCGGGAAATACTTCTGGTTGGATTGCATGGTGGTGATCAACACTTCCATGGGCAATTCCAGGAAGCGGGCGTCGAAATTGCCCACCACCGGCACCGGCCATTCGTTCAGCGCCGCGACTTCTTCCAATAGATCGGGATCGATATGAGCTTCACCGCCCAGATTAGCAGCCACTTCATTGGCGGCTTTTTCGATACGATCCATCCTGTCCTGGAAATCGACGATGACCTTGCCTTGTTGTAACAGAGTGTCGACATAGTCGTGGGGGCTGGCGATAGTCAAATCCCGCGGCGCATGGAAACGGTGGCCGAAACTGTTACGGCCGGTTTTCAGACCCAGAATCTCGGTGCCTATCACTTCGCTACCAAACAGCAATAACGCGCTATGCACCGGACGCACGAATTCATGTTCAGAGCTGCCCCAGCGCATGCGCTTGGCGATCGGCAGATTGTTCAGGCTTTTGCGGATGATGTCCGGGATCAATTCGGCGGTGGCTTGGCCCTTCACGGCTTGCTTGAATATCAGCCATGCGCCCTTGTCGGTTTCGAGCTTTTCCAGTTGCTCGAAAGTCGCGCCGCAACTGGCCGCGAAGCCTTGCGCCGCCTTGCTCGGTATGCCGTCCGGGCCGTAAGCTGCCTGAATAGCCGGGCCGCGCTTTTCCACGATCTTGTCTGCCTGGAAGCATTGCAGATCGTCGATCAATACTGCCAGGCGGCGCGGCGTGGCATAGGCGCGGGCCTGGTTGTAAGCCAGATCGGCTTCCTTCAGGCCGGCCAGAATATTATCCAGCAAGGCCTGGCTGAGTTTTTTCAAAGACTTCGGCGGCAATTCCTCGCAGCCTAGTTCGAACAATAAATGATTGCTGGCCGTCATGATTACGCTCCCTGTCTGGCAAGAATCGGAAAGCCCAAGGCTTCCCGGCGGTTGTAATAGGCTTCGGCCACCGATTTGGCCATGTTGCGCACCCTTAAAATGAAGCGCTGGCGTTCGGTGACGGAAATGGCATGGCGCGCATCCAGCAGGTTAAAGGAATGCGAGGCTTTCAATACCATTTCGTAAGCCGGCAGCGGCAGGTTTTTATCCAGCAGCATCAGGCATTCGCGCTCGTAGGTGTCGAAGCACTGGAACAGAAACTCGACGTTGGCGTGATCGAAGTTAAACTCCGACATTTCCACTTCGTTTTGATGAAACACGTCGCCGTAGGTGACGATGCCTTGCGGGCCGCGAGTCCAGACCAGATCGAACACGGATTCCACGCCCTGTAGATACATGGCGATGCGCTCCAGGCCATAAGTGATCTCGCCGGTGACCGGCTTGCATTCCTGGCCGCCGACCTGCTGGAAGTAGGTAAACTGGGTGACTTCCATGCCGTTCAGCCAAACTTCCCAGCCCAGGCCCCAGGCGCCCAAGGTTGGCGATTCCCAATTGTCCTCGACGAAACGGATGTCGTGCTCTAGCAGATCCAGGCCCAGATGCCGCAAGGAGCCCAGGTAAAGCTCCTGAATATTGGCCGGCGACGGCTTCATGATCACCTGAAATTGATAATAATGCTGCAAACGCATCGGGTTTTCGCCGTAGCGGCCGTCGGTCGGGCGGCGCGAAGGTTGAACGTATGCCGAGTTCCAGGGTTCCGGGCCGATGGCGCGCAGGAAAGTGGCGGGATGAAAGGTCCCTGCCCCGACTTCCTGATCCAAGGGTTGCAACAACACACAACCCTGATTCGACCAGTATTCCTGCAAGGTCAGAATCAGGCCCTGAAAAGTTGAGACATCGTTTTTGCTAGTCGACACGTCGGGAGCCACTCGATTGGTAAAAATGCGGCGATTATAACTGAAAACCACGGGCCAAGCAGCGGAGGCGAGGCTGACTATGCCTGTCTCAATCCACGCGAATAGCCCAATTTGCGAGGGTTTCAGATTCCTGGTTGAATAATGCGATTAAGCCTCTTATAGTGGTAAGTCCGTTTTTTTACAGTGAGTTGCCAGCATGCCTTCTTTTGATATTGTTTCCGAAATTGATGGTCACGAAATCACCAACGCCCTCGACCAGGCCAATAAGGAAGTCTCCACCCGCTTCGATTTTAAAGGCTCCAACGCCTCCTTCGAACATCAGGAAGACAGCATCATCATGAAAGCCGAATCCACCTTCCAGCTCCAGCAGATGCTACCGATTTTGTACGCCAAGATGGGCAAGCGCGGCATAGACATCAGTAGCCTGGAAAGCGGCAAGATTCAGGACACCGGCAAGACCGCACAGCAAAGTATTGCCCTGAAACAAGGCATAGGCAGCGATCTGGCAAAAAAAATCGTCAAGCTGATCAAGGACAAAAAAATGAAAGTCCAAGCAGCGATCAACGGCGACAAGGTTCGCGTCACCGGTAAGAAACGCGACGATTTGCAGGAAGTCATTCAGATGTTGAGAACGGAAGATCTGGAGCAACCTCTGCAGTTTAATAATTTCAGGGACTGAGCAGGCGGACGCGGATGGCCAAGAGCGGATAGCTTTGAATCTGGAGCATCACAATGCAAAAAGCAGTGATCGGTCAAAAAGCGCCGTTATTGTCGGTTTCGGACTGGTTGCAAGGAACGCCGACCAATTTTGATCAATTATCCGGTCGGGTCGTGCTGGTAGTGGTGTTTCAGGTCAATTGTCCGGGCTGCTTCTTATACTCCTTGCCGCAAGCGATTGAACTTCAACAGCGCTATGCTGGACAGGGTTTGACGGTCCTGGGCGTTGCCACGGCATTCGAGGATTTCGACAAGAATAATCTGGAAAACTTGATCCGGCTGGTCGAGAAGGGTGAGGTAGTAGGCGAGACCTTGCGATTGCTAAGCCTAAAAGGCAAATTGCAGAACAGGCGACTGCGCTACCGGATCAACTTTCCGGTGGCGATGGACAAGCTGAATAAGCGTCTGGGCGCCAACATCGAAAACGATATTGATGCTTTCATACGGCTCAGGCTACCCGACTTTCAAGATAAAGCTCGCCGAGAGCAGCAGCGGATACGCGAACAGCTGCAAGACTATTTTCAGGCGCTCGAGTATCAAGCCGACACCTTTGAATGCTTTGGGTTGCAAGGCACGCCCTCCTATATCTTGGTCGATAAGCGCGGCTTATTGAAAGCCTGCCGGTTCGGCGCTTATCCCGAGCTGGAAGCCGATATTCAAAAATTGCTGCAAGAGCAAACACCGGACGAACCCGAGACAGGCGGCGAATGAAACGCTTATTTTTCGCATTGTGGCCGGATGATGCGATTCGTCGGCAGTGCCTTGATGTCGTCAATAAGCTCTCGGGCGAGGGGTTGCGGCCGGTTGCTCCCAAAAACCTACATGTCACGCTTCTGTTTTTAGGTAATATCGATGCCGAGCAACAGGCCGGTATAAGCGCCGCCGCCGACAGGCTTTCGGTGCCACCCGTGATGGAGCTGACATTTGATAGGCTCGGTTTTTGGAAAAAACCGGCTATTTATTGTTTGACCGCTCGCCGCTTCGATAGCGAAATTGCCGTACTGGTTGAACAACTCGCCGCCATCGCGGTTGGATACGGCGTGAGGATAGACGAGCGGCCCTTCAAGCCACACATTACCTTGGCCCGTAAGGCCAAAGCATCGGTCGTTATAGAATTCGAACCGATAATCTGGCGGGCGGACGCTTTTTGCCAGGTGGAGTCGTGTTCCGACAAAGACGGTGTCGTGTACCGGGTCATCAAGCGCTGGAGTTCCGCGCCGTCCGGTCTCGATACATTCTCTTCAAATTAATCGTTCATTCCGGAGAACCACATGCCTTTCTTGAAACTCAGCACCAACGTCGAAATTTCCGATCTTCAATCCAAACAACTGCTAACGAAGTTGTCGCAATTGGTTGCCCAACAGACCGGCAAACCCGAGCGCTATGTGATGGTGGAATTGACCGCCGGCAAGAGCATGATGTTCTCCGGCAGCAGCGATCCCTTGGCGTATCTGGAATGCAAAAGCATAGGCTTGAGCACAACCCAGGCAACGGTTTTGGCCGCCGCGATAAATCCGGCCTTGACAGCCGCCCTGCCGATCGCTGCGGACCGAATTTACATCGAATTTAGTGACTGTCCGGCCGAGTATTGGGGCTGGAATGGTTCGACGTTTGGTTAGCTGACAAGCTTATCGTTCTTCGTCCGGCTGATCCACCAGGGCCGCTATCACCAAGTCGCCGCTGACGTTCAAGGTGGTGCGGCACATGTCCAGGAACCGGTCGACGCCCAGGATCAAGCCCATGCCTTCGGCCGGAATACCGACCTGCTGGGTCAGGATCATGATCAGGGGCAGCGAGCCGCCCGGCACGCCGGCGGTGCCGATGCCGGCCAGGATCGACATCAAGACCACTTGTACCTGTTGAGCCAGACTCAGGTCGACGCCGTAAACCTGGGCCAGAAACAGCACGGTGATGCCTTCGAACAAGGCGGTGCCGTTCTGGTTGGCGGTGGAGCCTATCGTCAACACGAAACGCGAAACTTCCGGCTTGAGCTTTAATTCCTGTTCGGCCAGCTCCAGCGAACGGGGCAAGGTGGCGTTGGAAGAAGCTGTGGCGAAGGCATATAAATAGACATCCCGGCACTGCCGAAAAAACAGCAGCGGCTGGATACGGGTAAACAGCCGCAACAGCAAGCTATAGACCAGGCCTTGTTGCATCAACAGCCCCGCCACCACGATCAGCACGTAGAAGCCCAGCGAAAATAGAATCTCCGAACCGAATTTAAACGTGGACTGAAACACCAGCGCAAACACCGCCCACGGCGCGAATTTCATCGCGGTATCCACCACCAGCAAACAGGCGGCATAGGTTTCCTCCAGAAACTCGACCCAACGCGATGGCTTGTCGCCATTAGTCGCGGCCAGCGCCGCACCGAAGGCCAGCGAGAAAAACATCAGCGCCAGCATCTCGCCTTCCAAGGCCTGGGTGGCGGCGGCAAACGGATTCTTGGGGATGATCTCCAGCAAGGATTGCACGACCGGTTTGGCCTGGGCGGCATTCTGCTCAATTTTATGCACGGACGCGGCCTGCCCGGCTATTTGCGTAATTTCCAGCCCGACGCCCGGTTTGAAGACATTGACCAGCGTGATGCCGATCACCACCGATGCCGAACTGGCCAGCACGGTAAAAAACAAGGTGCGTTGCGCCACCCGTGCCAGACCGTGATGGCTGCTGAGCTGATACACGCCCAGCATCAAGCCACTCATCACCATGGGCACCACGATCATGAATATAGCCCGCAGGAACAATTGGCCGACCGGTTCCATCAGATAGCGGTTGATGTTTTGCAGGATTTCGGACTGGGCATGGGAATGCAGCAGCAGGCCTGCGCAGGCACCCAGCAGCAGACTTAGCAGTAATCGGTGGTGGTTTTTCATTACCGTCGCTTGCGAAAAAATGATTCGGGATGATACACCTGTTTCGGTTTGCTTAACCCCTCACACTAGCCCGCTCCCACCGGGCAATGTCGATAGGTTAAGAATCGGCGCGCACATCGTGTAAGGTCGAATTTACTTGTGCCCTGTGGGTATTCGACCTTTTAGGCCAACAGTGCGAATGAATTCGCACCTACCTCTCTTAATTTAACGGCATTTTCCCCTCCGGGATGGCCTGCATGGATCCGGATAATAGGTAGAAAATGCGCCTGCATTTTCCACTTTCGCCTCGTCCCTGGGGCTTGGCAATGCAGGCGCTATTGCCGAAAGGGTGAGGGCGAACGCATCAACAAAATCACCAGGCCCACGGCCGGCAAGCCGATCACGGCGGAATAGATGAAAAACACGTCGTAACCGAAATTGAGCGCCACATCGCCGGAAAAGCTGCCGATCAGTTTGGCTGGCAAGGTCATCAACGAGCTAAACAGCGCATATTGGGTGGCGGTATAGGCAGTATTGGTCAGGCTGGACAAATAGGCGATAAACGTCGCTGCGGCCATGCCGCCGCTGAGATTGTCGGCGCTGATGACGCCGGCCAGCAGGGCGATGCTGGGTTCGGTCACCGCCATGGCCGCGAACAGCAGGTTGGTCAAGGCTGCAAGCACTGCTCCCAGCAACAAGGGGCGCATGATGCCGAAGCGGACGACCAGCATGCCGCCCAGCGAGGTGCCGATGATGGTCATGAAAAAGCCGAATATCTTGCTGACGTCGGCGATGTCTTTCTTGCTGAAACCCAGGTCGAGATAAAACGGATTGGCCATCACGCCCATCGCAATATCGCTCATCTTGTAAACGCCGATCAGCAGCAAGATCCATATCGCGGTCTTGCCGTTACGCTGAAAAAATTCCACGAAAGGACTGACCACCGCGTCCGAAAACCACTTCAAGAAACGAGAGAGTATGGGTTGAACCTTGGCTACTCCCAAAGCCGATTCGATTTTTTCCTCGATGGCCTTGGCTTGCGCATCGATCTTATGCTCCGGCTCTGCAATAACCAACGTCGTCAATATTCCGACCAGCATGGCGGCCGCCAAAAATTGATAGGCAACTTGCCAACCCAGATATTCGGCGAGATAGAGAGCGCCGGCGCCCGCCACCAGCAGAGCAAGCCGATACCCGAAAACATACATGGCGGCCATGGCTCCCTGGTATTGGGTAATGACCGCTTCGATCCGATAGGCATCGATGACGATATCCTGGGTCGCTGAACAAAACGCCACCAAAACCGCCAGCAAGGCAATCTGCTGCAAGTGTTGCTGCGTGTCCGACGTGCTCATGCCCATCAAGCCCAGTGCTATCCCGAATTGCGCCAGCAGCATCCAGCTTCGCCGCTTTCCGAAGACGCGATGCAGCAGCGGCAGTTGCAAGCGATCGACGACCGGCGCCCAGAAAACCTTGATCGAATAGGCTACGCCGACCAGGCTGAAATAGCCGATGACAGACAATGAAATTTGTTCGTCCGCCAGCCAGGCAGACAGGGTGGTGGAGACCAGAGAGAAAGGCAGGCCGGCCGAAAAGCCCAGGAAGATCATGCCCAGCACGCGCGGCTGGGCATAAACCGAGAAAGCGCTACGCCAACTGGCGTTGGATGTCGTCATGCGCTTTCCCTTTTATTTACAACAAGTTTTCAGGCGTATCAGCCGTTGACCAAGTAATGGGTAAAGATACTTGCCGCATAGCCGGCCGCGATGACCGGGGTCCATTTCAAGTGGCTGAAGAAAGTGTATTTGTGATTGGATTGGCCCATCAACGCCACACCGGCAGCCGAACCGACCGAGAACAAGGAACCGCCGACGCCGGCAGTCAAGGTCACCAGCAGCCATTGATACAGATCCATGTCCAGGTTCATGTTCAATACCGCGAACATCACCGGAATGTTGTCGACGATAGCCGAAATGATACCGACCAGGATGTTGGCGGTGGTAGCGCCCAGGCCGTCGTACATGGCGCCGGACAACAATTCCAGATAACCGATGTAGCCAAGGCCGCCGACCGCGAACACCACGCCGAAGAAGAACAGCAAGGTATCCCACTCGGCTTCCTTGACTTTGTTGAAGATGTCGAAATGGGTGCCGTTTTCAACATCCGGGAAGCGAATTTTCAGGTTGTAACCGTAGAGCATCAAGATAGACAAGCCCAACATCATGCCCATGAATGGCGGCAGATGCAGGAACTGCTTGAAGCTGACCGCCAAACCGATGGTCACGGCGAATAAGCCGCAAACTATCCAGCCGCCGGGTTTTAATTGGACGGCTTCTTCGTTAGTTGCCAATGGCTGGCCGGACGGAATGGCTTGCGACATGAAGAACGCAGGCACCACAAAGTTCACAACCGATGGAATGAACAGTTTGAAGAAATCGAAGAATTCCGCATAGCCGGCCTGCCACACCATTAGGGTAGTAATGTCGCCGAAAGGGCAGAATGCGCCGCCGGCATTGGCCGCGATCACCAAGTTGACGAAACCGACCGAAACGAATTTTTCGTTATCGGCGCCGACCGCCATCACCACCGCGCCGACCAACAAGGCCGAAGTCAGGTTGTCGGCCACCGCGGAAAGGAAGAAAGTGATGATGCCGGTGATCCAGAACAGTTGTTTGTAACCGAACTGCTTTCTGATCAACCAGGAGCGCAAGGCCTCGAAGACGTTACGTTCCGCCATGGAGTTGATGTAAGTCATCGCCACCAGCAGGAACAGCATCAATTCGGCATATTCTTTCAAATCATGCTCGAACGCGGCATGCAATTGTTCGCTGGGAATACCGGCTTCACTAGCCAGCACCGCGACATGGCCCCAAATCACCGCGGCCGCAAAAATCACCGGCTTGGATTTACGCAAATGGGTAAATTCCTCGGCCATCACGAAGCCGTAGGCCACCAGGAAAATCAGCACGGTATAAAGACCGCGTTCGGTCCCGGTCAATCCCAAATTATGAATCTCTTCGGCCATGGCCATTTCCGGCAGAAACAGCAGACCGGCCAAAATCAACAGTAAGCGCAACAAGGCAACCCCCTTCCCAAATATCAAGTTATAGTTGTTATTTAAAGCAGAAACAATCAGCGCGACATGGTATCACCAGACAATAATTTTTGTCATTTAATCCCTGCCAGTATATTATCGCCCACCCAACTATAGCGGCGTTCAGACAACACAAATCCTAATGTATCAATACACCGACGACGACCAGACACTGATAGAAGAGAGGGTTGCCCAGTTCCGGGGGCAGACTCAGCGATTTTTAAGCGGCGAACTGGGAGCCGATGAATTCCGGGCCTTGCGGCTGATGAACGGCTTGTACATCCAGACGCATGCTCCGATGTTGCGGGTCGCCGTGCCTTACGGATTGCTGTCGTCCAAACAGTTCCGCAAGCTTGCGGAAGTGGCGCGCAAATACGACAAGGGCTATTGCCACTTCACGACTCGCCAGAACGTGCAATACAACTGGCCGACCGTGGAGAGCGTGCCCGACATCCTGGCCGAATTGGCGACCGTGCAGATGCATGCGATTCAGACCAGCGGCAATTGCCTGAGAAACACCACCTCGGATCATCTGGCCGGCGTTTCCACCGACGAGATCGAAGATCCTCGCCCCTATTGCGAGATCATTCGCCAATGGACCACGTTGCATCCGGAATTCGCCTATCTGCCGCGCAAGTTCAAGATCGCCGTCAGCGGTTCCGAACGCGACCGCGCCGCCGTGCAACTGCACGACATCGGCGTCTATCTGGTCAAAAATGATGCCGGCGAAGTCGGCTTCAGGGTATTGGCCGGCGGTGGCCTGGGCAGAACGCCTATCATCGGCCAGACCGTCAAGCCCTTCCTGGAGAAGAAGCATCTCTTGTCTTATCTGGAAGCGGTAGTCCGCGTCTACAACCTGTTCGGCCGGCGCGACAACAAATACAAGGCTCGGATCAAGATTCTGCTCAAGGAAACCGGCCTGGAAAAATTCACCGCGATGGTAGAGGACGAATGGCTGCGGATACGCGACACCATGGTTATCGGCGAGGAACGCATCGCGGCGATGAAGGCCCAATTCGTAGCGCCGGCTTACGACGCCCAAGCCGGTAACGATGCCAGCTGCGAACAACATGCCGCCGAAAACGCCGGCTTTGCCAAATGGCTGAAATACAATACCGTCGATCACAAGGTGGCCGGCTATCGTATCGTTTTCGTTT
Source organism: Methylococcaceae bacterium (assembly GCA_028748685.1). GTDB lineage: Bacteria > Pseudomonadota > Gammaproteobacteria > Methylococcales > Methylomonadaceae > Methylomonas. The sequence goes on from JAJRDU010000091.1 coordinate 12,403, forward strand.
CTCTGAAAGCGCCCGATTCTCCGCCCGGCGACATCACCGCCGACCAACTGGAGGCGCTTGCCGATCTGGCCGACCGATACAGCTTCGGCGAAATCAGAAGTACCCATAGGCAGAATCTGGTGCTGGCCGACATCAAACGGGGCGACCTGTTCGCGCTGTGGCAAAAGCTGGATGCGTTGAGACTGGCGACGCCCAACATCGGCACCGTCACCGACATGATCTGCTGTCCGGGGCTGGATTTTTGCTCACTGGCCAATGCCGGCTCTATAGGCGTCGCCAAGGAAATCAACGAAGTCCTCGACGACCTGGATTACATCCATGATATTGGCGATCTGAAAATCAATATGTCCGGCTGCATGAACGGCTGCGCTCACCAAAGCGTCGGCCACATCGGCATCCTCGGCGTCGATAAGAAAGGCGAGGAGTGGTATCAAATTACGCTGGGCGGTTCATCGGAAAACGAAGCCGCGATCGGCGAACGGCTCGGTCCGGCGGTTGCCAAGAATCAGATTACCCAGACCATTACCGCCATTCTCGACGTCTATCTCCAGCAGCGCCTGGAAGACGAACCCTTTTTGCAAACCGTGAACCGGGTTGGCCTCGAACCTTTTAGAGACAGAGTCTATGCAAATCATTAAAGATAAACAGCTGGTCGACAACACCTGGACTTTTGTCGACGACGACAGTGAATTCGGCAACAGCGGCGATATTACCGTCTCTCTGGACCGCTGGGAAAGCCATAAGCAGCAACTGGCGCACCGCATCGGCAAGACCGGCATTCGCCTCAATCCCGGCGATCATACCGAGGAACTTGCCGGTACTTTGAGTGGCGTCGAATTGATCGAACTATACTTTCCGGTGTTTACCGACGGCCGGCCGTTTTCCCATGCCCGCTTGTTGCGCAGTCGCCTGGGGTATAAGGGAGAAATCAGGGCGGTGGGGCATTTCCTGCCCGACCAAATTTTCTATCTTAGCCGCGTCGGTGTTGATGGTTTCGAACTGGAAAATCAGGATCAGATCCCGCTCGCCCTGTCCTGCATGGGTGATTTTTCGGTGCGTTACCAAGCATCGAGTAATTAAGGAAACTCTGAACAAATTGATTCCGCTCATGATTCGACAAGCCTGTCCTGAGCGAAGCCGAATGGCTGTTTGCGAATGAAATCAGTCGCTTATTCTTCGTTTCGGCTGTCGAAAGACTTAATCAGCGTTTCCCCAAGCATTCGGAAAATGAGCGAATGCCGCAACCCGGCAATGTTCACGAGTAGAAAATTTTCCTAATGCGCTGTTCCGTAGGTTAGAATCGGAAACATCTAATCGGAGTATGTCAGTTACTGGTTCTTTGGTTTGGAACGCCAAAAATCTTTTATAAACTGACGACTCACCGAAGTGTGTACATTTTAGTTTCAGGAATAGGAAATGATTTTAGTCACGGGCGGGGCGGGGTTTATAGGTGCGAATTTTGTGTTGGATTGGCTGGCACAATCCGACGAGGCAGTCATCAACCTTGACGCGCTTACCTACGCCGGCAATCGCGAGAACCTCGCCTCTCTGGCGGGAGATCAACGACATATTTTCGTGCAAGGAGACATCGGCGATTCAGCCTTGGTGGCTCGTCTGCTTGACAAATATCAACCTCGCGCCGTAGTCAATTTCGCCGCCGAGAGCCATGTGGACCGCTCCATTCACGGTCCGGAAGATTTCATCCAGACCAATATCGTCGGCACCTTCCGTCTGTTGGAAGCGGTGCGAGCCTACTGGAACGACCTGCAAGGAGAAGCCAAGCAAGACTTTCGGTTCTTGCATGTTTCCACCGATGAAGTCTATGGTT
>JAJRDU010000092.1 GCA_028748685.1 Methylococcaceae bacterium
CAGTTTAGATTCTCCACATCGTGGCATTTTTTCCTGTCAGCGTAAAGTTCGCAAAAGTCAGATTCAGATTTCACCATATTATCGAAGTCAAAATAATCGACAATATTTTCTTTACTTAAACCTTTAGCTTGTAATTTTTCAACTATAGCTTTATGTTTATTTCCATGTTCTGTAAACCAAGTTATGTAGCTCATTTGATGTTTTAAGTTTTACCAGAATCATTTCGTTTTGCTGCGATGTGGGAAAAGAATTTCCTTCTCCCAACTCCGGCAATCTCACAAACCTCGGCGGCGGTTTTGTCTGAGTTTTCGTATAATATTCTGGCATTCTCCAATTTTGCAGGGTCAGTTTTAGGTCTTCCACCCGTTTTGCCACGCGCTTTAGCGGATGAGCGTCCTGCTGCCGCCCGCTCAGAGCGTAGCTCCCTCTCCATTTGGTGAATAGCGCCCATCATTGACAAGAAACAACGGCCAGTAGCCGTGGTGGTGTCGATATTTTCACGCAGTGACACTAAGTTAATTTGCCGCTGTTCCAGCACCTTTGCCGTTGTCAGTAAATCCATCAAAGAGCGCGTCATTCGGCTTAATTCGCTGACGACCAAGGTATCGCCTGGGCGAGCATATTCTAAGAGCTGATCCCAACCGGGACGATCCATGTGCGAGCCGGTCATCTTGTCGGAAAATATTTTGCCGCACCCGGCTTTTTGCAACGCATCAATCTGAGAATCCAGATTTTGGCCGATACTGCTGACTCGGGCATAACCGACTCGATGGAATGGCGTAGTGGTAGAGGTAGTATTGGTTTGCATAGTGCAAAAAGTTAACACATAGCACAGCTAAATGCATTATGATTTTGGCAAAGGTTTCTGCACTCAAAATTAAAGGAATTGAAATTGGAAAGGATGGGTGAACCTAGAGTGCAAAAAGTGTACTTTCTGCACTCGCAGAAAAGCGGTACCGAATGAACGTCAATTCGCGCCGCCTGTCCATCCTAACGAAAAGTGAAATCGATGATCTTTACGGGTTGCCTCGTTTCAGCGACGACGACCGTTGTCTCTTCTTCGATTTAAGTGCGGTTGAACAGAAAGCCGTCGACGCCGTTTATACCCACTCGTCGGCAGTTCATTTAATCCTTCAAATCGGGTATTTCAAGGCCAAGCAGCAGTTCTTTGTTTACGGGCGGGAGGCCGTACTCGACGATCTACACTATATTCTCCAGCGGTATTTCCCCGACCAGGCATTAGATAAGATCAAAACCCTTTCCAAGCCGACCCGGCTCGAGCAGCAACAGATCATCCTCCAATTATTCGACTATCGCCTATGCGACGGCGAGGCCAAGGCGGCACTGGAACAGAAATCGCAGCGGGTCGCCATGCTGTCGACACAGCCGATTTACATCCTACGCGAAACCTTACAATACCTTACAAACCAACACCTAATTGCTCCAGGTTACACCTATCTACAGGACATGGTGAGCCGAGTAGTGACTGGCGAACGTCGGCGGATTACGGGCTTACTGGAAAAAGCCATGACGCCGGATGTCGACAAGAAACTCGAAGCCTTACTTGAGTCTGAGGAAGGCATGTACCGCATTAGTCTACTCAAGCACGAGCCTAAGGATTTTAGTTACCGCGAGTTACGCCAGGAGGTTGACCGCCGCAAATTTTTTCAGCCGCTGTATGAATTCGGGCAAAGCTTTCTGGGTACTGCCGGCCTTTCCAATGAGAGTATAAAATACTATGCATCATTGGTTTCGTTCTACTCCGTCTACAAGCTGCGCCGCATGGCGGAATCCACAACACGCCTGTATTTGTTGTGTTTCGCCTTTCATCGCTTTCGGCAAATTAACGATAATTTGATCGAAGCGCTGATTTGTCTCATTGGCCAATACGAGAAACAAGCCAAACTTGCCGCCGATGAGGCCATGCAGCAAGCCATCAACGAGGCCGGCGCGAATCTACAGGCGGCAGGCCAAGTTCTGGAACTGTTCATTGACAATTCAATCCCTGACGAAACACCGTTTGCGGCCATCAAGCAAAAGGCTTTCGACCTGCTCAACATTGAGAGTTTTCCAGTCGTATCCGGTTTTATGCGCAACATCGAATTTGATAAAACCGCTTTTGAATGGACGTATTACGGCACGCTGCGGCACAAATTCAAGCTCAATTTACGGCATTTGTTCTGTAACCTCGATTTCGTGTGCTTGGTGGCAGACGAACCACTGCTGGAAGCCATTTTGTTTCTACAGGAACTACTGCGCCAAGGCAAGACACCACGACAGGTGCGAATTGCCTCAAATTAAAAGTAACCCAATGGGTCAATAAAAACGGGTCGTTGCCTCACATTGTGTGTAACCGAAACCAAGCGGGTTACCACCATGGGAAAACACGAACGACGAGCCTATTTGCATGCCATCCAAAAGCGCTATCGACAAAGCGATAGGGCAACGAAACAAACGATCCTGAACGAGTTTTGCGAAGTCTGCGGCTACGCCCGCAAGTACGCCATTCGTTTGCTGAATCGAAAAGCCAAGCCCGCCGCTTCTCCAACCAAACGGCCTGGGCCCAAGCGAAAATATCAAGCCGAGGTGTTGCTGGAGCCGCTGAAGCGCATCTGGTTCGCCAGCGATCAACTGTGCGGCAAACGACTGAAGGCGGCGATACCGATCTGGCTGCCTCACTACGAAGATCAATACGGCCCCTTGGCGGATGGCGTGCGCGCCGACTTGCTCAAAGTGTCGGCGGCAACCCTGGATCGTCTGCTCAAACCCCTGCGCGTCCAGCACCCAAAGGGCCTGTCCGGCACCAAACCCGGCTCGCTGCTGAAAACCCAGATTCCCATCCGCACCCATCATTGGGACGAAACCCAGCCCGGCTTCGTCGAAGCTGATACCGTGGCTCACTGTGGCAATTCGCTAGCCGGCGATTTCGTCTGGAGTCTGACGATGACGGATATCGTCACCGGCTGGACCGAATGCCGGGCCACCTGGAACAAAGGTTCGCAAGGCGTCCTGGAACAGATTCAGGCCATCGAGGGCTTATTGCCGTTTCCGTTGAAAGGCTTCGATTGCGATAACGGTTCAGAATTTTTGAATCATCACCTGGTTCGCTATTTTACCGATCACCCGCAAAAACCGGCTTTTACTCGCTCCAGGCCTTACAAGAAAAACGACAATGCCCACGTCGAGCAAAAGAACTGGACCCACGCCAGACAATTATTCGGCTACGACCGGCTGGACAATGACGCACTGGTACCGTTGATGAACGAGGTATACAGCACGCTTTGGTGCCCGTTGCAAAATCATTTCTGCCCAAGCCTGAAACTCCAGAAAAAACACCGAGAGGGCGCCAAGATCGTCAAAAAATACTATGCCCCACAAACCCCTTATCAAAGGGTGCTCGATCATCCTGATATACCGGAAACCACCAAACAGACTCTCCAGGATCACCATGCCAAACTCAATCCATTTGCTCTTAAGGCCGCCATTGAGCAACAATTGAAACTCATTTTTTCACAAGTCCAGGTTACCTCTAATGTGAGGCAACGACTTTGATCCTTCGGTTACCTTTTTCTATGAGGCAATACGAGGTGAACCCGCCCAACTTCCCGACCGGAATCATCGCAAAGAATTTGCAGCGGTATTTATATACCAAGGCGGAAGAACAAAAAAAGAAAATCCTAGAGGTTGATCGCTATGAGTTCCTGGTATACCGCGAGCTACGGAAGGCGCTTGAAGCCTGTGACGTATTTGTTCGGGATAGTAACGAATTTCGCAGCTTCGATGACGACCTGATCAACGCCGAGCGCTGGAATAAGAATAAAGACACAATATTGCAAGAAATCGGTGCACCGATTCTGTTGGCACCAATCCAGGATACGTTAGCCGCGCTTAAGCGGGAGCTAGAAGCCAAGTACAAATCAGTGAACCAGCGCATTGAAAGCGGCGACAATAAACATATCAAAATTACCGGTACCGGGGAAAAACTTCGCTGGACGTTGGTTTATCCTTCCGAGGAAGAACCAACCAACAGTCCGTTCTATGGTCAATTGCCAAGTATCGGCGTGGCCGACCTGCTTTGGTTTGTCGCTGAAAGAACAGGATTCTTGAAATCATTTGCCCACGTTTTGGAACGCTACGTTAAACAAGATGCCGATCCGAAACTGATCCTGGCCTGTATCGTTGCCATGGGTACCAATATGGGTTTATGGAAAATGGCGGAAGTCTCAGGGCTTAGTCATTCTGCGTTGCTGACGACGGCGCGCAATTTCCTGCGGGCTGAAACGCTGCATGCAGCGAATGACGTCATTTCCAACGCTACGGCTGCGTTACCCGTTTTCCAAGCGTACGACATCCACCACCAGAAGCATTCTAGCAGTGACGGCCAACATATCGTCACGCAGATCGACACGATCAATGCCCGACACTCCAGCAAGTTTTTCGCGCTAAAGAAAGGCGTAAACTCCATTACCTTGGCCATGAATCATGTCCCGATTAATGCCAAGATTATCGGTGCGCACGAACACGAATCACATTTCGTGTTCGACATCCTGTACAACAATACAACGGAGATCAAGCCGGAAAGGCATTCGACGGACACGCATGGCACCAATCAAGTGAATTTCTTTATCTTGCGCGTCTTCGGCTACCAATTTTCGCCACGTTATCGTGACCTGCATAAAAAGATCGATAGCCTAGTTGGGTTCCAGCACCCAAGCCGTTATGGCGATGTCTTGTTTAAGCCATCGCGTAAGGCCTTTGATACCTTAATATGCAAGGAGTGGCCGAATATCCAGCGCATTCTGGCTTCGCTTGCACAAAAAGATGTGACTCAAGCAACCATAGTGCGTAAGCTCGCCAGTTATAAGCGGCAGAACCAGACCAAGAAGGCACTATGGGAATTGGACAATATTTATCGGTCACTTCATATCCTTGATTTCATCGATGACCCGATACTCAGGCAGCGCATCCAAAAGGCGCTTAATCGCGGCGAGGCGTATCATCGCATGCGACGAGCCATTTCCTATGTCAATGGCGGCAAATTCCGGGTAAAAACCGAAGCGGAGCAGCAAATCTGGAACGAGTGTTCCCGGCTCGTTGCCAACGCCATCATCCACTACAACACACTGATCTTGTCGCGGGTGTATGAGCAAAAACTAGCAGCCGGCGACCAGGATGCTATCGAGATCATTAAGGGGACTTCGCCAGTCGCCTGGCAAGATGTGAATCTGATCGGTAAGTTTGAGTTTACGGAAGAAAACGCCAAGGTTGACATTGATGCGTTGGTTGCACGATATAACGATCCTGATTTCTGGCGTAAATCGGTTGAGGGAGATGGAGTTCCTTAGTGGAAAAACCACCAGATATTTCACTTAGAACTTGTAATTCCAATGCCTTGGCTTCAACCACATATCGTTTGCCATATTGCCCTTGCCAGCATAGAATCACGCCTTAGCTTTAAGGTTCCCGCGCTACGCGGGTGAAACTGGAAGTCGGTTAAATGCCGACGCTGCCCCCGCAACGGTAGGTGAATTGTCACAAGCCCGGAGACAGGCCTAAAGCTGGTATACCACAGTATCGCGGAGGGCGAGCTGTCAAATCGGTTTTTTTAGGTTTGTTTTGTCCTCTGTTATTCCGTCCACCTTTTTCGGAACAGACAACCATGAAAACCATCTCTGCCTCAACCGCCATTGCTTCCTCAAAATTCCTGCCCGGTTTCAGTGCCATCGTGTTAGGCCTGACCGTCGTTTTAGGTTTGGGTTTCTTGCAGGACGCCAATAACTACCTGCATAACGCCGCCCACGACGGACGCCATAGCGCTGCTTTTCCCTGTCATTAATATGGCGGATTTTCGTAAGCTGGTTACAGCCTCGCTACTGGCTGGACTATTGGGCGGCTTGTTACTCAGCGTGCTACAACACTATCAAACCCTGCCGTTGATTTTAGCCGCCGAACAGTTCGAAACGTCATCGGCTGAGCATGTGCATGACTGGCAGCCGATGGATGGATGGCAACGCAATGGTTTTACCTTGCTGTTCAATGGCCTGACCGGCTTCGGCTTTGCCTTATTGATCAGTGCTTCCATGTATTGGCGAGACCAACGCGGTTATCTGTATGGACTCGGCTGGGGTTTGGCCGGTTATTGGGTGTTTTATGTCGCGCCATCATTGGGTTTGCCGCCGGAATTGCCCGGCACCGACAGCGCCGAATTGCACAGTCGCCAAGCGTGGTGGCTTTTTACGGCCGCCGCTACCGCGATTGGCTTGTTTGGTCTTTTTTTGACCAAACAGCGCTGGCTGCAAATCGGCGGCGCTGGCTTACTGGCCTTACCGCATCTGATCGGCGCACCGCATCCGGAGGTTGCCCAGGCTTTAGCGCCCGAAGCCTTACAACAGCATTTTGTGGTGTTGACATCCATCAACAACGCTATTTTCTGGCTGACCTTGGGCGCCATATCGGGCAGATTGCTGCGTAAAGTGACATTTGAATGATGAGTGCCACTGCAACACGACATTGCCCGGCGATATTAATCAGCGCCCCCGCCTCAGGCCAAGGCAAAACCACTATCACCGCAGCCTTCACTTATTACCATCGCCAGCAAAACCGCAAGGTACGCGTGTTCAAAACCGGCCCGGATTTTATCGATCCGCAAATATTGAGCTTTGCTTGCGGACAGCCGGTTTATCAGCTGGATTTATGGATGATGGGCGAAGCGCATTGCCGTGAGATGCTTTATAACGCCGCCGACGCTGACATCATCTTGATTGAAGGTGTCATGGGCTTGTTCGACGGCGATAGCAGCAGCGCCGATTTGGCACAAACACTAGACGTGCCGGTGGCCGTTGTCATCGATGCGGGCGGCATGGCACAAACTTTTGCCGCTGTGGCTTATGGCTTAGCCCATTACAGAGCCAACTTGCCGTTTGTCGGCGTCATCGCCAACAAAGTCGGCAGTCCGGGTCATGCTAAATTGCTGGAAGAAGCCTTGCCGGACAGCATGCCGCTACTGGCGGCGATGGCGAAAGATGAAACGGTCGGCTTGCCGTCGCGGCACTTAGGCTTAGTGCAGGCCGATGAAATTGCAGACCTTGACCTTCGCCTGGCGCGCGCAGCCGAATTACTCAGTAGCCTTGCGCCGTGCCGATTGCCGCAGCCGGTTGCCTTCGCGCCGATCGCCACCTCTCCGCCGCCACCGTTACTGGCTGGTAAGCTTATCGCTGTGGCTCGTGATGCGGCGTTTTCGTTTATCTATCAAGCCAATCTGGATTGTTTGCAAGCCATGGGCGCTGAACTGACGTTTTTCTCGCCGCTCGCAGACCACGTATTTCCCGAGGCAGACAGTGTCTACCTGCCCGGCGGTTACCCGGAACTGCATCTCCAAACATTGGCCGACAATGTCGCCATGAAACAAGCCTTGCAGCAACATCATCAAGCCGGTAAGCCGATTTACGCAGAATGTGGCGGCTTTTTATATTTGCTGGAACGCTTGATCGATAAAGACGGCCATGCGGCAGCGATGGCTGGTTTGTTACCCGGCAGCGCGCAGATGCAAAAACGCTTGGTGAATCTGGGCATGCACAGTTTGCAGTTAGAACAAGGCGAAATTCGCGGTCACAGTTTTCATCACTCGCAACTGGAAACAACGATGCCGCCATTCACCGAATCGAAGCCGCAACGCAATCGTAGTCGCAGCGAAAACTTTTACCGGGTGGGTTCACTGCAAGCGTCTTATCTGCACACCTATTTTCCATTCAATCCGCAGGTTGCGGCTGGATTTTTTCTATGAGCGCTCACTCTATTCAGCCTAATCAGCAGAAGGTCTGGTTTGTCGGCGCAGGTCCGGGTGACCCCGATCTAATCACCGTCAAAGGCCGCGACTTAATCGCCAAGGCTGACGCCATTTTGTTCGCCGGTTCGCTGGTACAAGCTGCCGCGACGCAATGGGCGCCTAGCACTTGCGTGATCAAAGATTCCAAGGATATGACCCTGGAGCAGATTACCGACTGGCTCATCGAACAGGCCGGGCCGGGAAAAACCGTAATTCGCCTGCAAACCGGCGACCCTGGCTTGTATGGCGCATTAATCGAAATGGTGCAACCGCTGGATGCGGCCAACATTGCCGTCGAAGTAGTGCCGGGCGTCTCGTCGGCATTCGCCGCGATGGCTTGCGCGGTGGAAAGCCTGACCTTGCCGGAAGTCACGCAAACCGTGATTTTAACCCGCGTTGAAGGCCGCACGCCGATGCCGGACGGTGAATCCTTGCAAGAATTGGCCAGCCATCACACCACGCTGTGCCTGTTTTTATCGATCACCTTGTTGCCCACGATCGAACGCGAGTTAAAAGCCGCAGGTTGGGCGGATGATGCACCGGTATTGGTGGTCCACAAAGCCAGCTGGCCGGATGAGCAACAGATTATTCGCGGCACGCTGACCAATATTCACGAACGCTGCCGGGCCGCCAAAATCAACAGTCAGGCCATGATCGTCATCAGCCCCACCTTGGGCGCGCGGCACTGGCCATCGTTAAAAAAATCCAAACTTTATGATGCCGGTTTTACCCATCGTTTTCGCCGCGCCGAGCGGCCTCAGCCTAAGGAATAAGCATGACAACCACCGTTCTCTTGGTCGGCCACGGTTCGCGCAATCAGGCCGGCAATGATGAAATTCGCGAATTTCAACAACAATGGCAGGCGCAACACCCTGACTGGCGCATTGAGTTGTGCTATATCGAACTCGCCGAGGTGTTGTTGGAAGAAGGATTGAGCCGCGCCGCGCAAGGATCTAGCCGTGTGATAGTCGTGCCGCTGATCATCAGCGCCGCCGGGCATGTAAAGATGGAGATTCCCGAGCATATCGAGGAAGCCCGCGAAAATTTTCCGGCGGTCGAATTCATCTACGCGCCGCATCTAGGAAGCAACGAAACCTTGCTGGCCATTCTGCAAAAACAGCTCAAAACGGCACTCAAATCTTTGGCAATGCCCGACCCGAAAACCACCGGCGTAATCATTTTAGGCCGCGGCTCCTCCGACAAAGTCGCCAACGGGGAATTGGCAAAATTAGCGCGTTGGCTGTTTGAAGTGACCGAGCACGAATTGATCGACATCGCCTTTACCGGGATTACCCATCCACGTCTGGAAACGGCAGTGCAACGTCAGGTGCGTTTGGGCATGTCGCAAATTGCCATTTTGCCCTATTACCTGTTCACCGGCCTGCTGATAGAACGCATCGGCAAACAAATCGAACGCTTGCAAAGCCAATATCCGCAGATTGCCTTCGGTGCCGGTACGTATTTTGGTTTTGATCCGGCCATTTTTAAATTGCTTGATCAACGGGTTACCGAAGCCTCCGACCCGGTCGCGCCGAAAATGCTGGAATGCGACGGCTGTCAGTACCGCGAGCAAGCCGAACATCACCACCATCATTAGAGTAGCCATGAGCCACAACATTCAAACCGAACAACTGACCCAGGCCGGGCAACAAATCGAACACGATTCTTTTGCCATCGTCGACCGCGAAGTCGGCGAGCACAATTATTCTGATGGCCAATGGCAAGTGGTGCGGCGCATGATCCACGCCACTGCCGATTTTGAATTCAATGGCCTGACCGAGTTTTCCGCGCATGCAGTCGAAGATGGTATTCAAGCCATTTTAAACGGTGCGCCGATCGTTGCCGACGTGGAAATGATTTGCGTCGGCTTATCGCAGCCGCGCCTGGCGCATTTTGGCATCAGCGCCCGCCAGTTCATCGCCGATGCGGATGTCATAGCCGCCGCCAAACAGGTCAACAGTACCCGTGCGGTACAAGCCATGCGTAAAGCGCAGCGCCTGGGTTTAATCGATGGTGGCATTGTCGCCGTCGGTAATGCACCCACCGCGTTGTTGGAAGTATTGCGGATGATCAAAGAAGACGGCATTAAACCGGCGCTGATCGTCGGCATGCCGGTCGGCTTTGTCTCGGCAGCGGAATCCAAGGATTTACTCGCCGAATTACACGATGTGCCATGGATCATCACCCGTGGACGTAAAGGCGGCTCGACCTTGGTCGTCGCGGCGATTCATGCCTTGTTGAGCTTGGCGGAAACCCGGCAGAAAAACGGCTGATAGCATGGCAATGCCGGAACGCAAACCCAAAGGTACCCGCCAGGGTTACACCACCGGCGCCTGTTCGGCGGCAGCTGCACGGGCGGCAGTGCAGGGTTTGCTAAATGGGCGTGTGCCGGACACTATCGACTGCGTGCTGCCCAACGGACAAGACGTGGCGTTCAAAGTCGAAGAAAGCTTCGTACAGAACGACCGAGCACATGCTGTCATCGAAAAAGACGCCGGCGACGATCCGGACTGCACCCATCACGCTCGGTTGACGGCGGATGTGATGTGGATAGAACAACCAGACACTATCGTATTGCAAGGCGGCGAGGGCATAGGCCTGATCACTCGGCCCGGTTTGGGGCTGGCGGTCGGCGGTCCGGCCATCAATCCGGTTCCGCGAAAAAATATCGAAGATAACATCCGTCAGATCGCCGCCGAAGCGCTAAAAACCCGAGGCTTACAGGTAACAATCTCGGTGCCGGGCGGCGAAGAGATGGCGAAAAAAACCCTGAACTATCGTTTGGGCATTATCGGCGGCATTTCGATTTTAGGTACGACCGGGATCGTGCATCCGTATTCCACGGCGGCATTTCGGGCCAGCGTGGTGCAAGGCGTGGAAGTGGCGGCCAATCAGGGTCAGGCTAGTGTGGTACTGACCACCGGTGGCCGCACCGAGAAATTCGTGATGCGCGAATTGCCCGAGCTGGATGAAAGCTGTTTCGTGCAAATGGGCGACTTTCTAACACCCGCACTGGACGCCGCCGCTCGTTGCGGGATTCGAAACATCATCATCGGCGGCATGGTCGGCAAGCTGACCAAAATGGCCCAGGGTGAAACCATTACTCATGCCGGTCGCGCCCCGGTCGATGTGGAACTGGTCGCTGATATTGCCCGTAGCATCGGTGCGCCGGACGATGTGTGCGACGCCATCGCCGCCCAGGAAACCGCTCGCTACGCCTCCGAATGCATGGCCGAGTTGGGGTTGGAATACGAATTTCATGTCGAACTGGCTAACCGAGTCATCGCCACCTTGGAAAACCGTTATCCCGGCCGTTTTTACATCAGTGTTCTGGTGTGTGATTTCGATGGCAACAAACTGGCCGAAGCCGGAAGGAATTGATCATGCAAGCGATGTGCAGTTTTATCGGCGTACTCGACAACGGCGTCGCCAGCCTGAGCCAGGAGGCCTTGCAGGTATTACGCGAAGCCAAACATGTCATTGCCGGTAGCCGTCTGCTGGCAACGCTGGCTGATGACATCATTGAAGCCAGACACTACGACTTAACCGGGCAACTCAAACAAGTGCCGGACTGGATCAATGCCGCGTTGGCACAAAATGAAGCGGTCGCGGTACTGGCCACTGGTGACCCCTTGTGTCACGGCATCGCCGGGATTCTGGCCGGCAAACTGGAATCCAGCCGTGTGCGTATCCTGCCCAATCTGAGCACCCTGCAATTGGCATTTGCCGAGTTGAAATTGTCTTGGCAAGCCGCTGCTATCGTTTCGATCCACAATAAAGATGCTGGTGAATGGCTGCGCGGGGCCACGCCGGAGCATGGCTTGTACGAATTGGCTCAGCGCTGCCGCCAACACGATTTGCTGGCGATATTGACCAGCCCGGACAACACCCCGGCGCGTATCGCCCGCTTATTGCAAATCGAAGGTTTGGCCGATGTGTTCGAAATGACGATTGCCGAAGCCCTAAAGCAAGCGGAACAGCGCGTCAGCGCCTGGCTACCCATCGCTGAAGCGGCTCAAAGCCGTTATCTCGATCCCAACGTCGTCATTCTAAAACGCAAAACGGCTTTGCCCGCACCGGTGCTATTTGGTGTCAGCGACGACAGCTTTCAGCAGCGCAAGCCTGAAAAAGGCCTGATCACCAAACGCGAAGTGCGCGCGGTGTCGCTGGCGAGGATGCAATTGAGGCGTCGAAGTATTGTCTGGGACATCGGCGCCGGCTCCGGATCGGTGGGTCTGGAGGCCGCGCGGCTGTGTTCGGCTGGGCATGTCTTTGCCATCGAAAAAAACGCCGATGACATGGCCAATGTCGAACAAAATCAAGCCGTCTGGGGCATCAGCAATTACAGCTTCGTGCATGGCAAGGCTCCGCAATTTCTCGACACTTGGCCCGATCCGGATGCGGTATTTATCGGCGGTTCCAGTGGCGAATTGGCGGAATTGATTGCGTTTTGTTTGCAGCGCTTAAAACCCAACGGCTGGCTGGTGATGAATTTCGTCACGTTGGAAAACCTGTCCACCGCCGTCGAGACCCTGAAACAGCTAGGCGCAGACTGGGACGTTTGTCAGATTCAAGCTTCCCGTAGTAGCCCGATTCTGGCCATGCATCGCATGCAGGCCGAAAATCCAGTGTGGATCGTATCGGCCACCCATCCTTTACAGCCTAAAACCTGCGGTCAAGATGAACACTAAACTCGGCACCCTCTACGGCGTTTCCCTTGGTCCCGGCGATCCTGGCCTGATGACCCGGCGCGCCTGGGATTTACTGACCGGTCCGGGCCATTGGACTTATCCGGTGCGCAAAAAAAACAGCGACAGTTATGCCTTGGACATAGCCTTGCGTGCCGGCCTGGAACTGCCTGCCGAACATAACGAGCTGAATTTTCCGATGACTCACGATGCCGAGATTCTGGCCCGTTACTGGCTGGATGCAGCACAAACCGTGTTGGCAATATTACAACGCGGCGAGGATGTGTTGTTTCTGGTGGAGGGCGATGCATCAACCTATTCCACTTTCGGCCATTTGCAACGCAGTGTTCGTGCCTTACAGCCGGAAGTTACAGTCGAAGTAGTGCCGGGGGTGTCGTCATTTCATGCCGCTGCGGCGCGCAGTGGCGAACCGCTGGCGGATGTCGATGACACCATCGCCATCGTCCCGGCTGGTTACGGCATAGCGCAGATCGAACGGATGTTGAACGACTTCGATACCTTGGTGTTGCTCAAGGTGAAGCCTTTGCTCGACGATATTATCGAGTTGCTGCGTCGTCGCGATTTGCTGGCCCATGGCTGGTTTGTTGAGAAAGCCGGTGCGCCCGAAGAGCGCATGGTACATGACCTCGCCAGCCTGCAAGGGCAGAAGGTCAATTACTTGTCTTTACTAATTATTAAAAACCCAGGCCGTCAGCGCAGCGAAATGCAACGCGGTTGCCGCAAGAAAAAGGACTCAATCGATGAATGAAGTGCGTGTCGCCCTGGTGGCGATTACCAAACACGGCGCCGGGATTGCCACTCGCCTGGCGCCACAACTTCCCGAAGCGGAGGTGGTGGTGTCGGAGAAGCAAGCCGAACATTTGGGTGATTTTGCTAATTCGCGCCGGGTCTATCAGGGGGCATTGAGCGCGCAAATCGGCGAGTTGTTCGCATCCTACGATCAAATTATTTTTCTGGTATCGCTGGGCGCGGTGGTTCGGCTGATTGCGCCGCATCTTAAATCCAAGGATGAAGACCCCGGTGTGCTGGTGATCGACGATGCCGCCGAATTCGTGATTCCGGTGCTATCCGGCCATGTCGGCGGTGCCAATGCTTATGCCGAAAAAGTCGCCGCGTTGCTAAATGCCACGCCGGTGCTGACCACCGCATCGGATGTGGGCAAAACTATTCCGGTTGACATTTTGGGCCGCGAACTGGGCTGGCAAGTGGAAGCCCCTAAGATCAACATCACGCGTGTGTCGGCGGACGTGGTCAATCAACTGCCGATTGCCTTCGTGCAAGAAGCCGGTAGTTCAAATTGGTGGACGCGGCCATCGCCGTTACCGGCCAATATTCATCTGTTCCAGCGCTTTGAGGACGTCAACACCGAACAATACCGGTCGATTCTATGGGTAACACACCGGGCAATCGATCCGGCTGTTTGGCAACAACTGGCTGAGCGATTGGTGGTGTATCGGCCGCCCAGGGATCAAGCGTAAGCGTATGAAAGTCATGATTGGCATGGGTTGCGACCGCAATGCCAGCCTGGAAACCTTACGGCAAGCCTTGGCTCAGGCTTTGTGGCAATGCGGACTGGACGTGTCAGCGGTAGCCGGTTTGGCCAGCATCGACAAAAAAAACGACGAAGCGGCCCTGTTACAACTGGCCCAACTACACCGTTGGCCGTTGTATTTTTACCCGGCAGAAGTCTTGGCCGCCATTCCGGTACCGAATCCATCCGAGGTGGTCATGAAATACATGGGTACACCGGCGGTGGCGGAAGCGGCGGCACTGAAAGCGGCCAATGCCGAGCTGACGAACTTACTGGTCGAGAAACATAAATATTGCGGTGTGGACGGCAAGAACGCCACCGTTTCGATAGCGAGAATTAAATGACAAAAGCAGGCAAAATTTTACTGGTGGGTATCGGCCCCGGCGCGCGTGAGCACATGACTGCTCGCGCTCGCCAAGCGATTGCGGAAGCGGATGTGGTGATTGGTTACAGCACCTACATCAAACTGGTGCAAGACTTGCTCGATGGCAAGGAAGTCATCAAAAAAGGCATGACCGAAGAACTGGATCGTAGTATCGAAGCTTATGAACATGCCAAGCAGGGCAAAATCGTCGCTATGGTGTCGTCCGGCGACATCGGCGTTTACGGCATGGCCGGACCCACTTATGAACTGCTGCTGGACAGTGGTTGGACGCCGGATGATCCGATTCAGGTGGAAGTGGTGCCCGGTAGTACCGCATTGTCGAGTTGCGCATCCCTGGTCGGGGCGCCGCTGACCCATGATTTTTGTTCGATCTCGCTGTCCGACTTGTTGACGCCTTGGCCGGTGATCGCCCGCCGCCTGGAAAGCGCGGCGCGCGGGGATTTCGTGGTGGCCTTGTATAACCCGAAAAGCGGTCGCCGCACGCAGCATATCGTCGAAGCGCAAACTATATTGCTGCGTCATCGTAGCCCGGACACGCCGGTTGCCATCGTTAAATCCGGTTATCGTGCTCGGCAACACATTCAGCTGGTTCGCTTGGAGGAGATGGCCGATTGCGATATTGGTATGTTGACCACGGTCTTGGTTGGCAACAGCAGCACCTTCGTCCGTGCAGGGTTGATGGTGACGCCACGCGGCTATGCCAACAAATATGACGCCATGACGGGCGAAACCCGAGCAGGCGAACAGGCGGGTCGTTCGCTGAGCATGGGCCTGGAGGGCTGGAAAGCTTGTGTGCGGCAATATTTGCGCGACACGCCCAAAGTGACATTGCAACAGGCGGCAGCATACTTCGTCCAGCCGCTGGCGGACATTCTCGATGCCGTCAGCCTGTCCACTCCGGACGATCAAGCCGGCCTGTTCTACGCGCAACGGGCAATCCCGGACAGCCATGATCGTTTGCTGGAATCATTCCAGGCTTGGGGCAAATTACGCGCCGTGGTGCGCAGCGAAGCGTGTGCCGTGGCGGAATTGTTGATCAACGCCGCTGATTTGCAAAGCAAAAACGGCTGGGTGAGTATCGTCAAGGACGCCTTTCATTTGCACATCGACTGGCGCAAAGCGCAGCAGATTTGGTTTGTCAGCCGTGATGATCAAGCCTATGGCATTCAGGTACTCGATCAACACGGCGACGCCTTATTCAACTTATGGTTAGTTGCTGACGAAGCAGGCTTCGACAGCGCTGCCCTACAGCATTACCGCGACGACCGAGCGCAATTTAGCGCCCCAACTGTTCTGGAACCTACCCACCATGACTGATAACATCATCCCCATGCCGGAAAAACCCAAAATGGGTGATTACAAACGCCACTTGCTGGTGTGTACCGGCCCCCGCTGTACAGAGAACGGCGAAGCACAGGCCTTGTTCGAAACCCTGGGCGAGAAGTTTAAAGCAGCCGGTATCGACAAAGGCGAACTCAGGGTTAAGCGCACCCGCACCCACTGTTTTGCCACCTGCAAATCCGGCCCCATCCTATGCGTGCAACCCGATGGTATCTGGTATTACAACGTCAATGAAACCAATTTACAGCGCATCATTGATGAGCATTTGGTGGGCGGTCGACCTGTCGAAGAGCTGATTTATCATCAAAGTACTTGCTCGGTTCCATAGCAGTAAAACAAAGCGTTATGGATTATTTTCCTCTTTTCTTAAAAGTTAAAGACCAAACGTGTTTGGTGGTAGGCGCTGGCGAAATTGCTGCGCGAAAAATTGAATTACTGCTCCGGGCTGGAGCCAACATCGTCGTTGTTACTATGGAAATTGGTGGCGCGGTAGCCGCTATGCAACAGTCAAATCAAATCGTTATCCGTCAAAAAGCATTTACGCATGAGGATATCGACGGCATGGGACTCGTGGTTTCCGCTACCAATTGCCGCTCCACGAATGTAGAGATCTCCAAGTTGGCGAATCAGCGGAAAATCCCCGTTAATGTGGTTGATGATCCGGCGTTATGTTCCTTTATATTCCCGGCCATTATTGATCGTTCGCCCCTACTTATCGCCATATCCTCAAGTGGTGTATCTCCCGTATTAACGCGACTTTTACGGGCTAGGGTGGAAAGTGCCATTCCGGCATCGTTTGGCCTGTTGGTGCAATTGGCTGAAAAATTCAAATTATTGGTCAAACAACGCATTCCACAACCGAGTCAGCGTAGAGTTTTCTGGGAAAAGATTTTACAAGGGCCAGTGGCTGAATTAGTTTTTGTAGGCAAGCAGAACGAAGCGGAAGAACTGCTGCGGTCGCAACTGCAGCAGGCTGACCCTACAGCAAATCAGGGTGAAGTGTATTTAATAGGTGCCGGTCCTGGCGACCCCGATTTATTAACGTTTAAAGCCTTGCGTCTGCTGCAGCAGGCAGACGTTATTGTTTATGACAGGCTGGTTTCTATAGAAGTGCTCGATATGGCCCGACGAGACGCCGAGAAAATCTATGTCGGCAAACAGAGGGATAACCATAGCCTACCGCAGGAGTCGATTAATCAACTGTTAATTGATTTAGCCCTGGCCGGCAAACGGGTAGCCCGATTAAAGGGGGGCGATCCTTTTATCTTTGGTCGTGGGGGTGAAGAAATCGAGTCCTTTATACAACTAGGGATCAGCTTTCAGGTTGTGCCTGGCATTACTGCAGCGGCAGGCTGTGCCAGCTATGCGGGCATTCCGCTGACCCATCGCGATCATGCTCAATCCTGCACATTTGTCACCGGCCACTTAAAAGACGGCAGTATCAATCTCGACTGGCAGCAATTATCTCGTCCCAATCAAACCATTGTGATTTATATGGGACTGGCTGGATTGGCAACCATCTGCCGATCGCTGATCGAGTACGGTTGTCCGGCCAATCACCCCATTGCCGTCATTCAGGAAGGCACAACCCGAAACCAGCGGGTTTTAACCGGAACACTAGCGGATATGCCCAGTCGTGTGGAACAGGCCGAGATGACGCCGCCGACGCTGATTATTGTCGGTTCGGTAGTTACACTCCATCAACAATTGGACTGGTTTCAGATGAGATTGTAAAAATAAACTCTTTCGATTGGGTGTATTTGATAAGCGATCTGTCATTTCCAATGCTAGTCACCACATCCAGCAGCTCAATCCATTAGTTATTACTAATTTTTACCTTTTCGAGGGGATGGGTAAAAATAGCCATCGTCGTCGAGGCCACCAAAAAATCCTTCATCGAGAGCGGCACGGGCCGGCTGCTCATACTTTGTGAAGAGCCACTGTATGGCTTTCGGGACAGCTTCAGAACGATCGTTCGCTATCTGGGCGTCTGCGGCCTTCAAGCAGCACTGCTTATACTTTTTACCGCTGCCACAGGGACAGGGATCGTTTCGGCCTAGTTTTTTC
Source organism: Methylococcaceae bacterium (assembly GCA_028748685.1). Taxonomy (GTDB): domain Bacteria; phylum Pseudomonadota; class Gammaproteobacteria; order Methylococcales; family Methylomonadaceae; genus Methylomonas. The sequence goes on from JAJRDU010000092.1 coordinate 17,859, forward strand.
ATATCAGGGTGAATTTAAACAAACGACAGAATTATTTCAGAGAAGTTTTGGAGCATCATAATGGATGCAAGGCCCGGTCGGCCATGGGATTTCGCAAAGTCCTATGGGACTTTGGTGTAGTTTGTTTAAACGTCCCCGATTCTGTTGAAAAAGCCGGATTTGCAAAAAAGGCGCTTTTTCAACCTACTCGCGTTTCAGATGTAACCAAATCAGGGATGTTATTCATTTACGAAGCAATCCTAACGGTACCCCAACTAGAAGGAATGGGTTTTGAGCTTAACAGAAAAATCAGCAACACCCAGCTTGAACAACTGTTTAGCTGCGGCATCAAGCGTTTTAAACTCTTTCGCTTCTCGTTTGGTCGTTTCTAATGGCTTGCCATCCACCACAATCATGTAACCCTGCGACATCAAAGCATAAAGTACATGCACCTTTTTAACGGCATTGGCATCAAGTAGCAGTTTCAGTTCGCGCTCAGTCATTGATCGAATAAATCCTGCTGATCGACCAGCACCAATAAATCGCCCGGTTTAACCTGCAAGAACCGGCAGAGTTTGGACAGCACATCACGATCAAAACTTTTCACCTGATCGTAGTAATAACGATCAACGGTTGCGCGAGCAATGCCAGTAGCATGGCAAACATCGGAAACCTTTAATCGTTTGGCACCCAGGATGGTGGACAGTCGGCATGTAATCATCATTCAATTGTAGCAACTTTTAATCGACTTCGATTAAATAATGCTTTTTATCGATAAAATACTATTAATGACTTAATGCTCAGAAAATGCTAGTTTTTGCCCTTTGATGATATTCATTTATTGTTTGATCAAGATCACCCTCTAACAACAAATCCGGCTTCAATAAGTCTTGATGAGCGTTACTGATAATCCACGCAGGCCAAGGATCATTCTTTGATTTGATTCGATTGCTCAGGACCTTTGCTGCCCACTCGGGTATGTCCAACGCGATGATGGCATCGATCCAAGGACACTCTGTCTGGAGTAGGTCAACAAACCAATCTTTCGCAACCTGCGAAGGATGCTTCTCTAAATATCGTGTTGGCTGATGTAATTTTCGACAGCCGGCAAGCTCAAACGGACCCGCATCGCCTAATACAACCAAGACGGGATTGCTACCTTTCAATTGCCATTCAGCAATGACTGGAGCCAAGGCCATTCGTGTTGAATAATTAACGCTGACTCCAACAAATACTAGGGTTTTTTCGAAATCAAACAGCGTTTGGCCTCTGTTACCAAATTGCAAAACTGGCGCTGATTCGTGTCTTCGATCTGCTATTCGCTCCAGGCAGCGTCGACGAGTATCCATTTCCACCTGACGATAGAGCACCCAACCCTCACCAGATTCTTTGGCATACCCCTCGAAATCGCCTTCATCCTGAGCCGACAGGATATATCGCCCCGGCTTCTTCCAGCCTTCATTCACCAGTTCTGATAGGTTTTTGTGCGACTCGTTTATGCCCTCGATATGTAAATCACCGTGCGCAAGGCCTTCGTCAAACAAGCAGATTTCAGAATTCCATGCGTCATTACTGATTTTGTTATTCGCAAGAGCGCTTAAATGCAGCGCATCTCCTGGCTCATGACCCGTTAGATTGGCTCGCCGCCGCTGTTCGGTCGCCATCATTCTCAGTACTTGATAATCGCGACCATCCCGGTAAGCAACAGAGACTATCTCTGGATCCCTCAGTAATCCCTTGAGTGTCTTATAAAAGTCCGGCGTGTAGAGGGGCTTATTGCGTTGCCCTTCGAATTGCTTATTGGCAATGCGTCGATCAAGATAGGAATACGGGTGCTTTCCAGCGCGAATAGTCTTGATAATGTGTTGCAACAAATCATCATTCCATCCCAGATTGGCCTGAGCTGCACGTACCATGGCGAACAGCTGGTCGGCAAATGCTTTCATGGTTGTTGAATCCCGGTGGCTAAGCCATGCCTCGTCTTCTGGATCGGTATCATCCCAACCCCAAAAAAAGAATTCATCAAAAAGGTTAAACGGAATGTGATTCAACGGCCAGGGATGATCATCACTGTATTGAGGCTTAGCATCTCGCCATGCCTGCAAATACCGATCCTTTATTCTCGTGGGCACTTCGTCAATGACGACCCAAGCGTATGACCAAATGTCGCCCGGTCGGTCAATGAGCATCAGTTCATAAACACGATGCGCATTCTCAGCATCTTTGATGAGTTCAGTTAGTTCATTGCCAAGCAGTTGAATTCGGAAAGGCTGTTTGCTATTCCGATAACCCATTTCGCCAAAATCTATGGACAATGTAGTCTGATAATGAACCATGGATATTCAATATGTAAAAAGGAAAATAGAGTGCCTGATCAGCCCTGTCCATCAAAATTCGACTTATCTTGGCTCCCGGCGCGAGGACAGACACCGTCGGGATTACTGGAACGGGTGACAAACTCGCCATTCCGCCAAATTCTTGAAAACAACAATCGACGTCCCATATTTAACGACCGATACCCACTCGTGCCAACAAATAAATAGTGCACCGATTAGCCTTTGCTCATCTTGGGAGCTAGACTACTGGGCATCAGGCTCAAATATTGAGCTCATGGAAAAATATCTATGAATCGCACTGAACGCTTGTATCGCATCGACCAGTTGCTGACTTCAGGAACAGCGGTAGCTAAACAAGCCCTGCTGGATGATCTGGAAGTTTCTTGGGCTACCTTGAAGCGTGATATTGCCTATATGCGCGACAGGCTGAATGCACCGATCACCTTTGATTCTGATCGGGGCGGTTATTGTTTTTCAGCGCCGACCGTTGGTCCCAAGTATGAATTACCGGGCTTGTGGTTCAGTCCTGATGAAACCTATGCCTTGCTGAACTTGCATCAATTATTGTCGGAATTGGAGCCGAGCCTATTGGGTCCACATATCGCGCCGCTGTTATCCCGGTTGGAAGCCATCGTTGCTGAGCGGGGTGAAAGCTTTAACGAGATTGCCAAACGAATTCGCTTAGCCAAGATTGGTAGCCGAAAAAAACACCTGGCTTTTTTCGAAGCCCTGTCACGGGCACTGCTGCGGCGTCAGAAAATTCAGGTCATTCATTTCAATCGCAGTAAAAATTTACAGACCGAGCGGGTACTGTCGCCACAACGATTGATGTTCTATCGGAACAACTGGTATCTGGAAGCCTGGTGTCACGACAGAAATGCGCTCCGAAGCTTTTCGGTTGATGCCATTAGATCGCTAGATGTACTCAATCAACCAGCCTTTGAAATTCCGGAAAGTGAACTGGAGGCCGAATTCAGCAATAGTTACGGTATCTACGGTGGTCAGCCTAACCATATTGCCATCTTACGGTT
>JAJRDU010000093.1 GCA_028748685.1 Methylococcaceae bacterium
CCATATCCTTGATCGAAGTGGCTCCAACCTCCGCGATCGCCTTGGCAACCATGGCATCGATTTCGGCTTCAGTTAGCGCTTGCGGCAAGAAATCCTGAATCACCAGAACCTCGGCCTCTTCTATTTCGGCCAAATCATTGCGATTGGCATCGCGAAACTGCTTGATAGACTCGCGGCGTTGCTTAAGCATTTTATCGAGCACGACAATGACCCTGTCATCGCCCAACTCGACTCGCTCATCGACCTCGATCTGCTTGATCGCGGCCAAAATCATGCGAATAGCACCCAATCGAGCCTTGTCACCGCTCTTCATTGAGGCCTTCATATCATCCTTGATACGCTCCTTTAGTGAGTCCATCATCAATAACCTTTAGATTTGCGGACGGCCACGACGCAGGTTTTTCAAGGCATAACGCTCGCGCGCCAATTTTTTCAAATGACGCTTTACCGCGGCAGCGCCTTTACGTTTGCGTTCGGTGGTTGGTTTTTCATAAAACTCGCGGCGACGTACTTCGGCCAATACACCGGCTTTTTCACAAGCGCGTTTAAAGCGACGAATCGCAACGTCAAAATGTTCGTTCTCTTTAACTTTGATTGATGGCATTATCAATAATCCGATTTATGTTAGTATTTTGTCGTTCCACCAGGCAATGAATCCCGTTGAAACGGGCAATTATACTCGCAAAATATTTTTTTCAAAAACTTAATGTACGTTTTAGGGATAGAAAGCTCTTGCGACGAGACTGCGGTCGCCATTTACCACACCGAACAAGGCTTAATCAGCCACATTCTTTACAGCCAAGCCAGCACCCACAGTGAATATGGTGGCGTCGTTCCGGAATTGGCATCACGTGACCACATTCGTAAACTGGTCCCGTTAATCAGGCAGACCCTGCATGACAGCGGCTTATCATCTTCCGATATTAACGGCATCGCCTACACGGCCGGCCCCGGCCTAATGGGTGCATTACTGGTCGGAGCAGCTACCGCCAGAAGCCTGGCCTGGACTTGGCAAATACCCGCTATCGCCGTCCATCACATGGAAGGCCATTTACTGGCACCGATGCTGGAAGAAAATCCACCGCAATTTCCGTTTGTCGCTCTGCTGATTTCCGGCGGCCACACCTTGCTGATCGAAGTCAGCGGTATCGGCCAATACCGTTTGCTGGGCGAATCGCTGGACGACGCGGCCGGAGAAGCATTCGACAAGACCGCAAAAATGCTCGGCTTGCCTTACCCAGGCGGCCCCAGACTGGCCGAACTCGCCGAACAAGGCCGGGAGCGATTTAAATTTCCACGCCCCATGACCGATAGGCCAGGCCTGGACTTTAGCTTTAGCGGCCTGAAGACTTTTACGCTCAACACCATCAACAACAGCGAGCAAACCCAACAGGACAAGGCCGACGTGGCTTTTGCTTTTCAACAGGCGATGGCGGAAACCCTCGGCATCAAATGCAAACGAGCGCTACAACAAACCGGACTGAAAACCCTGATCGTCGCCGGCGGCGTCAGCGCCAACCGGGCTATTCGAACCAGCCTGATGAATCTGGCTCACGAACAAGGCGCTCAAGTCTATTTTCCTCGTCCGGAATTCTGCACCGATAACGGAGCAATGATCGCTTATGCAGGCTGCCAGCGCCTATTGGCCGGACAAAACCAAAATCTGGAGATTTTCGCCCGTCCGCGCTGGCCGATGGACGAACTATTGAGCCTCTGAAAAGATCAGGACTCTTGTCCCGCCAACAGGCGCTGAATATTGCTCTTATGCCGCCACAACAAAATCAGCGAAATAAGGCCAAATGTCACGACCAGATTAACATCGCCAACGATCAGCCATACATACAGCGGAGTTAGTATCGCCGCCACCAATGCGGACAACGAAGAAATTTTGCCGATTTTGTAGACTAGAAACCAGGTTCCGGACACCGCCAACCCCAACAACCAGGCGACACCCAGAGTGACGCCGAGCGAAGTCGCCACGCCTTTTCCGCCTTTGAAATCAAAGAAAATCGGGTACAAATGCCCTAAAAATGCCGCAAACACCACCAGCGACAAGATCAAACTATCAACATCCAATGCCTTGGCCAATAGCACCGGCAGCAGACCCTTCATCGCATCGCCGAACAAGGTAATGGCGGCCGCCTTTTTACCGCCGATGCGCATCACATTGGTTGCCCCCGGATTGCCGGAACCGTTTTCTCTAGGATCCGCCAAGCCCATCATCTTGCAGACAATAATCGCACTCGACACCGACCCGGTTAAATAGGCCAAAGGCACCAGCAACCACTCCATCATTCAAACAACCTCTAAATTCAAACTAACGATCAAAACTTGTACAGCCGAGCCATTTACCCGATACTGAATAGGACCAAATATCATAACCGGAAAGCAACGATGGACATCATCTTTTTAGGAGGCCTTGAGATAGATACCGTGATAGGTATTTACGATTGGGAACGCACCATAAAGCAAACCATAGCGCTCGACATCGAAATGGGTTTCGATATCCGAAAAGCAGCCGCCAGCGACGATATCGCCCACGCCCTGGATTACAAAACCGTTTCCGATCGCGTCGTCAACTTCGTGGAACACAGCGAATTTCTTTTAGTGGAAACGTTGATAGAAGAAATCGCCAAGCTTCTGCTCAACGAATTTTCGATTCCGTGGGTAAAAATCACCCTCAACAAAAAAGGAGCCATCAGCCGGGCACGCGACGTCGGCATCATCATCGAACGCGGACAAAAAGCATGACGATCGGATACATCAGTATCGGCAGCAATATCGACAAGGAAATCCACATTCCGTCCAGCCTCAATGCGCTACGCAAGCTATTTGGTGCCTTGGTTGTGTCCAGCGTTTACGAAACCGAGCCGGTCGGCTTCATCGGCGACAAGTTCCATAACTTGGTCGTGCAATTCGAATCGGAGTTGAGCGCCAAGGAAGTCGCCAAACTGTTGCGCCAGGTAGAACTGGACCATGGTCGCAGCCGAGATTCACATAAGTTTTCCGCCAGGACTCTGGACCTGGATTTGATCTTGTATGG
>JAJRDU010000094.1 GCA_028748685.1 Methylococcaceae bacterium
TATGCCAAGACCCTGGAACGCAAACGACCGAACCGAAAGGCACTCAGGCCCAAAAACCGGGTCAGTCCCAAGCCTAGGCGGCAGTACCGCTGAGGCTTAACTTAACGACATTGTAGGTAGGGCGGGGTGAGGGTTTCAACAAACCGAAATTTGAAGTGCGATGACTATAAATCCGGTGGGGAGAAAAGCACTGCCCAGTCAATTTTTCGAATGTCGCCTTAGGGCGTGCGTGTCAATGAAAATCCCTAGACCTGGCGGCCAAGCCGCCTATCCAGTGGCTACAGTCTTCCAGCTTGCCGGCGATCAGGTGCAGCACGCCGTCTTCCTGTTGCACGGTACCGGTCACCGACAGCAATCTTGCTTTCAGCAGCGGCTTGCGTTGCGCCAGGGCGGTTTTCGGCCAGACGATCAGGTTGACTTGCCCGGTTTCATCTTCCAGCGTCACGAAGGTTACGCCGGAGGCGGTCATCGGCCGTTGCCGGCAGATCACCAGGCCCGCGACCTGGGCGATGCTGCCGTTGCGCCGCTGCCACAAGCCCTGGGCGGTGACGATGCCTTGCCGGTTCAGGCGTTCCCGCAGCAAGGCCAGGGGATGGTTTTTAAGGCTCAGGCCGGTGCTGGCGTAATCGGCCAATAGATCCTGGCCCGGCTTGGGAGGCTTGAGCAGCGGCGTGGCTTCGGCGAATCCCGGGACGCCGAAGATCGGCAGGCTGGGTTCCACGCCGCCGGCTTCCCAGAAGGCCTTGTGCCGGTTGCCGGCCAGATTCTTCAAGGCGTCCGCCGCCGCCAGATGTTCCAGATCCTGCCTATCCAGCCCGGCGCGGGCCGAGAGGTCAGTAACGTTATGAAATACGCCTTGCATTCGGGCTTGCACGATGCGCGTCGCCGCTTCGGTGGATAGGCCCTTCACCTGGTTGAACCCCAGCCGCAACAGCGGCGCTGAATTACTGTGAAAGTAAGAAATTGTGGCGGGCACGGTTGCTTGTTGGACAGGCGTCGGCGGCAAGGATGCCGCCGTCGAGCCTACACGGACGTATTCACGGTGTCCTGTCCGGCAAGCAGGTGCTACTTTCATGGGCGGGGGTGAATGAGCGTTAGTTGGAAACTCCAACGAACACTGGACCATACTGGCCTGCACATCCACCGGCAACACCTCGACGCCGTGGCGGCGGGCATCCTGTACCAGTTGCGACGGTCCATAGAAGCCCATCGGCTGGCTGTTCAGCAAGGCGCAGCAGAAGGCGGCCGGATGATGGCGTTTCAGCCAGGCCGAGACGTAAGCCAGCAGCGCAAAGCTGGCGGAATGCGATTCCGGAAAGCCGTAGTCGCCAAAGCCCTTGATCTGCTGAAAAATCCGCTGGGCGAATTCGGCGCTGTAACCTCGATCGCGCATGCCGGCCAGCAGTTTTTGCTCGAAGGGTTCCAGTCCGCCCTTGCGCTTCCAGGCCGCCATCGCCCGCCTGAGCTGGTCGGCCTCGCCGGGTGTAAACCCCGCCGCCACTATCGCGATCTGCATCACTTGTTCCTGAAAGATCGGGATACCCAGGGTTCGTTCCAGCACTTTTTTGACGTCCGGGCTGGGATAATCGACAGCCTCCTGGCCGTTGCGGCGGGCCAGATAGGGATGCACCATCTCGCCCTGGATAGGGCCGGGGCGGACGATGGCGATTTCGATCACTAGGTCGTAATAATTTTTGGGCTTCAGGCGCGGCAGCATGGTCATCTGCGCCCGCGATTCCACCTGAAAAACGCCTATGCTGTCGGCCTGTTGCAGCATCGCGTAAACCGCCGGGTCCTCGGCCGGAATATCGGCTAGCGACCAATTGCGGCCTGTATATTCTCCAAGATAATTCAGCGCCTTGCGGATCGCGCTGAGCATGCCCAGCGCCAGCACGTCCACCTTCATCAGGCCCATCGCCTCCAGGTCGTCTTTTTCCCATTGGATCACGGTGCGGTCGGGCATAGAGGCGTTTTCCACCGGCACCAGCCGTGACAGTTCACCCTGGGCGATCACGAAGCCGCCGACATGCTGGGATAGGTGCCGGGGAAAGCCCTTGATCTCTTCGACCAGCACCGTCAAACGATGGATCACCGGGCTTTCCGGATCGAAGCCGCAATCTTTCAGGGCTTCCGGCATCAGCCGGTAGCCGTCCCAGCGATCGATGCTGTCGGCCAGACGTTCGACCTGGGTCATGTTCAAACCCAGCGCCTTGCCGACGTCGCGTACCGCGCTGCGGCTGCGGTAGGTGATTACCGTGGCGGCCAGGGCGGCGCGTTGGCGGCCGTATTTATGGTAGATGTACTGAATCACTTCCTCGCGGCGCTCGTGTTCGAAGTCCACGTCGATGTCGGGTGGTTCGTCGCGTTCGCGGGAGATGAAACGTTCGAACAACAAGTTCATCCTGGCAGGGTCCACCTCTGTTATCCCTAAACAAAAACACACCGCCGAATTGGCCGCCGAGCCGCGGCCTTGGCAGAGTATGCCTTGTTCGCGGGCGTAGCGGACGATGTCGTGCACGGTCAGGAAATACGGCTCGTAAGCCAGTTCGACGATCAACGCCAATTCGTGTTCGATTTGCTGGCGTGCCTTGGTGGGCTCGCCGTCCGGCCAGCGCTTTTTTATGCCGGCCTCGGTCAGATGCCGCAGCCAGGAAGTTGGGGTATGGCCTTCCGGCACCAATTCGCGCGGATATTCGTAACGCAATTCGTCCAGCGAGAAATGGCAGCGTTCGGCGACGATGATGGACTGTCTTAGCCAGTCGGGCGGATAAAGTTCGGCCAGCCGGGGCAGGGGGCGCAGATGGCGCTCGCCGTTGGCGAACAAGGCGTGGCCCAGTTCCGGCAAGGGTTTGCCTAGGCGGATCGACGTCAATGTATCTTGCAGCGCGCGGCGGGAGCGGCGGTGCATGTGCACGTCGTTGCAGGCCAGCAAGGGAATGCCGAGAAGCCGGCTGATGGCTTCGGCACTCCGCCTGCGTTCGGTGTCGCGTCCGGACAGGAAACGGCCGACGCCCAGCCAAAGATCGTCGCCGAAACGCTGTTTCAGCCAGCGGCCGTCTTGTTCCAAAAGTGGATCGCCGGGCAGCCAGATCGCAAGGCAGCCCTCGGGAAAATGATTGTTCAAATCATCGCGGCTCAAACGGTAACTGCCTTTTTCCGCTTGGCGCCTACCAACGGTGATCAATTGCGACAGATTGCCGTAGCTGGTTCGGTCGGTGGCCAGCAACACCAGCTTCAGGCCGTCTTCCAACCGAAATTCGCTGCCGATGATCAGTCGGATGTCGTGCTTCCTGGCTTCCAGATGCGCCCGCACCACGCCGGCCAGCGAACATTCGTCGGTCAGTGCCAGAGCCCGGTAACCGAGGCGGGCGGCTTCGGCGACCAGTTCTTCAGGGTGCGAGGCGCCGCGCAGAAAGCTGAAGTTGGAGAGGCAGTGCAACTCGGCAAATTCAGCGCTGGGCAAAGTCCTGTCATCCGAATAGGCCATGCAGGTACCAGGAGCCGTTGGCGTTCAAATCCCGAAACACCCAGAGTTTGCGGCCACGCCTATCCAGTGCCACCCGATAATCGCGGCGTATTGGGGCATTGTCCCACCAGCCGGATTCGATGCGCTCGGTTTCGGACAGCAGCTGCAAGCCTTGAATATCCAGGGCTTCGGGTTTGGACAGCAACCATAGCGGCCGGGCCGGCATTTCTCGGTTTTGGGTCGGAGATACTGGCTGGGCTGTCATGGCCCGTTCCGGGCGGTGATCGTCCAAGATTGAAAGCTGCTTCAAGGCCGAAGTCCCTAGCCTGGCTTGCAATTGATCCAGCATAGACTGCCATTCGCGATCGCCGTTAATTTGCGCGGCGTCATCGTCGAACAGCGTGACCACCTCGGGCTGGAAGGGCGCTATGGCTTGGCTGAATAAGGCCAAAGCGAGCACCGGCGCCGGCAGCGGCGAACGTTCCAGTTTCTCGTGCAATAAGGCCAACCAATGGCCGGCGTCGCGGCTACCGGTACGAAAATTCAATTCCAGCCGGGTCGAGGGCCGCGCATGATGAATAATCTCCAGGTTTACGCCTAGCGCCGTGGCGTCGCGCGCCTGCAAAAATGCCTCAAATTCCTCGGCCAGTTGTTCGACGGCGGGAAAGAAATGCTCCAGCCGTTCCAGTTCGACCGGCATGTCGCGGCGGGCCTCGAAACGCGGCGGCCTGTGGAAGGCGTTGAAGGCCCGGTTATCCTGGCCGGCCAAGGCATCCAGGCGATTCAGCAATTCCTTGCCGTAACGCCGGGCCAGGCCGTCGCGCGGCAGACGCCACAGGTCGGTGAGCCGGCGGATGCCGATTTTTTGCAAACGCCGCAAGGTTTTTTCATCCAGACGCAGTGCAGCTATCGGCAGTGGACCCAGCGCCGAACGTAGCGCCTTTTTATCCGTGATGAAACTTTCCAGGCCCTGCAGCGCCGCCAATTCGCTGGCTTCGGCGGCGGGAGTGATGGCTATGACGGGTCTATGGTTCAACTTAAGCAGCGCTTGCCGTAGTTGTTCCCGTAAGCTTTCCGCGCCGCCGAACAAGCTCAGGCAGGAGCCAATTTCCAGTAGCAGGCATTGCGGGCTGTCCAGGCTGACCCAGGGGCTGAAATCCAGGGCGGCATCCGCCAGCCTTTGCAATGCCAATTGTTCCGCTTCGGGATCGCGGATTCGGATAATCAGGTTTGGACACAGGGCCCGCGCGGCAGCCAGCGTCATGCCGGATTCGATGCCGGCTAAGCGCGCCGGCTCGGATACGGCATGCAGACATGGGCGGCCCTTGATGTTCTCCAGCGTAGCAACCGCTTGCGTCGGATCTAGCCCCAGGCTTTCCAGGGCAAGGTTGGGGAAATAGGCGCATAGCCAGAGTCTGCGCGATTCGGAACGCGGCTCGAGAGCCTGTTCATCTCGGCGGGATGGCGGATGAGAAAACGCCCGTGCGGTGGCGGCCATGATTAAACCTTAGATCGGCAGAATCAATGACTCGCGGCTCAGGCTGCCGCGGGCCTTGACGATATTCAGCGCCAGGCCTTCCGGTGTCGGGCGGACTTCAAGGCGTAGCGCCGCATGGCCGCTGCCGCAGGTTTGCGCCGGAAACAGCGCCGCCAGCGCATTGCCTTGCTCGGCCGCCAGTTGCAGGCGTCGGGTTTGGTGAGCGCTCAGGCGGCCGGGCCAGGCCAGCGCCATGCCGCAGCCTCCGCTACTCAGCAGTTTTTCCAGGCTCCAGGGGATGTCGCTGGCCTCCCGGCTTTCCACGATCAGCAATTGCGATAAGCGTATGCCGGCTTGAACCAGTGCCGGCGCATAGGGTTGATGGGGCGGGGCGACCCAGGCTATCCAGCGTCCGGTCAAACTTAACGCGGCCATGGCCGGCAGTAGTATGCGCAATTCGCCGACTCCCAGACAGGGCGTCAGGATTTCCATCAGCGCGCCCAATGGCCAGCCGCCGCCCGGCAGCAGCGCGTCCAGTTCAGGAAATCCGCTCGCAACTACCCGCCAGGTTGAACTTTCCGAACGCAAGCCGCGCCAGATGCCGGGTTCCTTGCTGAGCAACTGTTGCAATGCCGGGTTCATAAGGGTTCGGCGCGGATCACGCCGACCACCACGCCTTCGATGGCCAGGGCTTGGCGTTGTAGATCAATTTCAATGACATCGAAATCCGGATTGGCCGGTTCCAAATAAGCCTTTGAGCCTTCCAGCCGCAGGCGTTTGACGGTGGCTTCGTCGTCGATCCGCGCCACCACGATCTGGCCGTTACGCGCCTCGGGCGTGCGTTGCACGGCCAGCAGATCGCCGTCGAGTATCCCGGCATCGCGCATGCTCATGCCTTGCACCCGCAGCAGATAATCGGCGCGGTTGTTGAATAATTCCGGCCCTAATTGGCAATAACGTTCGATATGCTGCTGAGCCAGTATCGGTTGCCCAGCCGCCACTCGGCCGACTAGCGGCAAACCATGCTCGGCTGGCGGTTTAATTAGGCGGATGCCGCGCGAGGCGGCCGGCACCAGCGCTATCAAGCCCTTGCGGGCCAAGGCCTGCAAATGTCCGCGTATGCTGTTGGTGGAACGCACGCCGAAGGCGACCGCGATTTCGGCGATGGTGGGCGGAAAGCCTTCTTGCGCGAGGGATTGCTCGATGAAGGTCAGGATTTCTTGTTGGCGGTCGGTGAGAGGTTTCATGCTGCTCTTATAATTACTGCTTATATAAGCAGTATAAAATGCATCGGCGCGTGGATGCAATAGAAGATAATTTCGGATTAATAAGGCTTGGCTTGGCCGGCAAAAACTGGCAGCATGGCGGCAATTGATATTCAAAACAGGGGTAATCGCATGATTGCAAGGTCGGGTATCACACTATTTTTCGTTTCATGCTTTCTATTGTTTGCTTGCGACTCTTCCCAGTCTCCCTCGGGTAGCTATCAACCTGAAATGGCAGACAAACCCGCGCCATCCATCGCGAAGGAATATTCTTTTTCCGCAGTGCCGGAGGGCAGTCAGATGCGGGTGCCGGAGGTATACGGCCCGGTTGTCGATTATCTCAATGCCCATATAGAAGGCGCCAAACTGGTATTGGTTGCCCCCAAGACTCATGCGGAGTTTGAAAGCGGTTTACTCAACCAGGAATTCGATATCGCTCTGGCCAACGCCTTCCAGACCGTCAAAGCGATGGCGTACGGGTATCAGGTCATCGCCAAGAAAGGCGACGACGAGCAGTTTTACGGGATATTTTTGGTGCGGCGAGACGGCGGCATCAATAGTGTCAGCGATCTGAAGGGCAAGAAAGTCTGTTATCCCTCTCCCAGTGGTGTTGCCGCCACTATTTTACCGATGTATTTTTTGAAATCCCACGGCATCGATGTGTTCAAGGACATCGAAAATCTTTATGTCGGTTCGCACGAATCGTCGATCATGCATGTCTATCTGGGCAAGGCGGCGGCGGGCACGGCCAGAGACTTTTCCTGGGCGGCTTTTCAAAAAGCCCACCCCAAGGAAGCATCGGCACTGGAAGTTAAATGGCAGAGCGAGCCGCTGATTGATCAGGCCATCATCGTTCGTGCTACTGTTCCCAAGGATTTGAGCGATCGCATCGCCGAGTTGTTGAGCGGCCTGCATGAAACATCGGAGGGACAAACCCTATTGGCGGCCATGAGTGCGTCCCGCTTCCAGCCGGCCAGCGATGTCAGTTACGATAAGGCGCGCCGGTTTTTTAATGACAACGCCGAGCTGATACCTTCGCCACTCCAATAGTCCTGAGGTATGAATATGATGTCTAATACCCTGCAAACCTTTATCAAATGCTGGACAATACTGGCCGTGCTGTTGCTGGCGGGTGCTTGCGACAAGACCGATGAAAATGCCTATCAACCTAGCCTCGGCCAGGAGACGCAGCAAGTGACGGAATATGTGGTCGGTATTCATCCCTTGCATAATCCGCAGCGCTTGATGGAAGTTTATGGACCGATCGTGGATTACATCAATAGCCAAATTCCGGAAGTCCGCTTTAAATTGGAAGCCTCGCGCAATTACGAGGAATTCGAGAAGAAACTCTACGCCAGGCATTTTGCATTCGCGATGCCCAACCCCTATCAATCGGTGCAAGCCATCAAGCACGGCTATCGGATTTTCGGCAAGATGGGAGACGATGACGATTTTCGTGGCATCGTCTTGGTGCGCAAGGATAGCGGCATCAACGAAGTGACGGATCTGAAGGGCAAGGCGGTGTCCTATCCGGCCGCAACCGCGCTGGCGGCGACCATGATGCCGCAATACTATTTCCATACTCACGGCATCGACGTCAATCGGGATATCGAGAACCGCTACGTCGGATCGCAGGAATCCTCGATCATGAACGTATTGCGTGGGCATGTGGCCGCCGGCGCCACTTGGCCAGTGCCTTGGAAAATTTTCGTCGCCCAAAATCCGGAGTTGGCCAGCGAGCTGATCGTGAAATGGCAAACGGAAACCTTACCCAACAACGGCTGGGTGGTGCGTAACGACATTCCACAGCCGCTTGCCGATAAGTTTGCGCAATTGCTGTTTAGTCTGCATGAAAGCGAACAGGGTAGGGGCATGTTGGCAAGGCTGCCGATTTCCCGCTTCGAAGCGGCAAGCGATGAAACCTATCGCCCGGTCATCGATTTTCTGGAAAAATTTTCCCAATCGGTCCGACGGATCGACTATTGAAGCGAATCATGTTCGTTAATCCAATCCGATACCTGCTGGAGCGATTGCGCGGATTCTTTGGAAAATCCATACAACGTCAGCTGGCATGGTCGTTTTCCATCGCTTCTCTTGCCACCATTCTGGGCGCGGGGGTTTTGCTGTTGTCGGTGCAACGGGATTTCCTTTACAGCCAGGGCACCAAGAATGCGCTTGATCTGGCGCAGACACTGTCCTTCAGCAGCGTATCCTGGGTATTGGCCAACGACGTGGTGGGGCTGCAGGAGGTGTTGAAAGGGGCTTCGAATACTACCGACATCAAATTTGCCGTGGTGCTTTCGCCGCGCGGCGAAGTACTGGCTTCCACCAAGCCGGAATACATCGGCCGATTTTTCGGCGATGCCGTCAGTCAACGTTTGCTTGGCCTCTCGGTTGAACAGCAAATCCTGCTGGATGAAGCCAATCTGATCGATGTGGCCGTGCCGATCAAGGCCGGCAATTTTTCGATCGGCTGGGTGCGCGTCGAACTGACGCGGGACAAGGAAAACCAGGAGTTGCGGACGATTGCCGCTGCGGGGCTGGGTCTAGCCTTGTTTCTGACGCTGACGATCAGCATCATCGCCAGGGCCTTGGCGAGCCGAATGACCAGGGGCCTGAGCCATCTGATCAACGTTGCCATCGACGCGGAACATGGGCGCGCGTTTCAGCGCGAGGCGATAGGGCGCAGGGATGAAATCGGCACGCTGGCGCGGCATCTGTATCAAATGCTGGATGCGATCGAGGCTGAAAAAAAGGCTAAATTCGAAAGCGAGGCGCGCCTACGCAGATTGATACAAGTGGCCCCGATTCCGATGGCGTCGGTTTCGAAGGATGGCATCATCCAAGAATTCAATGATAGCTTTACAAGGGTTTTCGGCTATTTACATGACGATATTCCGACCATAGAAGACTGGTGGCGGCTGGCCTATCCCGACGAAGATTACCGCCGCTGGGTGCTCAAAACCTGGAATGCCGCCGTCCAGAGGGCCGTGGAAAGCGGGCAAAACATAGAGGCGTACGAATATCGGGTAACCTGCAAGAATGGCGATGTCCGCTTCATGGAAATCGCCGGCGTCGTGCTGGGCGACGATCTGCTGGCGATTTTTATCGACGTCACCGAACGCAAGCAAAACGAAGAAACACTACGGCGATACAAGGATCATCTGGAGGAAGAGGTGCAACAACGCACCACCGATCTGGTGCTGGCTCGAAATGCCGCGGAAACCGCCAACAAAGCCAAAAGCGTGTTTTTGGCCAACATGAGCCACGAATTGCGTACACCCTTGAACGCGATCATGGGGTTTTCCAACGTGATGCGCAGAGATTCACAGTTGACTGAAGGCCAACGCCAGAACCTGGACATCATTAACCGTAGCGGCAACCACCTGCTGACGCTGATCAACGACGTGCTGGAAATGGCCAAGATCGAGGCCGGCCGCGTGCAACTGGAAAATGTACCCTTCGATTTAGGCGGCATGATACGCGACGTGACCGAAATGTTGGGTGTGCGCGCCGCCGAGAAAGGCTTGCAATTGTTGGTCGACCAGTCTTCCCGATTCCCGCGTTACATCAACGGGGACGAGGCTCACATGCGGCAGGTGTTGATCAATCTGGCCGGCAATGCCATCAAATTTACCGAGCAAGGCGGGGTGACGCTGCGTTTGGGTGTCCGGGAAAATAACATTTCGCATATATTGATCGAGGTCGAGGATTCGGGCCCCGGTATCGCGCCAGAAAATCAACAGCGCATCTTCGAACCTTTCGAGCAATTGGGTGAACAGGGCGAGAACAAGGGTACGGGGCTGGGATTAACCATCACCCGGCAATTTGTTCAGCTGATGGGCGGCAGCATTAGTCTGAAGAGTGCGCTGGGCCAGGGATCGGTGTTTATCGTCGATTTGCCTCTGCGGGAAGCCAAGGAGACCGATATTGTCATGCCGCAACGGCTGGAACACAGTGAAGTGGTCGGGCTGGAGCCGGGCCAGCCTGACTATCGTATCTTGATTGTCGAGGACCAATTGGAAAATCAGTTGTTACTGTCCAAGTTAATGGAGAACGTGAGTCTGCAATACAAGATTGCCGAAAACGGCCAACGCGGGGTGGAACTGTTTCGGAGCTGGCAGCCGCATCTGATCTGGATGGACCGCCGCATGCCGGTGATGGATGGCGAGGACGCCACTCGGATCATACGCAAGTTACCCGGCGGCGATGCGGTGAAAATTGTCGCCGTCACGGCATCCGCCTTCATGGAGCAAAGGGCCGAACTGCTGGAATGCGGCATGGACGACTTCGTGCGCAAGCCCTATCGCTTCAACGAGATCTACGATTGTCTGTCGAAGCAATTGGGGATACGTTTCATTCATGAGGCCTTGGCCGAGCCGGCGGAGGCGCATGTGATATTGACAGCGGAGATGCTGTCGGTGTTGCCGGACGACTTACTTAGCGAACTGAAAGCGGCGCTGGTGAGTCTGGAAAACGAGCGGATAGAAGCTGCCTTACAGCAGGTGGCCGCCTACGATCCAACGCTGCAGAAGACGCTGATCCGCCTTGCCGAAAATTTTGACTACCCGGCCATCCTGAAAGCCTTGCAGCCAAACCAGTAAAAAGTAAAACCACTCAATCTGATTCCAAGACCCGGAACAGCATTTCCTTGACGGTCTGAGGATCGAAGGGTTTGTCGCAAATAGCCGATACGCCGGCCTTGTGAACATTGCTGAGCCGGGTTTCGTTGGCTTCGCTGGTGACCATCAGGATGGGTACGATGGAATTGCCGAGATCCTGGCGGATGTATTTGATCAGTCCCTGGCCGTCCATGATGGGCATGTTCAGGTCGGTGATCACCAGATCGAAACTTTCCGGGCTCTGGCTGTATAGTTCGGCGCCTTGTTGGCCGTCATTGGCCTGGGTGATCTTGACGATGCCCATGTTGTTTAACACCCGGCAGATATGCTTCCTGGCCAGCGCGCTGTCGTCGACGACCAGAATCCGCACATTTTCGATGTCGTAATGTTCCAGGCTGATTTCCCGAGGGTCGATGAATTCGATGGTGGCGCGCAAGGCGTTCTTCAGATCCTCGCGGGCGAACGGTTTGGGCAAAATCGCCACCACGCCGGCCTGGCGGACCGCATCCAATACCGTAAAACTGGACTCGCTGGAAATCAGCATGAAAGGGATGTCACTGAGTTGTTCGTCGTGCTTGATGCGTTCCAGTAATTCGATCGCGGTCATGTCCGGCAGATAGAGACTGCTGATGATCAGGTCGGGGCGATGACTTTCCAGCACCGACAGCGCTTCGGAAGCGGAAGAGATGCCTTCGATGTGGGCAATACCTTCGCTTTGCAGGTATTGCATAATGACCTTGAGTTGCATCGCGGAGGGTTCGATCAGCAGGATGGATAAGTCGGCAATGTTTACGGAGTGCATGGAATCAAGTGTTGAGAAGGGTGAATCGTTGATTAAAATCGTTCCTTGATAAGAAAAAACAAAACCGCCGGCATAAAAAATTGTTACGCTTTGCGGTTTTGCGGATAAGAAGCTGTTCAAAAACGTCGCGAGCTGGTTCAGGGCAAGGCGAAAAAGCGCGAAAAACCGGAATGTACGTGGTGTACATGAGGATTTTGAGCGATTTTTCAACGCAGTCATGGACCGGCGCAGCAGTTTTTAAACCGCTTCTAAGACCATCCGTGACATCCAAGATAGACTGTAATAAGCCATGATACAAGAAACCCTGATTACTACCGTAAACACCAAAGGCGTGCCGCATATTGCGCCGATGGGCGTGTCTGTCCAGGATCAACAGATCGTGATCCTGCCCTTCAAGCCAGCCTTGACGCTGGACAATCTTCTGGAAACCAAGTCCGCCGTGGTCAATTATTGCGATGACGTGCGGATATTCGCTGGTTGCCTGACCGGCCGCCGCGACTGGCCGCTATTACCGGCAGAGCGCGTCAAAGGCAGCTATCTGGCCGATACCCTAGCGCATGCCGAATTGACGCTGGAGCGTATCGAAGACGATGCGGTGCGGCCGAAATTGTTCTGCAAGGCGATCCATACCGTCAACCACAAGCCGTTTCAAGGTTTCAATCGCGCCCAGTATTCGGTGCTGGAAGCGGCGATTTTGATCAGCCGCTTGGGCCGATTGCAGTGGGAAAAAATAGAAACCGAGCTGAATTATCTGCGTATCGGCCTGGAAAAAACCGGCGGCGACAGAGAATGGCAAGCCTGGGGCTGGCTGATGGAGGCCGTCGAGCAGCATAGGCAGCGTGGAGGGTTTTGATGAGTCTGATGTTGGCCAGCGTCAACAGTCTGGAGGAAGCCCGGCTGGTAAAGGGTTTTGGCGTCGATATTATCGATCTCAAACAGCCGGCCCTGGGTGCGCTGGGTGCGTTGGACCTTGAAACGGTAACTGAAATCGTCGCCGCCTTGAAACCGTCTGCCCAAATCAGCGCCACGGTCGGTGACTTGCCGATGCAAGCCGACGTGCTCGGCAAGGCTGTCCAGGAAATGGCGGCCACCGGCGTCGATTACGTCAAGATCGGCTTCTTTCCGGGCGGCGATTGGCCGGGCAGCATGGACGCCTTGGCCGGTATGGCTCGCCAAGGCCGGGCCTTGATCGCGGTGTTGTTTGCCGATACCCATCCGGACTTTTCTTTGATAGAAACTTTGGCCAGCGCCGGTTTCAGGGGCGTGATGCTGGATACCATGGACAAGCGGCGGGGCTCATTGACCGATTTGATGGCTATCGATGAACTGCAAGAGTTTGTGAGGACCGCCAAAGCTTGTTCGCTGTTGACCGGCTTGGCCGGTTCGCTCAAGGCCAGCGACATCGGGGAGCTATTGCCATTGGACGCCGATTATCTGGGCTTCAGGGGCGCCTTGTGCCGGGAACGCAATCGCACCGCCGCGTTGGATGAAGGGCAAGTCCTCAAAATTAAGGAATTGTTGAAAACTAAAGGAACAGGGTTCATGTACCAAGGTACAAAACAGCACGATGTCTAGCAGCTTGCCTCTTGAACTCTGTACCTTGCACCTTATTTAATCCATGACCACGACGCTGATCCAAATGACCGTGCTGATGCTTTGCGGCGCCGGTTGGGGCGTGTTTTGCCCCAATCGACTGTCGGCGGCGCAGACCCGGCTGGTGCTGACCACCGTCGTCTACTATGTGTTCCTACCGGCGATGGTGTTGGAGGTGTTGTGGAAGGCCGAGATCGGTTGGCAATCCTTGCAATATAGTGCGTTGGGCTGCTTTAGCATCTTGCTGGGCATAGCCTTGAGCTGGCTGGTAGCGCGGCTGTTCAGGTTCAAGAATCCGCAGACCGGTGCGGTGATGCTGGCGGCGGCGTTTCCCAATGTGACTTATCTGGGCTTGCCGGTGCTGGAACAGACCTTCGGTAGCTGGGCGCGCTCGGTGGTGATACAGATCGACCTGTTTGCCGCAGCGCCGCTGGTTTTCACCGTCGGCATCATGCTGGCCAGGCATTATGGCGAGGTCGACGGCGCGGAAAAACCCAAATCCTTGCTGGCTTTTTTCAATGCACCGCCGTTTTGGGCGGCTTTTCTGGCCGTCGCGCTGAATCTGAATCAGGTCGAGGCACCGCTCTGGCTGGATGGCTTGTTGCAAAAGTGCTCGGCCGCCGTGGCGCCGCTGATGATCTTTTCGCTGGGGATGGCCTTGAGCTTGAAGACTATACACATGAGCAGCTTGCCTTACATCGTGCCGGTGGCCTTGATCAAACTGGTGTTGATGCCCTGGGCGGCCATGGGTTTGGTCAGTAC
This sequence comes from Methylococcaceae bacterium, assembly GCA_028748685.1. Lineage (GTDB taxonomy): Bacteria > Pseudomonadota > Gammaproteobacteria > Methylococcales > Methylomonadaceae > Methylomonas. The sequence continues at coordinate 13,988 of JAJRDU010000094.1, forward strand.
CATGACCTTGGCGGCGGATTATAAGGCTGCGGCGGTGATGGATATCGCCATGCCCAGCATGATACTAGGCATCGTACTCTGCGATCGTTACAAGCTGGACAGCGCGCTGTACGCAGCTGCCGTGACGGTGACCACCGGGCTGAGCCTCTTGAGCTTGCCGTTCTGGTACGGGGCCTTATGAAACCGGTCGCGGAAATCTTTTCTCAGGGCGAAGAGGTGATCAGCGGCCAGATAGTGGATCACAATGCCGCCTGGTTGTCGGAACAACTCACCGAGCTGGGGTTTGCGGTGAAACGCCATACCGCGGTCGGCGATCATTTGGATGATCTGGTGGCCTTGATAAAGGAGATCGCCGTTCGCGCCGATTGCTGTATCTGCACAGGCGGGCTAGGACCGACCACGGACGACTTGACCGCCGAGGCGGTGAGCATCGCCAGCGGTTTTCCCTTGCGACTCGATGAGTCGGCTTTGCAACAGATTCGGCAATTTTTCGCCTGGCGCAACCGTTCAATGCCGGAAGCCAATTGCAAACAGGCCATGTTGCCCGAAAAGGCGATTCGCATCGATAACGCCTACGGCACCGCGCCCGGTTTTGCGCTGAAAATTCGGCGCTGTTGGTTCGTGTTTCTGCCGGGCGTGCCTTTTGAGATGAAGGCCATGTTTACGGCCTTGGTCGTTCAGCCGTTGCGGGATCGCTTCAGCCTTAGTCCGGATTGTCTGATCACGCTGCGCAGCATAGGCATAGGCGAATCGGCGATACAGCAATGTCTGGAAGACTTGGTTTTACCCTCGAGCGTGCAACTGGGTTTTCGCGCGGTCCCCGATGAAGTACTGACCAAGCTGTTGTTTCCGGCCGGATTCGACGAACAAGAAAAACGGGTTTGCGTCCAGCGGGCGGCCGAGTTGATCGGTGATTATGTGTTTGCAATCGATGGTCTGGACGGCACGCAGGGTGACTTGATCGAGGTGATCAGCCGCCTGATGCGGGACAAACGTCATACCTTGGCGGTTCTGGAAACCGCCAGCCAGGGCTTGCTCGCCGCCAAATGCCTTGGCAGGGACTGGCTACGGGCCGCCGAGATCAGCCTGGACACGGCTGATCTCGATATAAACCAGCACGATCTGGCTAACGCCGCTCGGGTTCTCGCCAGGCAATTGAGGACTCGCCGGCAAACCAATCTGGCCTTGGTACAGCTATACGCTGGCGATCAATCGGACTATGGCGATAAAGATAGGGCCATAGTCCTTTATAATGCCCTGGCTACGCCGAAGGGCGTGGTTTCGTCGCGGCATCATGCGTTCGGCGCCATCAAATACAAACAAAACCAGGCCGCCTCGCTGGCGCTGGACTTACTCAGACGTTATTTACAAGACAAATGCCTTTAATCCGCTTAACCAATGTTTCCATCGCCTTCGGCACCCACTCACTACTGGATAACGCAGCCTTTCAACTCGACCCCGGCGAACGGGTAGGGCTGCTGGGCCGCAACGGCGAGGGCAAGTCGACGCTGATGAAAATCATCGCCGGCGACATTCACGCCGATCACGGCGAAATCTGGAAACAGCCGGAATTGCGCCTCGCCTGGCTGGAGCAGCAACCCAATCTCGAGGAAAACGACACGATTTATGAAGCCGTGGCCGGTGGCCTGGGAGAACTGGGGCGGGTGATCGCCCGTTATCACGAACTGCTGACCCACATGGATGGCAGCGAACAATCCCTGCAAGCCCTCGGTGACGTGCAGCACAAGCTGGAAGCCGACAACGGCTGGGAATTCCAATCCCGTGTCGAGGCGATACTCAGCAAACTGCAATTGCCGGCCGAAATCAAGGTCGGCAGCCTGTCCGGCGGCTGGAAACGGCGGGTGGCACTGGCGCGGGCGCTGGTGATCGACCCGGAAGTTTTGTTGCTGGACGAGCCGACCAACCATCTGGACTTCGAAAGCATTGCCTGGCTGGAAGAGCAGATCCTGGCCTTCCAGGGCGCGGTGCTGTTCGTCACTCACGACAGGGCTTTCCTGCAAAAACTGGCGACGCGCATCATCGATCTGGATAGAGGCCAGCTGACGTCGTGGGCCGGCACTTATCAGGATTATTTGATTCGCAAGGCCGCAGCCTTGGAAGACGAGGCCAACCAAAATGCCGAATTCGACAAGAAACTGGCCAAGGAAGAAGTCTGGATCAGGCAGGGTGTTAAGGCCCGCCGCACCCGCAACGAAGGTCGGGTGCGGGCCTTAAAGAAGCTGCGCGCCGAACGCGCGGAGCGCCGTAATGCTCAGGGTACCGCCAAGCTGAGTCTGAACAAGGGTGAAACCTCGGGCAGAAAAGTCATCGAAGCGGTTAATGTCAGTTTCCAATATCAGGACAAAGTCATCATCAAGGACTTTTCGACCCGTATCGAGCGTGGCGACAAGATCGGTCTGATCGGCAATAACGGCGCCGGCAAATCGACCTTGTTGAAATTGTTGCTTGGCCAGTTGCAGCCAACGCCAGGCACTGTCGAGCAGGGCACCAATCTGCAAATCGCCTATTTCGATCAGTTGCGCGAGCAGCTGGACCCGGAAGTGTCGGTGGCCGATACCGTGCTCGATGGCGGCGAGTTCGTCGACACGCCGGACGGCAAACGCCATGTGATGTCTTATCTGGCGGATTTCCTGTTCGCGCCGGCCCGCGCCCGTTCGCCGGTGAAGAGTTTGTCCGGCGGCGAGAAAAACCGACTATTGCTGGCGCGCTTGTTCACCAAGCCGGCCAACCTGATCGTGATGGACGAGCCGACCAACGATTTGGATCTGGAAACCCTGGAAATACTGGAAGAAAAGCTGGTCGATTATCAGGGCACCTTGTTGCTGGTAAGCCATGACCGGGCGTTTCTGGATAACGTCGTCACCAGCGTGATGGTGTTCGAAGGCGACGGCATCGTCAACGAATACATCGGCGGCTACGCCGATTGGTTCGCCTTGAGCGAGAGGAACAAAAAAGACGAAGCCATCAAGGCGTCCGAGGAATCGGTCCGAAAAGAAAAACCCAAGAGCAGTCTGCCGAAGAAACTCAGCTTCAAGGATCAGCGTGAGCTGGAACAGTTGCCTGGCCGCATCGAAGAACTGGAAAGCCTGCAAGCCGAGTTGACTGCCCAAATCAACGGTGCCGATTTTTACAAACAGTCCCAGGAAGCCGTCGCGGCAATGCTTGAGCAATTGAAATCGGCCGAAGACGGATTGGCCGAGGCTTATCGGCGCTGGGACGAACTGGATGCCTTGCAACAGGGTTAATGGATAAACTTGGGGCAATTCGACAGTTGAAGGCCACCGTTAAAAGGGCTGCCTGCCGGCAGCCCAAATCGTGGTACCAATCAAGCAGTCGCTTGGCGATTGCGGCGATAGACGGCACCTAAGCCGGCGAAGCCTATCGCCAATAGCGGGACGGTACCGGGAAGGGGAACCGTGGACGAAATCGGGGTATTTTGTGGAACAGGGAAATCGTCGGCGTCCGCATACAGCCCTTGGTAATGAATCTCTTGCCCTTGTATCAAGCTCTTGGCCACCAGCGTGCCTTCGATATTTCCACGGGTGATGACGTCGGCATCCAGGGCCAGCAGGCTGCCGCCGAACTGGGCGTTGATGTCGATTTTGGATGCATTCTGGAAATTCCAGAGAATATTCTTACCCAGATTGATCGCCGAGCCGCCCAAAAAGTTGGCATGGATGTTCAGGAGTGCATCGATATCGCTATTGATGACGTTGAGCAAAATGGTCTGAACGCCGCTCGCCAGATTGAACTGAAATTCCCCGGCTTGGTTGAAGAAGCCGTTGGCGTCGTCAATGGTGAATGCCGCCAGGCCATGGCTGTCGCCAACGGCATCGAAGATCACCGTATCGGAATCCAAGAAGTTGTACGCGCTGTTGGCGCCTATGGCCGACAACTGCGCGGAGAATGCACTCAGCACGGCGATTGCATCGCTTGCTTGGGTGGCCGGGGCGAAAGGCGAGGTAACGGTTTGGTGCTGGACAGTGCCGCCGCCGTTGGCATTCGCGTAACCGGTTAGGTTGCCGCCGTAGACGGTGTTGCCGCCGTTGGTGTTGACGTTACCGGCGATGTCGCCGACCACATATGTCGAACCGTGGCCGTTGGCATTGTTGTTCAATTTGCCGCCGTTAGCCACGGAACCGACATAGGCATTGCCGCCGTCGTTCATGTTGACCGAACCCGCAATACTGCCGCCGAC
>JAJRDU010000095.1 GCA_028748685.1 Methylococcaceae bacterium
TGCGAACCCTACAGCGCATGACAATGACATCTGCGGAAAACCGTTTACGCTTTAGCCGGCAGTTTGGCATAAAACCACATCTGATAAATGCTCAACAATATCTGCACCCCCATCGACAGCCCCATCAAGGCGCCGCTGAGAACCACGACATAGGCAAATCCGGAAAGCGATTTGGTGATAAACCACGACATCACGTCCAACAGCATCGCCGCGAACGGAAGGATCACCGCCACGCGTTTGACGTAAATATTGATGTCGCAGAGCAGGAAGATCTTGCCGATGAAGAACAGGATGAAGGCGATCCCGAACAAATGAATATGGGAGACTCTGACCAGCACCGGCAAGGACGCCCCGCCGGAGTGCGCCACCTCGGCCACGCCGGCATAGCCGGTCAAATCCGGGAGGGAAGGATTGACGGCCGGCGAATGGCAATGAACGCAGTCGCGATTTAGAATCGGCGCAATATTGTCCTTGTAAGCCTGCTCTTCGGCACCGTCATGTATCCATTTCAGGATCACTTCCTTGTCGTTCTTGTATTTCAGGTTGGGCAGCATGATGCCGTTGATCGCCGTGCCGAGGCGGGTTTGATCGTTGGAACCGTGATACATGATCACGATGTCGTCTATAGATAGCCCCGGTTTGCCGTCACGGCCCTGGTGGGTGTAATACATATTGACCAGGGCCATGATGTAACCCAGGCCTATCGTCAACAGGAAAACGGTATTCAAGATTCTTTCGCTCATCGAAATGTCGCTGAAACGGGTGTAGCGTTTTGTCATAAGGGGATGAAAAAATAGAAAACGTGAAGTTCCTCTAAAGCGCTAAAAAACCGGTCGGCCGTCATCCACTTTCGCACCCGTGGGCCTTAATGGAGTTCAGGCCTTGCGCAATGGGAACGCCAGCACCTCGTCGATGCCCCGACACTTGCCGGCAATCATCAAAAGCCTGTCCAGTCCCAAGGCAATACCGCTACAGTCCGGCAGACCGGCTCGCAGCGCGTCCAGCAAAAGATCATCTTTTTCGACGGCCGCCAAGCCATGGGCCCGGCGATATGCAATTTCCCTATCAAACCTAGCCTCTTGCTCGGCCACATCGCTCAATTCAAAGAAGCCGTTACCCAATTCCATGCCATTGGCGAACACTTCAAAACGTTCGGCTACCCGGTCGTCGCCCGGATGAATGCGCGCCAGCGAGGACTGAATGGCGGGATAATCATGCACCAGATAGAGTGTGCCCGCTGCCATCGCCGGCTGCACGCAATGGCTGAACACAAAATCCAGCCATAAGCCATGTTCGTCACCACACAAATCGACAGCCTCGGGAAATCCGGCGGCTTGTGCAAATAGCCTATACGCCTGTTTGTCAAATGCCAAGGGATCCAGGCCGGTCGTTTCACCAAAGATCCGCTGATAGCTGACCTGCCTGACGCCCAGGACTTCGAACGCCGATGACAGCAAGCCTTGCAATAATTCGGACACCTCGTCCATCAAATCCTGCAAGCTGAAACCGACCCGATACCACTCCAGAATCGTGAATTCCGGATTATGTGACCGGCCGCTTTCTCCGTTCCTGAACGCCTTGCAGATCTGATAGATGCTGCCGCTGCCGGCGGCCAACAGACGCTTCATCGCAAACTCCGGAGAAGTTTGCAGGAACAGGGTCGAATTTCTCGGCGGCGAATGCAATGTGGTGGAAAAGAAATCCAGCAGCGGATCGGTGCCGGTAGCCCGGCACAACAGCGGAGTTTCCACTTCCAGCACCTCGCGGTCGGCGAAAAAACGCCGGATGTCGGCCAGTATTTGCGCCCTGAGACGCAAATAGCGCTTATCGCAAGCCGGTTGCCAAGGCTCCGCCACTATTCCTTGACGCGGGAAACGTATTCACCGGTACGGGTATCGACCTTGATGACTTCGCCGATCTGCACGAACAAGGGCACCCGCACCACGGCGCCGGTTTCCAGCGTCGCGGGCTTGCCGCCGCCGCCCGAGGTATCGCCTTTCAGGCCGGGGTCGGTTTCGGTAATCGCCAGTTCAACGAAATTGGGAGGAGTAACAGACAACGGAGAGTCGTTCCACAAGGTCAGGACGCACATATCCTGCTCTTTCAACCATTTAAGGGAATCGCCAACGGCGTTTTTGTCGGCTTGATATTGTTCGAACGTATCGGGCACCATGAAGTGCCAGAATTCACCGTCGTTATATAGATACTGCATATCCCTGTCGACGACATCCGCGCCTTCCACGGTATCGCCGGACTTGAAGGTCCGCTCGATCACCCTGCCGGTTTTCAGGTTGCGGATCTTGACCCGGTTGAACGCCTGGCCTTTGCCGGGTTTGACGAACTCGTTCTCGATAATCGAACAAGGATCGTTGTCCAACATGATCTTCAAACCGCCCTTAAATTCGTTGGTGCTATAAATCGCCATTTTTTCCTCGTGAAACAAACAATAAGTCGGACGATTATAATGGATATGATTTTTAATCGGAAACCGGAGCAACATTGGACTACAAAATCACCCGCTGGCAACAGGAGCTTGCCGAGGCTTTTAGCGACGTCGAAACCCTATGCCGGCATCTACAAATCGACCCTGAATCACTCCCGTTACTCCCGAATTTCAAATCGTTTCCGCTTCGCGTACCGCGTGGCTTTGTCGACTGCATGGAACCCGGCAATCCGGATGATCCGCTGTTGAAACAAGTGCTGCCGCTAAGGGAAGAATTGCGGCATTATCCGGGATACAAGCACGACCCGGTCGGCGATCTCAATGCAGTCGCTACCCCTGGCGTGATTCACAAATATCGGGGCCGGGTATTGTTGGTCGCCACCGGCGCTTGCGCGGTGCATTGCCGATATTGCTTTCGGCGGAATTTTCCCTATGGCGAGTTGCAGCTGTCCATCCAGAAATTGCAACAGGCGTTTGCTTACATCGAATCCCGCCCGGAAATCAGCGAAGTGATACTCAGCGGCGGCGATCCCTTGCTAGTGAATGATGACAAGCTGGGGCATTTATTGGCACGCCTCGGCGGCATCGCCCACCTAAAGCGGATACGCGTTCACAGCCGCGTTCCGGTGGTATTGCCGTCGCGGATTACGCCGTTGTTAATGGACAAGCTGCTCGAAACCGGCAAGCCAATCGTGCTGGTCCTCCATGCCAATCATCCCAAGGAGTTAAGCGCCGAAGTCGGCTCGATTTGCGCTCAACTGCGGCAACACGGCATCACCTTGCTTAATCAAAGCGTATTACTGAAAGGCATCAACGACGACGGCGAAACCCTTTGCCGTTTGAGCGAACAACTGTTTGCCCATGGCGTCCTGCCGTATTACCTGCATTTGCTGGATCATGCCAGCGGAACCGGCCATTTTGCGGTCGATGAAGCTCGCGCCAAACAAATCGTGCAACACATGCACTGCAATTTACCCGGCTATCTCGTCCCCAAACTGGTCGAGGAACAGGCCGGCGCCGCCCATAAACTGCCTGTTTGCTAAGCCTATCTCAAATAAAGTGGAATAGTCTTTCACATCTCCCGCCACTCAGTTTAAGATTTAGCCTCTGTTTAAACGCAAGCCAGCCAAAACCGAACTGTCGATGCCGATGAAATCCTTAAAAGCCGCCAATCAAAAAGCCCCGCCAGGCTTGATC
>JAJRDU010000096.1 GCA_028748685.1 Methylococcaceae bacterium
CCCCGGCGTCTGGAATCCAATGCACCCTGACGAAACAATGCTTACTTAATTTCAACGTATCGCCAAAACCCGCTTGATGAAGAAGGAATTTTTAAGATGCCCACAACTGTTTGAAATTACCGTGCACCAAGCCAAATGCCTCGCCCGAAAGCACGAGCCATCCGGGCAAGGCGTATTTAGTTAATCCAAATCAGGTAATCAGTTCCTTGATGACCTTGCCGTAAACCACGGTTGGGCGTTCGGAGCGGCCTTGATACTTGTAAATCAGTTTCAGGTGATCGAGACCCAACTGATTCAGCACCGTCGCATGCAAATCGTAGGTATCCACCTCGGTGCCCTTGGCGGACTGAACACCCAACTCGTCGGTGGAACCGTGGGTGTAACCGGCCTTGACGCCGCCTCCCGCCATCCACTGGGTATAGCCCCAGGGATTGTGGTCGCGGCCGTCGCCGGATTCGCTCCATGGCGTGCGGCCGAATTCGGAAGTCCACACCACCAGGGTGTCGTCCAACATGCCTTTGGCCTTCAAGTCTTTCAACAGGCCGGCGATGGGCTTATCGATGATCTTCGAATGCTTGCTATGGTTCTCTTCGATGTTTTGATGCGCGTCCCAATCGCGGCTGTCGCCCTTGATGTCGGTCGGCCCCGAAACCACCTGAATGAAGCGTACGCCGCGTTCGGCCAGGCGTCTGGCCCGCAACAACAACTCGCCATAGGGTTTGGTGATTTCTTGATCCAGACCGTACAATTTTTTGGTGGCTTCCGACTCCTTGCTGAAATCGACGGCTTCCGGCGCGGTTTCCTGCATCCTGTACGCCAGATCGTAGGACTCGGTGCGCGCCTGCAACTCGGTATCGCTTGGATAGCGGCCCGAATGGGATTCGTTGATTTTGCGCAGCAAATCCAGCGCATTGCGTTTTTCGGTATCCGCCACGTATTGTGGATTTTTCAAATGCAGGATCGGGGAATCGCCCGGACGGAACGGCGTACCTTGATACACTGCCGGCAGGAAACCGGATTCCCAGTTGGTCACGCCGCCACGCGGCTCGCGCTTGTCGTTGTACAGCACCACGTAAGCCGGCAGATTCGGGTTGGCCGAACCCAGCGCGTACTGTATCCAGGCGCCCAGGGTCGGACGACCCGGATTCAAACCGCCGGAGTTCAGCTTCATGATGGAAATATCGTGCGTAGCCCCCACGGTGACACTGGATTTGATGAAAGCCAAGTCGTCGGCATGCTCGGCCAGATTCGGCAACCAGTCGGAAAACCAGGCACCGCTTTGGCCGTGTTGCTTCCAATCACGTTTGGTGGCTATCAGTTTGGTGATACCGCCCTGGGTACTGGTTTTGATGCCTTGTAAGAACGACGCAGGGATTGGCGTACCCGCGCGCTTGACCAGCTCCGGTTTGTAATCGTACAAATCCAGGGTACTCGGTGCGCCGGCCATGTGCAGCCAAATCACGGTTTTGGCCTTCGCCGCGAAATGCGGTGCCTTGGGCGCCAGCGGATTTCCGCCGGCCAGTGCATTTAATACGGCATCTTCAGCGAATGCGCTGGTAATCACGCCGCCACCGGGTAGAAACCCGCTAACGGCCAAACCACCCAAGCCGTAGCTGGTTTTGATCAGAAAGTCGCGTCTCGATCTGTTGTTCATAATCTTCTCTCAATTAAATAAATCGCTTTGCCGTGCCGGCTCGAAGCGGATCACCCCTTCGAACCAGCGCCTGTTTTTCTAAAATCGGTAGATGAACTCGTTGGAGTTGGCCACCGTGTGTACCAGGTCGACAAACGCCGCCGCACGGATCGGATCTTCGATTTTCTTGTCTTTAACATCGGCGGGGACGTTCACTTCGAACTTGCCGTCCGCCGCCTTGGCGGTAATCACTTTTTGCTGTTCATCCAGGAAGACACGCAGGGTGTTCAGCTCATCGTCACTGGCGTTACGGGCAAACAGAATCTGATACAAGCGATTGATCCGCTCGGACTCATCTTCGCCAGCCTCATTGATCACCCGTCCCGCCAGAGATTTCGACCAGTCGAAGATCAGTTCGCTGTTGAAGAGGGTCAAGGCTTGCAGCGGCGTGGTGGTCACCTCGCGTTTGCTATGCGCTTCTTGCGGCGACGCCATGTTGAACGAATCCAGGATCGGATACGGAATGCTGCGGCGGGTAAACACGTACAAGCTGCGGCGGTTATGATCCTGTTCATCCTTCGAGGTACGCCACATCCGGTCATTAAAACCCGCGGCATTGTTGTTTCTATAGTTGGTGTTGATGGCGGCCGGCAAAGGCGGATACACACTCGGACCACCGACTTTATCAACCAACTTGCCCGCGGCAACCAACAAGGAATCCCTGACCTGCTCCGCTTCCAAGCGTTGGCGTGGGAACACGGCTAACAACTGGTTTTCGCTATCAGCCTGTTGCACGTCTTCACGGTACTCGGAAGATTGGCGATAGACGCTGGACAACAGAATCTCGCGGTGCAAGCTTTTAACGCTCCAGCCGTCCTTGACGAATTTATCGGCCAAATAATCCAACAGCGCGGGATTGGTGGGCTTTTCACCGGCCTTGCCGAAATCGCTGACCGTCGCCACGATGCCCTTGCCGAAATACTGGTCCCAAATGCGGTTGACATAGACACGGGCCGTCAAGGGATTGCTTGGGCTGGTGATCCATTTAACCAGCGCCGAACGACGGCCGGATGAAAACTCCAGGGCTTGAATGTCCGGTTTCTCGCTGGTAATCGCCGCCGGGAAGGCTGGTTCGACTTGCTCCAAGGGTTTCTCATGATCACCCACCGCAAAAACAAAGCTAGGCGGCGCATCCGGATGTCCCAGTTCGGTCATCGCGGAAATGGTGTTAGAGGTGGTCGATGGCTTCAAATCATCGAACTTACGCAATTCCTTGTTCAGCTTGTCCAGTTCCGCCCATTGCTCGGCGATTTTTTTGTCAAAGGTTTTAGGGTCGGTACTTTCGCCTTTTTCGTTGAAAAAAGATTGCAGGCTTCCTTCGTTAGTCACATTCGCCAAGCGATGATTGACCCATCTATCCTGAGCCGTCCACTTTTCCTTGGGCTTGAAGATGGCTTCCCGTGAGTCGGTCAGGTAGCGTTCCTTGTGATACTTGAGCGCTTCATCCCTATGGGTATCAATAATTGCCTTCTGTTTGGCACGGATGTCTTTAGTAGCGGCTTCCCACTTAGCCCATTGTTCATCATAGGCCACTTCAACCGGGCCTTTTTTGGCCGGTATGTTATCCACCGGGGCGATATTGGCAAAGAACGCCTGAAACGAAAAGTAGTCTTTCTGACTGATCTTGTCGAATTTATGGTTATGGCAGCGCGCGCATTCCAAAGTCTGCCCCAACACTACTTTACCGACCGTATCGGTAATGTCGGTGGTGATTTGATATTTACGTTGCACCAGGTCGCGCGAGTTGGAATTGTCCGGGAACTGCGCCATAAAACCGGTCGC
>JAJRDU010000097.1 GCA_028748685.1 Methylococcaceae bacterium
GGTCGCAGTTGCTGGCCGCGGCAAAGCCGCAACTGGAAAAAATGCCGCAAGGCTTTTTTCGGGAGATGATGTTTGCGCGCTTGCAAGAGTTATCTGGAGCTCGGAATCTGGATGTTGCCAAAAATGCGACTACACTTGCTACCGGTCGTGAGAACAAAAAAAATGCGTCGCGTCAGGCACCAAGATCGAACTTGATGCGCAGGGTCTTGTCTTTGTTGCTGCAGTACCCATATCTAGCAAAGCGGGTCGAGCAGCAAGGGGTGTTTGTAGACGATATGAGTTTTGCCGGGATGGATCTGCTGCAGGACGTGCTTCGGGTTATTGGGGAAAAAAAGCCGGAAAATAGCGCGGTTTTGTTGGAAACATACCGAGGCTCTCCGCATGAAAAGACCGTCGCCGCGCTATCGAGTATGGCGTTGAATATACCCGATGGCGGCGAAGAGGCTGAATTTTGCGGCGCGCTGAATCAGCTTTTGAGGCAGGCAAAAGAAGGTAGGATGAGTGCGCTGATCGACAAGGTGAGCCGGGGTGAAGCCTTGAGTGTCGAGGAAATGAAGGAATTTAAAGCCGGCGGAAAAAGTAATCCATGATGACAGCTCTGTATTATTTATTTATAATACTCTGTTCTGCCGTGCTTGGTGCTGAAACGTATTGTGAGTAAAGAATGAATCAAGAACAACAGCAATCCCAACTTAAACAACTGATCGCAAAGGGTAAGGCGCAAGGTTATTTGACCTATGCTGAAGTCAATGACCATTTGCCTAGCGACATCATCGATCCGGAACAAATCGACGATATTATCGGTATGATCAATGACATGGGGATTCAGGTTTATGAGGTTGCGCCCGACGATGATGATTCGCTGATTACGTCCGATACGGTAGTCACCGCCGATGACGACGAAGAGGTTGCGGAAGTTGCTGCGTTGGCGTCGGTCGACAGCGAGTTTGGCCGCACTACCGATCCTGTTCGTTTGTATATGCGGGAAATGGGTTCGGTCGAACTGTTGACGCGCGAGGAAGAATTAAAAATTGCCAAGCGTATCGAAGAAGGCCAGCGTCAGGTGGTTAGGGCCATCGCGCGTTCAGGTTTCATCGTGGATTCGTTTGTCGAGACTTTCGAATCCTTGCAAAATGAAGATTCCGGCATCCGCTTAGCGGATCTGGTATTGGGTTTTGTCGATTTGACCGAAGTGGATGTCGAGGTTGCGGCTGAGTTGGATGAGGCGCCGACTGAAGAGGCCGAGGAAGAGGAAGCCAAGGTCGTCAATTACGAAGAAATCAAGCAGAAAGTCGAACTTGTAAAAAAAGCCCTGAAAAGTGCTTTAGCTGCCGTTAAAAAGCATGGCTACGGGCACGACAAAACCGAGAAAGCTTTCGATGCGTTGGCCGAGCTGTTTTCCGAGTTCAAATGGACCCCTCAGTACCTGAAAAAAATGGTTACCATTTCCGAGGAACTGGTTGCCGACATCCGCGATCAGGAAAAGGTGGTGCTGGACGTTTTTGTAAAAAAAGCAAAAGTTCCACGCAAGGATTTTATCAATGCCTTCACCGAAAACGAGGCTAGCAGTGAATGGTTTGCTCGGTATGTGGGCTCTCATCCGCAGTATGCCGAGGCATTGCAGGCTTATCAGCCTCAAATCAAAGCCGCGCAGCAAAAGCTGGCAGACATTGAAAGTCGATACGGCTTAAGTATTGTTGCGCTTAAAAATATTTGCCGTAGCATTTCCTTGGGTGAAGCTAAAGCCAGGCGTGCCAAGAAGGAAATGATCGAGGCTAACCTGCGTCTGGTGATTTCGATCGCCAAGAAATATACCAATCGTGGTCTTCAGTTCCTGGACCTGATACAGGAAGGCAATATCGGCCTGATGAAGGCAGTCGATAAGTTCGAGTATCGCCGGGGTTACAAATTTTCAACTTATGCAACCTGGTGGATACGTCAGGCCATTACCCGTTCTATCGCCGACCAAGCCCGAACCATCCGCATTCCGGTGCATATGATAGAGACTATCAACAAGCTCAATCGCGTCTCCAGACAGATTTTGCAGGAATTGGGCCGTGAAGCGACGCCGGAAGAATTGGCCGAGCGTATGGAAATGCCGGAAGATAAAATTCGCAAGGTTCTGAAAATCGCCAAGGAACCGATTTCGATGGAAACGCCGATCGGCGATGACGAAGATTCGCATTTAGGTGATTTTATCGAAGATTCCAAGATGCTATCGCCTGTCGAATCTGCTACAATCGCGGGGCTTCGCGAATCCACGCAGAATGTATTGGCTGGATTGACCGCGAGAGAAGCGAAAGTGTTGCGCATGCGTTTTGGTATCAACATGAACACCGATCATACGCTGGAAGAAGTTGGCAAACAGTTCGACGTGACCCGTGAAAGGATACGTCAAATCGAAGCCAAGGCACTGAGAAAATTAAGACATCCATCCAGATCAGAACAATTGCGTTGTTTCCTTGATGGAGAATAAATCGCCTGCATGATGCAAGCGAGAGATAGCGGGCCCTTAGCTCAGTTGGTTAGAGCTTCCGACTCATAATCGGCAGGTCGTAGGTTCAAGTCCTACAGGGCCCACCACTGTTACGAGGCCGTTGATACGGCCTTTTTCGTATCCGTAAGTTTTTTTATTTGGTTTGAGGACATCCCGTGAATAAGAACTACCTATTTACATCAGAATCCGTTTCCGAAGGTCACCCCGATAAAGTGGCCGATCAGATTTCTGATGCCATTGTTGATGCTCTGTTGGCCCAAGATCCAAGATCCAGAGTGGCCTGCGAAACCTTGGTCAAGACCGGTATGGTGTTATTGGCGGGTGAAATCACCACTAATGCCTGGGTCGATATGGAAGCCCTGGTCAGAAAGGTTGTCTGTGACATCGGTTACGATCACGGTGACATCGGCTTCGACGGCAACAGTTGCGCGGTGTTGAACGCCATCGGCAAGCAATCGGCCGATATCGCGATGGGTGTCGACGAATCCGAAAACCACGAACAAGGCGCCGGCGACCAAGGCTTGATGTTCGGCTACGCCAGCAACGAAACCGACGTGTTTATGCCCGCGCCTATCACTTATGCGCACCGTCTGGTGGAAAGACAAGCCAAAATTCGTAAAAACAAAACCCTGCCTTGGTTGCGTCCCGATGCAAAAAGCCAGGTGACTTTCCGCTACGAAAACAACAAACCGGTCGCCATTGATGCGGTGGTGTTGTCTACCCAGCATTCGCCAGAAGTAGGCGGCAAGCTGTTGGAAGAAGCGGTGATGGACGAAATCATCCTGCCAACTCTGCCTAAGGAATGGCTGCACAAAGACACCAAATATTTCATCAACCCTACCGGCCAGTTTGTCATCGGTGGCCCGGTTGGCGATTGCGGCCTGACTGGCCGTAAAATCATCGTCGATACCTACGGCGGTATGGCACGTCACGGCGGCGGTGCTTTCTCCGGCAAGGATCCTTCAAAAGTCGACAGATCGGCTGCCTACATGGGTCGCTATGTGGCGAAAAACATCGTCGCCGCGGGTCTGGCTGAGCGCTGCGAGATTCAGGTTTCCTATGCGATCGGCGTTGCGGAACCCACTTCGATCAGTATCGAAACCTTCGGCACCGGCAAAATCGACGAAGAGCGTTTGGTCAAAATCGTTCGCGAACATTTCGACTTGCGTCCGAAAGGCCTGATCGCGCAGCTGGGTCTGTTGAAACCGATTTATCAGCCAACCGCATCTTACGGTCATTTCGGTCGTAACGAAGCCAGCTTCAGCTGGGAAAAAACCGACAAAGCCGAAGCATTGAAAGATGCCGCTGGCGTTTAATTGATTGAAAAAGGACATCATCATGACCGATTACAAAGTTGCCGACCTTTCCCTGGCCGAGTGGGGCCGCAAGGAAATCAACATCGCCGAAACCGAAATGCCGGGCCTGATGGCCTTGCGCGCCGAATACGGCGCCGAGCAGCCGTTAAAAGGCGCACGCATTGCGGGTTGTCTGCACATGACCATCCAAACTGCGGTGTTGATCGAAACGCTGACAGCCTTGGGCGCGGAAGTACGCTGGTCATCCTGCAACATTTTCTCAACTCAGGATCACGCTGCCGCAGCGATTGCCGCCGCAGGCATCCCGGTGTTTGCCTGGAAAGGCGAAACCGAAGCCGAAGCGGACTGGTGCATAGAACAAACCATTGTTGGCCCTAACGGCTGGCGTCCGAACATGATTCTGGACGACGGCGGCGACTTGACCGTGATGATGCATCAGAAATTCCCCGAACTGATGGCGGATGTCAAAGGCTTGTCGGAAGAAACTACCACCGGCGTGCATCGCCTGTATGAGATGGTGGCCAAAGGTTCGCTGAAAGTGCCAGCCTTCAACGTCAACGATTCTGTCACCAAGTCCAAATTCGACAACCTGTATGGTTGCCGCGAATCCTTGGTCGACGGCATCAAGCGCGCCACCGACGTGATGGTCGCCGGTAAGATCGCCGTGGTCTGCGGTTACGGCGACGTCGGCAAGGGTTGTGCGCAATCCTTGCGTGGCTTAGGCGCGACCGTTCTGATCACCGAAATCGATCCGATCTGCGCACTGCAGGCGGCGATGGAAGGTTATCGCGTCGTGACGATGGACGAAGCGGCGCCGTTGGCGAACATTTTCGTCACCGCGACCGGCAACGTCCATGTCATTACTCACGAGCACATGAAGGCGATGCGCGATCAAGCCATCATCTGCAACATCGGCCACTTTGATTCCGAAATCGAAATCGCCGCCATTCGCCAATACACCTGGGAAAACATCAAGCCTCAGGTCGACCATGTGATTTTCCCCGACGGCAAGCGTATCATCGTCTTGGCCGAGGGCCGTTTGGTGAATCTGGGCTGCGCGACTGGTCACCCCAGCTTCGTGATGTCCAACTCGTTCTGCAACCAAGTCTTGGCGCAAATCGAGCTGTGGAACAACGCATCGGCCTATGAAAACAAGGTCTATGTTTTGCCGAAAAAACTCGACGAAAAAGTCGCGCGTTCGCATCTGGCGCAGATCGGCGTGAAGCTGACTCAGCTGTCTGCCGAACAAGCGTCCTATATCGGTGTACCGGTGGAAGGGCCTTACAAGCCTGATCATTACCGCTACTAAGCGATAAAAGAAGAAGGGGCCGAGAGGCCCCTTTTTTATATTTGTTGATTTTATAGAGCGCGGCTTGGCATTTATCTGTCCTGATTTATTTCAAAACGAGTTTGGCATGAGTCGCATTCATATGAATGTGTATGTTCGGATACAGTCCCATCTCGACGAATATAGGCTCTTGAACGCATTTCTTCTCTAGGGATATTGCGGAGATTACCTCGACAAATTGGGCAGAATTGAATGTCTGGTTGTGGTCCTGGCAGGTTAGCCATAGAAGATTCCTTGTTAATTCCTATGAAAATCAGCGATTTATTGCCTTGAAGCCAATATCGGTCCGGTAATAGACATCCTGCCAGTAAATCTTTTTGCAAAGCTGATAAGCCTTATCCTGGGCTTCGGCGATGCTGTCGCCCAGCGCGCAGGCGCATAATACCCGGCCGCCGTTGCTGACGATATTGCCGTTTTTCTGCTGGGTGCCGGCGTGAAAGACCTTGCTATCGTCGGAATCAATAGTCGGCAGGCCGCTGATCACATGGCCCTTGGCGTAATCGTCAGGGTAACCGCCCGCCGCCAGCACCACGCCCAATGCCGGGCGCTCGTCCCATTCGGTATCGATTTGATCCAGGGTCTTGGTCAAGGCCGCCTGGCAGAGTTCCACCAGATCGCTCTTCAAACGCATCATGATGGGTTGGGTTTCCGGGTCGCCGAAGCGGCAGTTGTATTCCAGCACCTTGATGCTGCCGTTCTTGCCTATCATCAAGCCCGCATACAGGAAGCCTGTGTATTCGTTGCCATCGTCGCGCATGCCTTTCAGCGTGGGATTGATGACTTCATCCATCACGCGTTGATGGATTTCCGGCGTGACGACCGGCGCGGGCGAGTAGGCGCCCATGCCGCCGGTGTTGGGGCCTTGGTCGCCGTTGTCGCGGGCCTTGTGGTCCTGCGAGGTGGCCATCGCCAACGCATGCTGGCCATCGGCGATGATGATAAAGCTGGCTTCCTCGCCTTCCAGAAATTCCTCGATCACCACCCTGTGGCCGGCTTCGCCGAAGCTGTTACCGGACAGCATGTCTTCCACCGCATCTATGGCTTCCTGTTCGGTCTGGGCGACGATTACACCCTTGCCGGCCGCGAGACCGTCGGCTTTCACAACAATCGGCGCGCCCTTACGTTGAATGTAGGCGACGGCCTGATTGACGTCGGTAAAGGTTTGATATTCGGCGGTAGGAATGCCGTGGCGGGCCATGAAATCCTTGCAGAAGGATTTGGAGCCTTCCAGTTGCGCGGCCTGGGCGGTAGGGCCGAAGCAGGCCAGCCCTGCGGCGCTGAATTGGTCGACGATGCCTTTTACCAGCGGCACTTCCGGGCCGACGATGGTCAGGGCGATGTCACGGGCCAGGGCGAAACTCAGAAGGCCTGCGATGTCGTCGGCCTGAATGTCGACGTTGGCGATGCCGGGCTCCAGCGCGGTGCCGGCATTGCCGGGGGCGACGAATACGGCGCTGACTTTGGGAGATTGTTTGGCTTTCCAGGCCAGGGCGTGCTCACGGCCGCCGCTGCCAACGATTAGAATTTTCATCGGATTTAGAAGATGTCGGGTTAAAAAATGAGTGAAAATCGCCGGGTGGCATTTGCCGGTGGCAAGCTTTTTCACGTTATAAGCTTAATTATATGATAAAGAGCGACTTTCCAAGCAAACGGCTTCCGGCCTCCTCAGCTCTCTAGCTAATACCAATGGTAGGCATGGTAATATTCGCCCGATAGACCTCGACGATTCATTCCGCGAAATCAGGAGATGTACATGCTTTATATCGAACCCAACCAACCCGGCAGCAAAGTCAACTTTAAGCCGCGTTACGGCAATTTTATCGGGGGCCAATGGCTGCCGTCGGTCAACGGCCAGTATTTCGAAAATCTCAGCCCGGTCAACGGTAAGATTTTCTGCGAGATTCCCCGCTCCGGCGAAGAAGACATCAATCTGGCACTGGATGCGGCGCATGCGGCCAAGGACGCCTGGGGCAAGACCTCGGTGACGGCGCGTTCGAATATCCTGTTGAAAATTGCCGACCGGCTGGAAGCCAATCTGGAAATGCTGGCCGTCGCCGAAACCTGGGACAACGGCAAGTCAGTTCGCGAAACCTTGGCGGCCGACCTGCCGCTGGCCATCGACCATTTTCGCTATTTCGCCGGCTGCATTCGAGCCCAGGAAGGCACGATAGGCGAAATCGACGAACATACCGTGGCTTACCATTACCACGAACCGCTGGGCGTGGTGGGGCAGATCATCCCTTGGAACTTTCCGCTGCTGATGGCTTGCTGGAAACTGGCTCCGGCCTTGGCCGCCGGCAATTGCGTGGTGATGAAACCCGCCGAGCAAACCCCGGCCTCGATTTTGGTGATGATGGAAATCATAGCCGATTTGCTGCCACCGGGCGTGGTCAACATCGTCAACGGCTACGGCAGGGAAGCCGGCCAGGCGTTGGCGACTAGCCGCCGCATCGCCAAGATTGCCTTCACGGGTTCGACGCCGGTCGGCTCGCACATTCTGAAATGCGCGGCGGAAAACATCATTCCTTCCACCGTGGAACTGGGCGGCAAATCGCCCAACATCTTCTTCGAGGACGTGCTGGATCAGGAAGACGCCTTCGTCGACAAATGTATCGAAGGCGCGGTGATGGCCTTCCTGAACCAGGGCGAAGTCTGTACCTGCCCGTCGCGATTGTTGGTTCAGGAATCCATTTACGAAAAATTCATTGCCAAAGTCACCGAGCGAGCCAAACGCATCAAGCGCGGCAACCCCTTGGATACCGAAACCATGGTCGGCGCGCAGGCTTCCAAGCAGCAATTCGACAAGATTTTGAGCTATGTGCAAATCGGCAGGGACGAGGGCGCCGAAGTGTTGTTGGGCGGCGAAATCGCCAAGATTGGCGGCGATCTGGACGGCGGTTACTACATCGAGCCGACCATCATGAAAGGCCGCAACGACATGCGCATCTTCCAGGAAGAAATCTTCGGCCCCTTTATTTCGGTGACCACCTTCAAGGACGAAGCAGAAGCGCTACGCATCGCCAACGACACCGAATTCGGCCTGGGTGCCGGCGTCTGGACCCGCGACAGCAACCGCGCCTACCGCATGGGGCGCGGCATTCAAGCCGGCCGGGTCTGGACCAACTGCTACCACATCTATCCGGCCCACGCCGCCTTCGGTGGTTATAAGAAATCCGGCGTCGGCCGCGAAACCCACAAAATGATGCTGGACCATTACCAGCAAACCAAGAATGTGTTGGTTAGTTACGATATTAATCCAATGGGTTTTTTCTAGGGCTTCAAGAATGAGCGCTATGGCAATGACAGATGAACAGTTCGGCAAGCTTCTTGATGAGGCTAATTCGGAACTTCGTGAAAAGCAATCGCGGCTTCAAAGTGACTATGGCATCGGTACTTTGCCAAGATGGTGGTTCGATCAGGAAACGGAGAAGCTTCAATTTCTCGATGATGCGGGAAATTGCATGCTCGATGGGGATATTATCGATATTGGCAGCTATTCGCCGACTTCAAGTACCTGGAAATGGGCGTGGAGTAATGAATCGGTATTGCCTTTGTTGCGGGAAAAAGCTTTGCCGCTAAGAGAGTTGGAGACTATCACAGGGTTTACGTTATTTGGTTCGGATGGTGCGTTCAAGGTTGATGAACCAATGGCCTGGGAGCTTGTAGCGCTCTCTGTGAAGCATCTGAACGCAATTGGATGTTATCGAGCCCCAAAAAACAACGGACCTCACACGTTCTTGGCAATCATGAAGTTGAATAAAGTGTTTCAATGAAACCGCGAATGATTGTATGTCCCTAGGTAGGTCCAATGCCGTTAAGTTAAGAGATTTGTGTTATAATAAATAGCGTAACATACTGAAAAACAAGGATAAAACAATGAAATCGACTTAGCAGTATCCATGCCAGCATTCTCGCCCATCTTTCAAAGCTTCTCCATTCGCCCGACTTCATCACCGCGCATCGAA
>JAJRDU010000098.1 GCA_028748685.1 Methylococcaceae bacterium
AAGCTCTTGCTGTTTCTCCTGGACGTCAGCCGCACTGATTGAACTCATGAATGCCGCACTCAGAAAAGTCACGGCCACAAGGGGAATTAATGTTTTCATACTATCCTCCAATTTATTAAAAGATCGGTATCTCGGAATGTTGAGATCGACTCTGGGTACACTGTGAGGTTTCACAAACCCAGCCGGACTTTAACCGACGTAGCGGATGCCGTCGGTACGTTATCGAACATAGTTGCTAGCTCTTAGTCTATGTGCGTTGCCGCACCGACCCTGTTCAGTTTTGCGCGTATCGTTTGAATTGAGCGATTGGAAACATCATTCCTCGCTTTGGGTATGGCTAATTGGCCATGGCTAACACATCAGGAGACACTCATGAATAAAGATCAAGTAAAAGGCCGTGTTGAAGAAGCCAAGGGAAAAGTCAAGGAAGCCGCTGGCGTAATACTGGATGACAAGGGGATGGAGATCGAAGGCAATGTTCAAAAGAACGTCGGCAAAGTCCAGTCGGGCTTTGGCGATCTCAAAGAGGATATTAAAAAAAATAACTAGAACGAGCACGGCTGATCCGTGCGGCCGTGTCCACAACCGGGCCTGCCGCACGATCACAACGAGATGCTTTTAAAATTTTTAGGGGAAATCAACATGAAACTAAGCAATATGAGATTTACCGGCCCATGGGCTGGCATCCTTTTAACCTTCTGCTCGTTTGGTGTATATGCGGCGGAAAGCCACATGGCGCAATCGCTAAAGCACGCCGAAGCCGCGGCCAAAGCCACCGATGCAAAGGCTATAACCGAACATGCGGAGACAGCCAAGAGCCATGTAACCATCGCCGAAGAACACTTGAAGGCCGGCGCCACGAGTCTGGATGCGTCAATAGAGCATGGCAAACAAGGGCACGCCGATTTGGCGAAGAAATCCGCCGAAGAAGCCGTAACCCATCTAAAAGCTGCCCAATAATTAGGGGGTGATAAACCCGGCCATTACCTTATTTAGCAGGACATGAACATGAAGCTTACCGGTTCACGGCAGGCAAGGCTTTGATATATCCGTTATTACCAACTGTTTAACTCCGGTTTGCATCGTCGTCATTTGACGACCCTATTTTGGAGAACGCACATGCTTGAAACAATTGCGATCATCTTGATTATCGGCTGGGTGCTTGGTTTGGTCTCTTCGTACACACTGGGCGGATTTATTCACATTCTGTTGGTTATTGCGCTTATCGTGATCGTGCTTCGTGTCATTCAGGGACGAAGGCCTCTCTAGCGATCCCGCTATGTGCTAATGCAGTTGGTTATCGGCCAAGGAAGCGGTTAGGTAACGCCAGGTGGCCATGTAGTAAGCCCTCACCGCAAGTTGGTAACGGCGGTGAGGGCGAGTACGCGGGTGTTTTGATAGGAGACAAGAGATGAGCGCAGTCAAGATCGTGGCAATCGTATTGATCATAGGTGGCTTATTGGGCTTGGTGTATGGTCAATTCAGCTATACAAAAGAAACTCAGCAAGCCAAGTTAGGGCCGTTCGAGTTATCGGTTAAAGACACCGAGACGGTCAATGTTCCGGTCTGGGTTGGTGTGGGAGCAATACTGGCTGGTGGTGGACTGTTGCTTTTTGCGAGCAAGAAGAGTTAGGCCGGGTTAGACCTTGCAAAATATTGGTTCCGGAGCGGAATAAGCAGTCTTTATTATCGCGCTGATTATTTGTATACCTTTCGCACTTCAAATTTCGGCACGTTAGCTCCCTCGCCCTTAGGGAGAGGGGTGAAACAAACCGAAATTTGAAGTGCGGCGACTGTATTTGGCTTAGTCCCTTCACTTGTGGTGTTAGCATTTTACTCAGTATCATCCCAATACCGTATGTTTTACAGTTCGCCCAAGCGTCCATTTTTGTCTTGGGAATCTTCGCCTTCCTCTTCTTTGGTGTTAATGGACATGCCCTATCCCTGCGCTTTGGTGGCAAACAATTGGAACGCCAAGCCGACTCTCCGACTTAAATCAAAAGGAACCCAACATGCAACACACTTATGAAAACAATAATCCCGATATTTCAGCCAAGTCCAATCCGACGACTCCCGGCAACAGGAAGGCGTATTTTGTCGGCAGCGGAATCGCTTCCCTAGCGGGCGCTGCTTTTCTGATACGGGATGGCTTCATCCCAGGCGAGGCGATTCAGATTTTCGAGGAACTCAACATCACTGGCGGCAGCTTGGATGGCGGTGGTTCGCCGGATAAAGGCTATGTGATTCGTGGTGGTCGGATGATTGAAGAGCACTACGTCTGCACCTACGATCTGTTTGAAAGCATTCCCTCTCTGACTGATCAGGCCAAGAGCGTCAAGGACGAAATTTTCGAGTTTAGCCACCAGTACGTTAGTTCATCCAGATGTCGCCTGGTGAGGGATGGCAAAAAAGTCGATGTCTCTTCGTTTGAGCTGAGTGAAAAAGATCGTTTGGATTTACTCGCGCTGCTTATCCATTCCGAGGACTCATTGGGCGCTAAGCGCATCGAAGATTGGTTTTCTCCATCGTTTTTCGAGAATAATTTCTGGCTGATGTGGGCGACGATGTTCGCATTTCAACCCTGGCATAGCGCGGTTGAACTCAAGCGCTATCTGTTGCGGTTCATACAATTGTTTCCCGATTTCAACAAGATGGGTGGCGTCTGGCGAACACCCTATAACCAGTATGACTCCATGATACTGCCGCTCACTACCTGGCTTAAGGCGCAAGGTGTGCATTTCTCGCTGAACGCCAAGGTCACGGGGCTTGATTTCGACTTAGGCGGTGAGCAGAGATCGGTGAAGGGCATTTGTTATACTTGCGATGGCGAGAGCAACAATATCGAAATTGCGCAGGACGATCTGGTGTTCGTTACCTTGGGGTGTATGACGGAGAATTCCAGTCTCGGCTCGATGGCATCGCCCGCTATTCTGAATTCAAGAAAATCCGGCGGTGCGTGGACTCTATGGGAAGACATTGCCAATGGACGGCCTGGGTTCGGACATCCCGCTGTATTTACCAATCATATTGAACAGACCAAATGGCAATCGTTCACCGTTACCCTATCCGATCCGGCATTCTTTCAGTTCATAGAGGAATTTACCGGCAATGAGGCCGGTACGGGAGGATTATTCACCTTGGTCGATTCAAATTGGTTCATGAGTATAGTGCTGGCGCATCAGCCACACTTCATCAACCAACCCGAGAATATCTACGTATTTTGGGGCTATGGTTTATTCCCGGACAGAATCGGTAATTTCGTCAATAAATCCATGTCCGATTGTACGGGTGAGGATATTCTGATCGAGCTATTCCAGCACCTCAAACTTGGCGATAAGGCGCAGCCTGTCATTGATGCGGCAATTTGTATTCCGTGCATGATGCCGTACATCACCAGCCAGTTTATGCCCAGAGTAAAGGGGGATAGGCCAGACGTCGTGCCTGCTGGGGCGAAGAATTTCGCGTTTATCGGCCAGTTCTGCGAAATCCCGGACGACGTGGTGTTTACCGTTGAATATTCGATAAGGTCGGCGCTAATGGCAGTCTATAAGCTTCTTGATATCAAGAAGGAGATTCCCCCAATATTCAAGGGCCAGCATGATGTCGGCGTGCTCTTCAATGCGCTCAAAACGATGCACAAATAACCAAAGTAGAAGCTCGGATAACTATTAACCTGAAGCCTCGTAGGGTGCGCACCGCGCACCTTTTCGGATGCCGAACACCCCCTC
Organism: Methylococcaceae bacterium; assembly: GCA_028748685.1. Classification (GTDB taxonomy): domain Bacteria; phylum Pseudomonadota; class Gammaproteobacteria; order Methylococcales; family Methylomonadaceae; genus Methylomonas. The sequence continues at coordinate 3,729 of JAJRDU010000098.1, forward strand.
GCACCATTTCCGGTGTCGGCCGGATGGAATGAAATCGGGGCGCGACCATATTCATGCCATCTGGACCCTGCCGCCGGATGATGCCGACTATTCCAAACGCTGGGGCGCGATCAAAAAACAGTTCACCGAATCCTGGCTCGCGCTCGGCGGCGAGGAAAAAAAAACCGAACGGCTGCTGGGTTTGTTTAACAGTTTATCAACCGTTACGGCAAATGCGCTTTACCTAATCGGCTTGATCCTTTGCTTTAGAGCGAGTTGGTCGTTGGACGGCACGGGCGAAGGTCATTGTGTAACGTTCTGAAAGTAGCCTGGATGAAGTGAAGCTGAATCCAGGCTGGTTTTGCAGCTTACTCGCCGACAATAATATCAACCAACAAGATACGGTCAGCATCAAGGCGCAAGGACAGGGTCTTGCACAACAGGTCGGTATCGAAGTCATGGTAACGTTCCGAGGTCACTATTCTTTCGCGGTCGCCGCTGTTTTCCAGCGCAATCAACTGGAAAAAATAAGGCCGCCAGGACCAGTTGAAACCGATTTTTCGAGGATCGGTAAACCACTGGCTGGCGGTGAAATCGAAATTGGGCGAAATCTGCCGGCCGTCGTTATCGCACAAATAAAAGCGGGCGATATTACTTTCGCTGAAGTTCCACTTGGCCAGTTCGTTGAGGTTAAAGTCGCCTTGCAGGGCATCTTTGAGCTTGTAAATCAGCGTCTTGGTGACATTGATGTCCTTGATGGTTTTTTGGACTTTGTTGACGGTATTTTTAAAAAACTTGGTTCTTAACGAGGCGATATGCTGTTCGTACAAGTTCGACGACTTGAATTCGGCTTCCGCCGGCGAGAACAGGTAACCCTGCATGAATTGCGCGCCGCAATTCAGGCCGAATAAGAACTCGTCGTCGGTTTCGACGCCCTCGCAAATGATCTGGCAGCCGGTGCGTTTGCCGAGCCGGGTCAACATATGCACCACATCGCTGGCGATTCCACCTTTGCTGGCCTTTTTGAATAGCTGCATATCGATCTTGATGATGTCGGGATGTATCGCCAAAACCCGTTCCAGCTGCGAGGCACCGCTACCGAAGTCGTCCAGGGCCACCCTTAAACCCTGCTTGCGGTAGCGTCTGACGATTTCCTTGAGCTTGCGGATGTCGGCGTGGGCTTCGGTAATCTCGACGATGACGCGCTGGCGGTCGATATTGAGATCGTCCAGCATTTTTAGGGTTGGGGAAGCCTTCAACTGGTTGAGATTGTCTATCCATGCCGCAGATATGTTGATGGTCAAATAACAGCTGCTGTCCAGTTCCGAGAATTTTTGCAGTGCTAGGCGACGCACCTGGCGGTCGAGTTCCAGGCGTTGTTTGGTATCCAGTAGGGGTGAGGCGAACAAACCGCCGGCCGAAACGACGCGATTTTGTTTGTCGTGCTGGCGGGCCAGGGCTTCATAGCCGACGATTTTGCCGCTGGCGACGCTGACGATGGGCTGAAAGTAAGGGAAAAGCTGTATTTTTTCGTCCATGTGGAGTGGGTTTCCCTCGTATGTCGGCCGGACTTGTGTCGTATTTATATATTCGCTGCGACTATAAATAACGGAGTCGGCGTATTTTAGAGCCGTGGTGTTTTTTTGTTCTAACATAGTCTAGTTCTGTGCGGCACGATGAATTTGTGGTTAATCCTGTCCATGAGCGGCGTAATCGATCACGATAAACCGCTTCCTGCTTTGCCGCGGATCACT
>JAJRDU010000099.1 GCA_028748685.1 Methylococcaceae bacterium
AAATGGCCGAATATTTGGTGGAAATTGGCATCGATTCGATGAGTCTTAATCCCGATACCGTACTGCAAACCACGCAAAGGGTGTTGGCCCTGGAAAAACGCCTGGGTCGTTGATTCATTTATGGGGTCAGAGACGGTTATCAGCGCTTTATCAAGTGATAAGGCCAGGATGGCGTGAGTATTGTTCATTGTGGCTCGCTTCGCGTAAAATCGCCGCATTTTACCCTTCAGCGGAGCAAGATCATGAAAGCGGTTGTTTTTCTAATGTTACTGATGTCAGCAGGCTGGACTTTTGCCGAGGAGGCGAAAGACGAATGGCAGGAAACCACCTTAAGTGAAGACGTGATCCAGAAAATTCAGAAAGCGCAGTACGGCTACAAGAAATGCGTGGTGGACTCCATGCGCAAGCCGGAATACGCCAAGCTGGAAAGCCGAAATGCCACCGATGTGGTGATCAGGGAATGCGAGCCGGTGTTGGCCGAGATGCGCAAGGTGTATGTGGATTCCAATGTGCCGGGCGTGGTGGCCGATCGCCATCTGAAAAAACTCCGCATTCAGGTGACACGTAACGTCTTGCAGGAATTGATGTATGCCGAAGCGGCCAAGAAAGCCGGGCAGCCCTAAATGGTGAGTAGTCAGTAGAAAGCGGGAAGTCGAAAACCACTCACCACTTCCTACTCACCACTGACCGGCGACCATACTTAGCCAAATTCTTAACAAGCGGTTGCGACTGCTTTAACTTAAGTGGAAACATCCTCCATGAATACCTATACCATCGATTTATCCTTGCGTCCCACCACGTTCGATTTGTGGCACGTTTGTTTGGCCGGTACCGTAGCCGCGTTGGCCCTGGCTTTAATCGCCGTATTAGTCTCGACCTTGCTCGCGGCTCGACGTTGCAAATCCAAGCCTATCGTGCAAGCGCCGGTTCCGGCCCCTGAAATCAAAATCGTCGAAAAAATAGTCGAAGTCGAAAAGATCGTTCAGGCGCCGGCTCCGGAACCAGTAATATTGAAAGAAGCCACGCCCGATGCGGCCTTGCAGCTCTTGAGCCTGCTGCAAAAGGAAGCGCGCTTCATCGATTTCATCAAGGAAGACATGAGCGCTTATGGAGATGCCGATATTGGCGCCGCGGCGCGTATCGTTCATTCAGGTTGTGCCAAGGCGATCAACGAGCACTTTACGCTGGCGGCAGTCAGCCAGGATCAGGAAGGCAGCCGGGTCACGCTGAATAAAGGTTTCGACGCCGCGGCGTTCCGCTTGACCGGCCATATCGTCGGCGAAGCGCCGTTCACCGGCACATTGGTGCATAAGGGCTGGCAGGTCACCGATCTGCGTTTGCCTAAACTGACCGAAGGCCATAATCCCAAAATCATCGCCGCCGCCGAGGTCGAGTTATGAATTCGGAAGTGACACAGGAGCCGCGCTATTCGGTCGGTATCGATCTGGGTACGACTCATTGCGTGTTGTCATATGTCGACTTGCAGGCCGATGAGGATCAGCTCGTGCCGACGGTGCTGGCGGTGCCGCAGTTGACGGCGCCCGGCGAAATTGAAGACAAGCCGCAATTGCCGTCTTTCATGTATCTGCCGCATTCGGCCGAACTGGCGGATGGTACGACAGCCTTGCCATGGTCCGGCAAAGCCGAGCATCTGGTCGGCGAGATTGCCCGCAATATGGGTAGCAAGACCCCGATCAGGTTGGTTGCCAGCGCCAAGAGCTGGCTGTGTCACGCCGGTGTCGATTGTAAACAGCCTATATTGCCCTCCGAGGCGCCGGACGACGTGCAGCGCGTTTCGCCGTTCGTGGCCAGCAAAGCCTATCTCCAGCATTTGCAGGATGCCTGGAATCATCAATTTCCTCAAAATCCGCTTCAGGGGCAAGACGTGACCATTACCGTGCCGGCCTCTTTCGATCCTGCTGCCAGGGAACTGACGGTGGAAGCGGCCCGATCGGTCGGCCTGGGGCAGGCTGTGTTGCTGGAAGAACCGCAAGCCGCGTTGTACAGCTGGATAGAAAACAGCGAGGGCGACTGGCGTAATCATGTTTCCGTCGGTGACGTGATCCTGGTCGTCGACGTCGGCGGCGGTACCACCGATTTGTCGTTGATCGCCGTCACCGAAGAGCATGGTAATCTGCAACTCACGCGGGTAGCGGTCGGCGACCATATTCTGCTGGGCGGCGACAACATGGATCTGGCCTTGGCCTATACCGTGAAGGCCAAGTTGGAAAAAGACGGCGGCAAGCGCCTGGAATCCTGGCAGTTACAGGCGCTGACTCACGCTTGCCGGGAAGCCAAGGAAAAGCTCTTCATCCAAGCCGAACTGGAAAACATACCTTTGGTGGTTGTTAGCCGTGGTTCATCCTTGATCGGCGGTACCTTGCGTAGTGAATTAACTCGTGACGAATTAAACCGGATTCTGGTCGAAGGTTTTTTGCCCTTCGTCAGCGTGGCCGACAAACCGCTGTCTACGCTGCGTTCAGGCTTACGTAGCGCCGGCCTGCCGTATGCACAGGATGCGGCGATCACCCGGCATCTGGCGGCGTTTTTGTCCAAGCAGGTGCATGCCACGGCCGAACTGAAGGATGTCAATCTGCCCGAACACGCGGGCTTCCTGCATCCGACCGGCGTGCTGTTCAATGGCGGGGTGTTGAAAGCCGATGTCTTGGCCGAGCGTCTGATGCAGGTGCTGAATAACTGGTTGCAAGCCGAGCAGGCGCCAGAAGCCCGGATGTTGCAAGGCGCCGATCTCGACCTGGCCGTGGCGCGTGGCGCGGCTTATTACGGCCATGTCCGCAAGGGCAAGGGTGTGCGCATCAAGGGCGGCACCGCGGCGGCCTATTACGTCGGCGTTGAAAGCGCGATGCCGGCAGTGCCGGGTTTGGCGCCGGAAATCGAGGCGCTGTGCATCGCGCCGTTCGGCATGGAGGAGGGCAGCGAACAAGAACTCCCCAACGACGAATTCGGCTTGGTGATAGGCGAGCCGGTGCGTTTCCGTTTCTTCGGCTCGAAAACCCGCCGCGAGGACGTGGTCGGCACCCGTCTGGAATACTGGAACGACGAAGAGTTGGAAGAACTGGACGAAATCGAGATTACGCTGCCGGAGGAAGGTCATCATGCCGGAGAAGTGGTCCCTGTATATTTGTCTTCGGCGGTCAGCGAAGTGGGCACATTGGAGCTGAGAGCCGTATCGCGCCGCGATCAACAGCGTTGGAAGATCGAGTTTGATGTCAGGGCTGGCGAGAGCTGAGGGATATATCGAAGTACGATGACGTCGTATGGGTACAGGGCCGTTGGTGCGATTAGCGAAGCATAATCGCACGCATGTTAGCCTTTCATTCCTCCGAATACGCTAATGCTATTCGGAGCTACGCGGACTTGATCAACAAAAGCGGAAAACTAGCGCGTTGGTTTGATGTTGCTCAATGGGTTTGTCTTGCGTGATGAGCTGTGTACGGACCCGTACGCACGGTTCTGTGGGCCGCGGCCTCTTCGTAGTTAGGCCAATTTGATCTTTGCCTTAGCTTGTGAAGTATAATGAA
>JAJRDU010000100.1 GCA_028748685.1 Methylococcaceae bacterium
TGATTTTAAAGACTTGGAATTAAGCCTACGGACTATTTCTGATAAATCGCACTCTGCCGACTGATAAGGCATAAGAGCGGGCGTTTATTGCGTTGATACAGCTCATCGGCAATAAACTAAAAACGATCTGGAAAAATCATCGACGCCCCATCCATATCACCCGTCTCTCGATAAATCAGAGGCTCCGCTTCCGGCTGAAGAAGGACGCCGTCCAGAACTCGACCCACGATAAGTACATGGTCTCCGACAGGGTGTTCCTCGGTCATTTCACATTCGAAACGGGCCAGCACATCCTCGAGCAGCGGCGCGCCAGTCTTACCCGGATGCCATGCCACGGCCGCGAGTTTGTCAGTTTGACTCGGTCCACCGAAATGCGCCGCCAATTCAAGCTGATCGCGCCGCAGCACGTTTACCGAAAATCCGCCACCTTCCTTGAGCAGTTGGTAGGACGAGTGCTTGGGATTAATGCTCAAGACGAGCAACAGCGGCTGAAAAGAAACGGGTACCACCCATGCCGCGGTAAATGCGTTACGGCGTTCCCGGGCGCCGCCAACACCCACGACATAAACGCCCAGCGTAATTCGACGGAATAATTCGGCCATCGCTTGACTCATGGCGGTTTCTCCTTGAAATGTGATGGAAAGCCAACAGGAGCTGGAAACGCAAAACACCTTCCAAATTTTACGTGGCGCCCATTTTGCTCATCATCTATTATTCTAATCAAGACTCGAATTGCCGAGGTGGATTGAAACGCTAAAAAGCACTCTGGGCCAGAGCCGGATGAAATAACCGCCTCTCGCAGCCTTATTCTGGGGTAGCGAAAAAATCGTTAATCCTGTAAACACTCCTGACACCACGCTGTCAGGAGGACTGAAATACCATGGCCGCTCCTTAACACTTAATCCATGGAGATATAGCATGAACAATAATGTAGCGACCTGGTTCGAACTTCCTGTCACCGACATGCAACGCGCGCAAACATTCTATCGAAATGTGCTACAAGCAGACTTTAAAGACGAGGAAATGGGCGGTTATCAACTGGCGATTTTCGCCAGCGAAGAAGGCGCGGTCAGCGGCATGTTGGTACTGGGCGAACACTATCAGCCCAGCCAAACAGGCGCGGTGGTTTACTTCAACGGTGGCGAGGATTTAAGCGCTCCGCTGGACAGGGCCGTCAAGCACGGCGGCAGCGTTCTGATTCCTAAAACGCCGATTCACGACGGCGAATGCGGTTACTTCGCGCTGTTTTCGGACAGCGAAGGCAACCGCGTCGGCTTGTATTCACCTTCCTAATCAATCTCGAACGGCGGGTGGCCCAAGCATAAGCCACCCGCCCCAAACCATGCGACGCGCCGACCGTTTATTTCAAATCGTACAAATCCTGCGCAACAAGCGCTTGATCACCGCCAAGGCGCTCGCCGAGCGTCTGGAAGTGTCCGAACGCACCATTTACCGCGACATTCAGGACCTGAGCCTGTCCGGCGTACCGGTCGAGGGCGAAGCCGGCGTCGGCTATCGCTTGCGGCACACCATCGACATTCCGCCCATCATGTTCAGCGCCGACGAAATCGAGGCCTTGGTGGTTGGCGCTAGGATGGCCAAGGCTTGGGCGGGAACCGAACTGGGTTACTCGGCACAATCGGCGCTGGATAAAATCACCGCCGTGATTCCCGCCGAACTACGGACCAAGATCGAAGACAGCAAGCTGTTTTCATTGCGCTTCTCTGAACGCCAGGATCTGGATATTCATCTGGATATTTGCCGCAAAGCCATCGACGATAAACGTTTTTTACAAATGAGTTACTGCCGAGCCGACGGTGAACAAAGCCGGCGCCGCATCCGGCCGCTGGGCTTGTATTTTTGGGGCAAGGTCTGGACCTTGGTGGGCTGGTGCGAGTTGCGCGACGATTTCCGCAATTTCCGCCTGGACCGGATTCAAAGCATCCAGCCGGAAAATACCACATTTACCGACGCCGAAGGCCAAAGCCTGCAGGACTTTATCAAACGCATGACCTGCATGTAACATGTCTTTTACTCCCTAGGCCTCAACACCAGTATCTTGGCTGGCGATTGAAGAGCAACCATTTCTTCAAGCATGAATCCGGTTTGATCGAAAAGCCTCCGCCATTCGGAAAGCGTTCTTTCCCGGCCGCGAGTCGCCATGAACATCTGCATGTCGAAAGCCGCGCTGGCAAAATCGGCCTTGGATTCCGCCACCACCATTTCCAGTAGCGCAATACGGGCACCGGTACCAGCGCCGGCCGCGGTCAAATTGCGCAGCACCTTGACGCAACTCTCGTCATCCATGCCATGCAGCACCGCGCACAGCAGGTAGATGTCCTTGCCGCTTTTGGCCGCTGGAACCAATTCGAGCAAATCACCTGCCTGGTAGCTCAAACGGGAAAGCAGGGCTGGCGATACTTTCCCGTTCCAATAGCTTGCCGCGATTTGAATCACCTGCTCCCGGTCAAACACCAAAGCCGTCAAATGCGGATGCCGCTTCAATATCACCAAGGACTTACTGCCCTTGGAGCCGCCGACATCGATGATGCGATCGAATCGCTTCCAATCGAAGTCGGTGGCAAAACAGTCGCCGCTCAAGGCTTCCACATTGTCCATCGCGCGGGCAAACAGCGCATCGAATCCTGCATGCACGTCCATGTAGGCATACAGTTCCCGACCGTGAGATAGCTGGAACGGCACCTCTCCGCTGCGTATGCCCTGCTCCAAATGCTCATACCAAGGCCGGCTCATTTCCAGCGAGTTGTGCATCAAGATCATGGCTTTGACGCTCTTAGGATGATCTTCGCGCAAGTGAGCGGATAGCGCGTTGTTTTTAAAAACCCTGGGCGAGATTTCTTCGAATATGCCCATCGCCGCCAGCATCCGCAGCAGGCGATAAACGGCGTCCGTTTGAGCCGATAGTCGTTCCGCGATGGCTTCTACGGCTAGCGGCTGACAGCCTAGAACAGTTGCGATGTCAAGACTTACGGCAACATGAAGTGCGCGTGACTGCCAAAACGCCGAGCCGATCTGGATCAGCCGAAACGGTGGCGGCGTGAGTTTGTTGGGAAGATTCTGCAGCCAAGCGGCGAATTTCATCAGCTTGGCAAAGCGGCGTACCCCGCCGGCATTTTTTTGGAATGACATGTCGAATTTCCTTTTATTGGTCTTTAACCGGCGCCAAGCCAGTGGCAAACAAGTGGCCGTTGAATGCCGCCAATTGTTCTAGGAATGCGTCGTCCATGGCTCTGCCCATCTGCGCCTCGAAAATATCTTTCGACAACATGGGCATCATGGCCAGACTGACAAATGCCATCCTGACGATGTCAGGATCTAACGATTGAGTGACTCGACCGGCGGACTTCATGGCTTCCACCTTCTTGGCGCTGCGCGTCCGCCCGCGCTCCAATAGCTGTTGGATAAAGCGCCGGCCCGGACCTTGGTTAAGCGCCAGCACTTTCAGGATCAGCTTCGGAAATTCCGCTTGTTTGGACATCGTCTGGTAATACAGCCAGAAGAAGTCCTTGAAACCATCGACGGAGTTCAGCATCTGCCCGTCCAGCACCTCGAGCAGCGGATTGAGTGTTTCCCGGATCATCTCCTCGTACAAACCTTCCTTGTTGCCGAAGTAGTAACGGATCATCGAGACGTTGGCGTCGGCCTTTTCCGCGATCAGGCGGGTCGTGACTTTGTGGTAGTCGTCGGACAGAAAACTGTCGAGCGCCGCTTTAAGCAAGCGTTCGCGGACCGGATCGGGCGCAATAGCCTCGGGGGTGCCAATCATTCGTTTCTCCAATAATCGATAGTGAATTTAGATTAACAACTGCCGGCCGCTGCCTCCAGCGGTTTCGTCAATCAATTTGGATGGTTTGATTGACTGAAAAACTCGCTACCGTGAATGATTGCCCGATCGGATAGATGGCTTTAAGGTGCAATCATGCCATTGTGCAGATAGCTTTCCTCGTAGTTAAAAATGATGTCGGCGTCGGGCAGCAACAGGGCTTCGTCCTTACCCTTGTAGTCCAGCCGAAACAATAGGTCCTTGATGATATTGATGCGCGCGGATTGCTTGTCATCGGCCCTGACCACGGTCCACGGCGCGGATAAATGATGCGTTCTGGCGAACATGATGTTGCGCGCTTCGCTGTACGCATGCCAGTGTTTCTGCGCCGCCTTGTCGATTGGGCTAACTTTCCATTGTTTGAGCTGATCCAGTTGCCGGTCTTTCAGGCGTTTTTTCTGCTCATCCTTGCTGATGTCCAGATAATATTTCAGCAGCTTGATGCCGGACCGTACCAGCAGTTGCTCATAATGAGACACCGTTTCGATAAACTCGTGATATTCCTCGTCGCTGCAAAAGCCCATCACCCGCTCGACGCCGGCACGGTTGTACCAGCTGCGATTGAACAACACCATCTCTTGCGCGGCGGGCAGATGCGACGTGTAGCGCTGAAAATACCAGGTACTCACATCGCGGTCGGACGGCTTACCCAGCGCCACCACCCGAATCTCGCGCGGACTTAGATGTTGGATGATGCGCTTGATGGTGCCGTCCTTACCGCCCGCGTCACGACCTTCGAAGATAATCAGAATCTTGTCGTTATGCTTGATGATGTGACTCTGCAATTTGACCAGCTCCACTTGCAATTGCTGCAACGTGTCTTTATAGCTTTGTTTTTCGATTTTTTTTTCTGCTTTTTTGCTCATGGCGATCCGGGCTCCCGATGACGTGCGGCAGAACTTGAGTCTAGCCGGCTTTTATCATCCGGCAACCATGCGGCGGAATTTTGAGGTTTGTATATCAACATCCATTTGCGACAGTTTGCGACTAAACAAATTGAAAACCCACATTCTTTCTTAGATTCCTGCTATCTTCGACAGACAAAAAGTCGACTCTGAATAGCCGTCGGAGTTATATTTAAGCACACATATCCCTTCCCGCCCCGATTCATGGACAACCCTAAACCACCAGCCCAGCCTACGGAAACCATATTAGTGGTGGATGACGAGCCCATTAATGTATCCGTATTTGGAGAACTGTTAACGCCCTACTACAAAGTCTTAGTGGCCTCGTCGGGTGAACGCGCCTTGCACATCGCTGGCAACATGCCCAGGCCCGATCTGATCCTGCTGGATGTGATGATGCCTGGCATGGACGGCTACCAAGTCGTAACGCTACTGAAGGCAAATCCGGATACACGCGATATTCCGGTAATATTCGTGACGGCCTTGAACTCCGATTTTGAGGAAGAGCGCGGACTGCAAGCCGGCGCGGTCGATTTCGTCAACAAGCCTTGCCACATGTCCACGCTGTTAGCACGGATTCGCACTCACCTGGAGCTGAAAAAAGCCCGCGATTGGTTAAAGAATCAAAATGTCCTGCTAGAAGCCGAAGTGGAGCGTCGCCAACAGGAAAATCAACAGGTCCATCTACAGCTTCTGCAATCGGAAAAACTGGCCGCCATCGGCCAGCTGGCCGCCGGCGTCGCCCATGAAATCAACAATCCCATCGGCTTTGTTAATTCCAATTTAAACACCTTGAGCGGCTACATTAGGGATATTTTTAGCCTTTTGAACGGCTATGATAATCTGATCGCGAATGAGCCCATAGCGCCCGAGACTTTGGAAAAAATTCGCGCCTTAAAAATCCAGAAAGATCTGGATTATCTGCGTACCGACGCACCTCAATTGATCGCGGAGTCGCTGGACGGCCTAGCCAGGGTGAGGAGTATCATTCAGGATTTGAAGAATTTTTCCCGCGTCGACAGCAACAATTGGGAATTGACAGACCTGCATAAATCCCTCGATTCGACATTGAATATGGTCTGGAACGAACTCAAATATCACTGCACCGTGCATAAAGAGTACGGCGATATTCCCGCTATCTATTGCCTCCCCTCGCAACTCCATCAAGTATTCATGAACTTGCTGATCAATGCGGCGCAAGCCATCAAAGGGAAAGGCGACATCACCGTACGTACCGGACGATTGGCCGATGAGGTCTGGGTAGAAATCGCCGACTCCGGCTCGGGTATCTCTCCGGAACACATCAATCGCTTGTTTGAACCCTTCTTCACGACCAAACCAGTCGGCAAAGGCACCGGCCTGGGCTTATCGATATCGCAAAATATCGTCGAAAAACACCATGGAAGAATTGAGGTAAAGAGTGAAATCGATAAGGGAACAACCTTCAGGATATGCCTGCCGATTGAACACTCGGAATAAATCGGGCCATAAATTTGATCGGAGTCGATGTACCTTAATCTCCCCCCTACTTCCTACTATCTGACTTTTAGCTTTAACAAATGCACCCGGCGATTATCGGCGCGAACTACTTCGAAACTGAAATCATCGATGTCCAGCTTCTCGCCCCGCTTGGGGAAATGTTCGAGACGCTGCACGATCAAGCCGCCAACGGTATCGCAATCGCCATCTTCCAAATCGGCTGAAAAATATTCGTTGAATTCGTCAATCGGCGTCAACGCGTTGACGATGTATTCGCGTTCGCTACGCTGCGAGATATATTCCTTGTTTTCATCGTCGTCATGCTCGTCTTCAATCTTACCAACGATTTGTTCCAGTACGTCTTCGATGGTCACCAAGCCGGCGGCATTGCCATATTCATCGACGACGATCGCCATATGATTGCGTTCGGTGCGGAATTCCTTTAGCAACACATTCAAACGCTTACTCTCGGGCACCACGCTGGCCGGACGCATGATGTCCTGGACTTTGAGGGTTTTATCCTGCAGAGCATGAGCCAGCAGGTCTTTCGCCAGCAAAATGCCGACCACCTTGCTGCGGTCTTCTTCGATGACGGGAAAACGGGAATGGGCGAATTCGACGACCAGCGGAAATATGGTTTCCAGTTCGGCGTCCTTTGGGACAACCACCATTTGCGAGCGGGGTATCATGATGTCCCGGACCCGCATTTCCGAAACCTGCATCACGCCTTCCATCATGTTCAGCGCATCGGAGTCGAGCAAATGTTTTTCTTGTGATTCTCTAAGGATTTCCAGCAAATCCTGCTGGTCTTGTGGCTCCCCAGTCAGGAAGTGGCTGAAGCGTTCCAGCAAACTTCTCTGATGGGGTTGACTACTCGGGGGGTTACCGTCGCTCATTGCGGACTCTCTTCCAGATAAGGGTTAGCTATGTTCAATGTGTTCAAAATTTGGATTTCCAGCGCTTCCATTTGCTCGGCTTCTTGGCCTTCAATATGGTCATACCCTAACAAATGCAATACCCCGTGTACAGTAATATGCGCCCAATGATGCATGATTTGCTTGCGTTGCTGCATCGCTTCCTGGACGATTATCGGGACACAAATCACCAGATCACCGAGCAAACCCAAATCCAATTCAATGCCTTCCGGCGCTTCGAACGGGAAGCTGAGGATATTGGTCGGGCCTGGTTTGTGGCGGTATTGTTGATTCAACTCGGCGATTTCCGCTTCGTCGACCAAGCGAATCGTGATTTCGGCGTCCTCTTCGCGGCCCACCAATGCGGCATCCACCCACTGCTGAAATTGCTCTTCGCTCGGATAAGCGGTCGCTTCGGTGGCGATTTGTATGTCGAGATAATTCATGGCGTTCAAGCCTGTGGATGCTGTTGTTCGTAGTGATCGTAGGCCGCGACGATGCGCTGCACCAAGGGATGGCGAACCACGTCGCGCACGCCGAAGAAGGTGAAACTGATGCCTTCCACATCCTTCAAAACCTTGATCACATGCTTCAAGCCCGACATTTTTTCGCTGGGTAAATCGATCTGAGTCACGTCACCGGTGATCACCGCCGTGGAACCGAAACCGACACGGGTCAGGAACATCTTGATCTGTTCGGTGGTGGTGTTCTGGGCTTCATCCAAAATAATGAAGGAATCATTCAAGGTCCGTCCGCGCATGAAGGCCAAGGGTGCCACCTCGATGACGTTTTTCTCCAGCAGTTTTTCGACGCGCTCGAAACCCAGCATGTCGTACAAGGCGTCATACAAGGGCCGCAGGTAAGGATCGACTTTTTGCGCCATGTCGCCCGGCAAAAAGCCCAACTTTTCGCCGGCTTCCACGGCGGGACGCACCAGGATGATGCGCCGTACCGTCTCGTTCTGCAAGGCTTCCACTGCGCAAGCCACCGCCAGATAGGTCTTGCCGGTGCCAGCGGGGCCGACGCCGAAATTGATGTCATGCGTGAGTATCTTGCGCAAATAATCCTGCTGGTTCTGCCCGCGGCCCTTGATCACACCGCGCTTGGTTTTGATCGCCACCGGCGGCAGATTTTGCGGCGGCGCTTCCGCTTCGATCAACAGTTGGTCGATACTGGAATCCTGCAAACTCAAATGTACCTGCTCGGGGGTAATCTCTTCCTTCTCGGACAGCTCGAACAACTTCTGCATCACAGCGCAAGCCGCCTTCACCGCCGCATCGACGCCGGAGACCCGGAAATGATTGCTGCGATTGGCGATCTCGACATGCAGGCGTTGCTCGATTTGCCGCAAATGTGTATCGAGCTGTCCGCAAAAATTGGACAGTCGCTGGTTGTCGGCGGGGAGTAAGGTAATTTCTTGGGAAAAACTGGAAACGGTCGACACTAGGCGATTTGAATGATTTTTTCGACGGAGGATTCCACTACGCGGCCGCGTAGTGAATTGGGCAAGGCTTCGGTGATCAACACGTCGACGAACTGCCCGGTTAAACGCGGATGCGCGGCGAAATTGACGACCCGGTTGTTCTCGGTGCGGCCAGTCAGATGCAGCGGATTTTTCTTGGACACGCCTTCCACCAGCACGCTTTGTACCGTGCCTATCATGGATTCGGAGATGGCCATGAACATCTCGTTCAGACGGTCTTTCAGGCGCTGCAAACGCTGTTCCTTGACCGCAATGCTGACGTCGTCCGCAAAGCCGGCGGCCGGCGTACCGGGCCTGGCGCTGAAGATGAAGCTGTAGGAAAAGTCGAAACCGACTTCCTCGATCAGCGCCATGGTATCTTCGAAATCCTGCTCGGTTTCACCTGGAAAGCCGACGATGAAATCCGACGACAAGCTGATGCCGGGCCTTGCGGCCTTGATTTTGCGCATGATTTCCAGATAATCCTCGCGGGCGTGGCCCCGCTTCATTTCCGCCAATATCCTATTGCTGCCGCTTTGTACCGGCAAATGCAGGTGGTTTACCAACGCTGGGATTTCGGCAAAGGCTTCGATGATGTCGTCGGTAAATTCCAAGGGGTGCGATGTCGTGAAGCGGATACGGTCAATACCATCGACGGCCGCGACAAAATGCAATAACAGAGCGAAGCTGGCGATGTCGCCATCTTCCATTGCGCCACGGTAGGCATTGACGTTTTGGCCGAGCAGATTGATTTCGCGCACACCTTGTTGGGCCAAGGTGGTGATCTCGGCGATCACATCGTTCAAGGGCCGGCTGACTTCTTCGCCTCGGGTGTAAGGCACCACGCAATACGTGCAGTATTTGCTGCAACCTTCCATCACCGAAACATAGGCTTTCGGGCCTTCGGCGCGCGGCTCCGGCAAATTGTCGAATTTTTCGATTTCCGGGAAGGAGATGTCGACCACATGCTTGTTGCCGCCACGCGCCTGGTTCAGCAATTCTGGCAAGCGATGCAGGGTTTGCGGGCCGAACACAATGTCGACATAGGGCGCGCGTTTTTGCAGCGCCGCGCCTTCCTGGCTGGCGACGCAACCGCCGACACCTATGATCACATCGGGACGCTTGTCCTTGATTTTTTTCCAGCGGCCCACTGCCGAAAATACTTTTTCCTGGGCTTTCTCGCGGATAGAACAGGTATTCAACAATAGTACATCGGCAAGTTCCGGAACATCGGTCAACTCCATGCCATGCGAAGCCATCAATACGTCCCGCATTTTATCGGAATCGTATTCGTTCATCTGACAGCCGTTTGTCTGTATGTAAAGTTTTTGCGCCATGCTCTTGTAGACTACTCCAACAACTTCCAACAAAAAACCCCCGTTTTGCGACGAGGGTTTAGGTAGCTGCAATTATAAACGCAATTTTCGGCAAATGCTTGTTTTGGTGTACTAAGTTCGCCGGGATTTTTCGCGATCGCTATTTTTTATTCCCGCCAACTCAGTAAAAGATCGACAGTAGCAACAGCAAGACCAGCAAAACATAATATCCCCGAATATCCGCCTCCGAGTCGGTAATCAGCGCAAATTCGGGAGATTTTATCGCGATCTCCAAGCCTGCCTCGGTTTGCAAATGGTGATAAGCCAGACCGGTTTCAGCCGCCAATTGTTGTAAATAGCCTTCCTGCAAGGCGCTGAGATGTTCGGAGCCGGTCGCCGCATGCTTGCCGAACGGCGCATTGCGGGCGTCGTAGCCTTCGATTTTTTCCGGATTGAGATCGGACTCGCCAAAACTGGAGCGATGCGGAACATCGTCCGGACCATAGACGCCCATGCGTTGCCCCTTGGCGTCGAATTTTGGAATCACTACCGGCTGCAAGCCGCCTGCACCGACGATCAGACCCTTGAGCTTACCCTTGACCTCGGCGAAATCGGTGCGGTAACGCGAATTCAAGGGCGGCGCCTCCTGGCCGTCGCTGATGAACAGCAGCGTGGTTTCCTTGCCCCTCAGTAAAGACATCGCATTCAACAGGCCGCCGGCGATGCGGCTATCCGCAGCCCAGGCCATGCGCCAATCCAGCGAGTCTATGCTTTTATCCAGTTCGGCATAGCCGGAACAGACTTCAATCGGATCGAACAATATCGTCGAACGGCGTTCGGTAAATACGCCCAGGCCGACTTGGGACTGGCAGGGTAATTTGCCGATCAACTCTCGCAGACTGAGCTTGACGAATTCCAGGCGGCTAATCGCCTTGTCGCCGACGCTATAGTCCTCGGCATTCATGCTGCGGGTGATGTCGACGACGAAGGTCAGCTTATAAACCGGCCGTTTTTGTATTTGTGTCGGGTACAGGGCCATTACCAGCAATGCCAACAGCGACAAGGCCAGGCACCAGAAGCGGAAGTCTTTAAAAATCGGATTCGATGACCTCATGCGCTGTCGGGTCCGATTAAGGTTTGCTGACAATAGCCCATGGGGTTTTGCCGACTGCCACGGTGTTAATGACCTGATGCGTTTCGAGATCAACGAAGGACACTTCGTCACTCAGGCCGTTGGCCGCATAGAGTTTTTTCTGATCGGGCGAAAACGCCAGGTTCCACACCCGTTGTCCTACAGGCAGATATTTTATGACTTCCAGCTTTTGGGCATCGATCACGGCAATATGATTGGCCCGTCCCAGTGCGACATAAGCAAAGCGTCGCTGTTTATCGATACGTATGCCAACCGGTTTGACGGATTCAGGATCGGTGCCAGGCACGCTGAAAGCGATTTTTTTTAATGGTCGCCTAGTCTGAACATCGAGAATACTCAGATCGGCCGCATTTTGGGATGTTACCCATAATTGCTTGCCGTCGGCCGTGAATTCCGAGGCGCGTGGACGCATATCCACCAACGTCTTATCGACCACCTCAAGCGCATGGCCATCGATCCATTCGGCGAGATTTTCGGCTTCGCTGGTGCTGATGATCCAGCGTCCATCCGGGCTGACGGAGACGCCTTCCGCTTCCTTGGCTATCGGAATCCGCTTGATGATCTGGCCTTGAGGAATATTGATGACAGTGAGTTGGTTATCGCCATCGTTGGTGGCATACAGCAAATTGCCGTCGGGAGACAACGCAAAGGTCTTTGCCTTATCGCAATCCAATTTACCGAGAATTTTCAGCGTCGCAGTATCGATAATTTTTATGACGTTCTCATCGCTGACGGCCACATAAAGCCGAGTATTGTCCTGACTGAGCACCAGGCCGCGCGGACGCTTACCGACCTCGACAAGCTTGTTTAGTTTGCCGGTGTTACCGTCGATGACTGCAATGGCATCGGCTTTTTCCAATGAGACATAAACAGTGTCCGCGGACGCATAGCCGCTAATCACACAGCTAACCAGGAATATCAATTTCAAAATCGTGTTCATCAGTCGCGCTCAATCTCGGTAATATAAAAATCGGGTTACATAGTTCCCACGCTCCTGCGTCGCTGCCATTAAGCCAAGAACCGTAGGTGCGAATTTATTCGCACTGTTGGCCTTAGAGGTCGAATAAATTCGACCCTACAACTTAGCGCATTGGCAATGACGCCGGAGCGTGGGAGCCTTAGATGGAGAGCTAGGGCAAGCCCCTCGGAAACCCCGGCACCGTGGTCCATAACTGCGATGGCTTAGCGGCATCGTCGTCGGGCTCGGTCGGGCTGACGCGGTCGAACTCCGGCAGCAGGCGCATCGCCAGTTCCAGGTTGTATTTGGCATCCCAGAAGCCGCTGTCCAGAGCCAGCGCCTGCCGGTAGGCCTGTTTGGCCAGCGTCAGCAGCGGCATGGCCTGATTGATACGGCCGGCTTCGACTTCCACCATCGCTTGAGTCAGATAGAGGTTTCCCAGGTTGTAGCGGCTTTTAGATTGCAGGCGGGCGTCGCCCAGCCCGACGATCACGCTCAATGTATCCAGCGCCTCGTCGTAACGCTGCTTTTGCCGCAAATACGCCGCGCGGGCCAAACGCACCTCCGGCGCGCCCTTCACCAGCTTGTCGACGGCGATGTCATGGCCTTCGTTCAACTCGGCCATCCATTGATTCTCCCGATGAACGCGATACAGACTCCAGCATTGAAAAACGCCCAGCGACATACTCGCCAACAGCAGCGCCCAAATCAATCGATGTTTCAACGCTCTCATCCGCTTCAGACCTCGCACAATTTCAAACCCAGCAATAAGGCAATCAAGCCCGCCAGCCAGCCGTAGCACTGCCCCGATAAATCGCGCCTGGGGATAGTTTCTTGATAATGCAAGGGCAACTGCTCCAGACGGTTGATGTCAGAGATGGCTTTTTGCATCGCGCCCGGATTTTCGGCTTCGTAAGCCTGATAGGGAATGTTCAGGCTGGAAAAAAAGCGATGCAGGTAAAGTTCCGGCATGGACTGGGCGTTGTCGTCACGGCTATCTTCGGGTTCGGCGAAGATGCCTGGGCTGTTGTCAGTCCTCAGGAACAGCCAGTACAAACGCACCTGCTGCTGTTTGAACAACACCCGCAAGGCCGCTTCGCTGTCCGGGTCTATCACCGCCGCGCCGTCGGATACCAACAAAATAATGCGCGATCCGCTGACGGTTTGATGATCGAAAAACGACAAGGCCAGACCCAAGCCCTTGCTGATGTTGGTATAGGCCAGCGCGGGATTGGCCGTGGCATCGATGGCGGCGCGTATCGCCTGCTTGTTCTCGGTCAAGGGCATCACGAACAACGGCGAAGTGCTGTATTCGGCGACGCCGATCAAATCGTGCGGCCGATGATCGACAAACTCGTTCAGCAGCCGACGCGCCGCATCGGCCTTGGACTGTTCCGATCCGCTCGGCGCCTTGCCGGCGAAGCTGTTGTCCATGCTATTGCTTCTATCCAGCAGCAACACGATATTGGCACCGTGGCCCATGCGTTCGATTTTTTGCTCCTTCAGATACAATCCTGACAGCCCCAGGAACAGCGCGCCAATCGCTGCCATGCCCAGCAGGCGTATCAACATCGCCAATGCTTGCGACAAGGGATCGACCGGCAACATCTCCAGCCACGGATACGGCTTGATCCGCATACCGCTACGCAAAAGAGGCACGGCCATCAATAACAATCCCGTTAAGGCCCAAGGTGTTTCGAATGCCAGATTGTTCACAGCCTGCCGCACTCGATGTCCCGGCACAGCCGGCATAAGTCGTTCAGTTTGCGCCAATCTTGACCGTCGAAACTCTGTCTGCCGGCAAACAGCACCTGATTGGAAAAATTAAAGAACCATTCCATGGATTCTGCGGCACGTTGATATTCGGGATGCGCTTGGTAAAAATCGCTCAGTTTATGTTTGAACAAGGGCCTGCCATTCAGGGTATTCAAGGCGTGATGAATCACGGCCAGACCGCGCTCCAGCTCGCGTTCCGACAGCCGCGACAGTTCGCCGGCCGCGCGCTTGAAGATGCGCCGTTTCGGCCAGACCGGGAAATAACCGTACAAATAGGCCAGATAGCCGGCGGTAAACAGGGCCAGCGTCAGACTCGCATAGAGTCCCAACCGCTGATTTTGAGTAGGCAAGGCCATGGGCAAGGCGTCCGGCCGCATATAGTTCAGGCCGCCCTCGTCCTTTCTGACCGCCAGTTCCTTGATCGGCGACAAGCTGAAACTCCAGGCCGGCACGGCTTGCTCGACAGTCTTGCCGGCCTGATTGAATTGCAGGCTAAAGCCGGGGACGCTCAGCATCTTGACTTCGTTGGGGGCGTAAAAAACCTGGTACACCAAGTCGATGACCGTATCGCCGGTCTCGGCATCGGTCTCGATCTTCACCCTATTCAGATTCAACCAGCGGTTGACTTCGCCTTGCTTGGGAACGCTATTCAGGTTCAGGCTCATATCCGTGCCGGTTTCGACGACCACCCGGTGGCGGATTTCATCGCCGATCAGATAACCGAAAGGACGCGGTGTTTGCAGCTCGAAACGGCTGATGGGCCGTGGCGAGAAACCGGAACAGCCTATCGACAAGGCGCAAAACAACAAAATTGCTAGCCGGCTTTTCATAAGGCGTGCTGTTGAAAATATTGCGTCATCGACTCCGCCCTATATTCGCCGCTCAAGAACAAGGGCTCCATGCCGAACGAGCGAAAGGTCTGCCTTAAAGCGGACCGGCGTTGTTCGAAACTTTGGATGATGCGTTGCTTCAGATCCGGCCGCATCAGCAAGGTTCTGGCGCGCCGGTTTTCCGCGTCCTGGAATCTGACCAAGCCCCATTCCGGTAAGTCCTGGTATTCTGCCTCGTCCCACCACACCAGCGGCACCACGGCATGAGAGGCCAAGGGTTGCAGGATTTGCCGCAGCCTGGTCAACGAAAAATGGCAATCGGACACCAAGAACAACAGGGATCGCCGCTTAGGTAACAAAGGCGCGATCCGCTCCAGGCTATCGGCGGAACCGTGCGCCCGTAAGCTTGTTAAGCGCCTGGACATTTCGCGCACCGGCTGCATGGCCGGTCCGGCAGGCAACAGCCAGCGGTGATCCAGGCTGGGTCCGCAACCGATGAAGCCAAAACTGTCGCCCAGTTGCAAGGCCGATTGCGCGGCCGATAGCAGGAAATCGGCGAGCATCGGCAACCTGCCTGTCATCGACGCCGACAGATCGGCAATCACGGTCACCGTCAGCTTGCTGTGCTGCTGAAACACCCGCACCCGATAGCTATTGAAGGGATCGAGCAGGCTGGCGCGCAGGTCGATACGGCGCGGATCGGGGCTGGCCAGCAAGGGCTCGTGGCGCTTGAACAACTGGCCACTACCGACCATTTGCCCCGGATGAGCGCCGGGAAACACGCTGTACCCCGGATGCGCCAACCGGTAATGAAACGACTCGATGGCTTGGGTCATGGCCTTATTGGTTGACGACCAGATACAGCACGATGCCGCCAACGCTCAGATAGCCCGGCGCCAGATATTTGATCGGCGCATTCATCAGCAGGCTGACCACGCCAGAGTAGGTTTTGTCGTCCCGGTTATGAATCGATTCGCCCAGCAGCCATAAAAAGGAATTGACGAAGGCCAGCGCCAGAATCGAGAACAGGCCGACATCGCTGAACAGGAAGGACTTGTCCGCCAGTAAAGCCATCTTGTCGCTGGTATGCAGAAAATTGGCGATCAATATGCCTATCATCAAGCCGCCCTCGTCGAAGGCGACCAGGAAGAAGGTATAGCTAAGACGCCGCAATTGATTGGCGACAAACTGTGCTTGCGGCAGACGCAACGACAGATAGATCACCGGCAGGCTCAGGCAGAACAGCAGCAAGCCGATCACCGCCAGCAGTATCCAGAAATTGTAGCCGACCGCGTCGTTGACCGCGTTGGTATAATAGGCGGCGTAGGCCAGTTCGGCCTGGCCGTCCAGCGACGTGGCGACGAAGGAGCCGATCAGTCCGACGCCGGCCCAGGTTAAGTAGGTTTCGGCGTAGTGGCCTAGGCCGGATTTTGGGATGATTTTTTGTAATAGGTTTTTGATGTTCATGAGTTTTTAAGTAACTCGCTTATTTTTTTAGTGTCGCTATCGCGACGGATTATTTGGATCGGGTTCTCGCACCCGAAGGCGAGTGACTTTCTTTTGCTCCGCCAAAAGAAAGTCACCAAAGAAAAGGCGGCCCCGATGCCGCTTGAATCCTGCGCTCCGAAGGCTTTGAACGGGGTTGTCTGAAGGGGCATCCCAGCCCCTGCAGACAACGCGATGCATCCTTGCATCGCCCCTAGCGGGCTGATCCGTTCAAACCCTCCGGTGCTCGGCGCGGCATAAAGGGATGAAAACCCTTCTACTCCAACCGCTCGATTCGCTGTTAGGGGC
>JAJRDU010000101.1 GCA_028748685.1 Methylococcaceae bacterium
CACCGCCGAAATCAAATCTCAGAGCATCGCCCAAATGTTACCCAACATTTCCTTTAGTGCCAGCAGCAGCCGCAATAGGCTGGAAAGTACCAGCTTCTTGGGTACTAGCTTGCAGCATTACTGGGACCACAAATTGGGTTTCAACCTGAAACAACCGGTGTTTCACTGGGACCATTGGGTTCAACTTGATCAGGCCGAGAATAAAATCGCTCAAGCCGAAGCCCAGTTCCAAGCCAAGCAGCAAAATCTGATCCGGCGCACATCCGAAGCTTATTTCAACATATTGGCAGCCAAGGATAATCTGGAATTCAGCACCTCCGAAAAAAAATCCATCGAGAAACAGCTGGAACAAGCCAAACAACGCTTTGAAGTCGGCATTATCGCCATCACCGATGTGTACGAAGCGCAAGCCGGCTACGACCGTGCATTGGCTAGTGAAATCGAAGCGGAGAACCAGCTGGACAACAGCAAGGAAGCCTTGCGTGAAATCATAGGCGAAAATGCGGCTGATTTGAATAGTTTGCAAGCCCAGCTACCGCTCAGCCCTCCAGCGCCCGAAGACCTTTCCTCTTGGGCCAATGCCGCCGAAAGCAATAATTTTTCGATTGTGGCTCAGTTCAACCAAGCCGAATACATTCGAAAATCCGTCGACCTACAACAATCCAAGCATTTACCGACCCTGGATATCGTTGCCCAATATAACGAACAAGACAACGGCAACCGCTACGGTCTGACCGGCGATAACGAAAGCGTAGCCTTGCAATTGAACCTGCCCCTTTACGAAGGCGGCGGCATCTCATCCCGCACTCGCCAGTCCGCGCACGAATACGAAGCCGCGAAAGAAGATCTGATTAAGGTAAAACGCAACATAAATCGCGGTGTTAAGGATGCCTTTCGTGGCGTTGTCTCTAGTATCAGCCGCGTCAAGGCTCTGGAAGCCACCACCAAATCGGCGGAAATGGCCGTGGAAGCCGCCGAAGCGGGCTTCGAAGTGGGTACTCGAACCATGGTCGACGTGCTGACAGAACAGCGCAACCTCTACAAAGCCAAAAGCGATTACGCCAGGAGCCGTTACGACTATCTGATCAACGGCATCAAATTAAAAGAAGCCGCCGGCAGTTTGAGCGAACAGGACTTGGAGCAAATCAACCAGTATTTGAAACAAGGGTAGTTGGGAAGTTGTGAGTGGGAAGTGGACAGTTACTCCCGCCCACTCACTACTTTCCACTCCTACCTGCCACTCACCATTCCCCGCAAGCCGGTCACGATATCCAGCCCCAGGCGGCCGAGGCATACGCTTTGGGCCTTGACGATCGCATCCGCATCATCCTTGGCCGCTACACTGCAATCGAATCGTTTACCGAGCGCTGCTTGATCTTGATGCTTGACCCGCCATTGCGCCAGTAGCTGGCTATTGCCGCCGGCTGTCTGATGAAATGCCAGAATATCGACACTAATTTGGTAATCAATCCGTTGTTTCTGCGACCAGGGAAATCGAACCACTTGTTCGACACCCGTTTGGTCAGCCACTAGCTGCGCCAGTGCCCTGCCGATATTTTGATCGAGACGCTCCGCCCAGCGATGCTGTTCGTCGAGGCGGTACTGATTTTCGCCAACCGCCACCACGATTTGCGGCCTATCCAAATAATCGGGAACATGGATGGGACCCACGCCCAGCACCAACTGCTCGTCAAAAGCCGAGGTCGACGCCTTCGCTGCCTGATCCGTTTCGGCGTTAAGCATGTAGAACCGTAGCGGCGTATTGCTCGCGCAACCGCTTAACAGCAAGGCGGATATCAGTAAAAAATAAGCCATTTTGAAACCCTGGATAAAAGAAGCAAGTCGGTTATTTGCCATAAATAATGGCCTCCGGATGCCGTTCCAGCGACTCGGTCAGATCCTTCAAGGACCGCGCCGCATTGCGCATTTCCAGCAGCGCCTGGCCCAATGGCGAATCGGGAGTCGCCAATGTCTCGACGGCGTTTAGTGTGTGATGAGACTCTTGCAGGACACTGGTGGCGGTAGTCAGGCTTTGTTCCGCCGCCTTGAGCACGGGCAACATCTGCTGGTTAAAGTCCCGCAGCGTCGAACGGGTTTCCACCAACGTGCCATTTACATTAGTCATCAACGGCCCAGCTTGGCCATTTAATGTGGTCATCAACTTTTGGGTTTCCTGCAGCGATTTCGACAGGGCTGTCAGTGATTTTTTCAGGTCGTCCGATTTGAGCAAATCGCGCGTCTCGCTCAAGGTTTCCGACAAATTCTTCGCGATGTCTTCCAAAGGCAGTTGCCGCGCCTTGTTGAGAATTTCGTCCACGATGTTTCTGATTTCATCGACTTCGGTCGGCACGCTGGCCAGCTCGGGTAAATTTTTGTAATTCACATTTACCAAAGTCACCGGTTTGTCATGATAAAAGTTAAGATCAACATACAACAAGCTGGTCAACAGACTCTGAATTTCCAACCGAGCCTTCAATCCGGCGGCGGTGAGCCGCTGCGCTTCCTGTTTGTTACCCCCGCGCCTGCTCGAAGCCTGTAAATGGTTTCCGGACAAATCCAGTAGCAAGGCCGGATCGATCTCTATGACAACCGGCTTGAAAATTCGTCCGCTCTCGCTATCCATGACCAGCGAAATCTCCTTGACGTTACCGATCTGCACGCCTTGCAGTTTAACTGGTGCGCCGACATTCAAACCATTCAACGCCGAATCGAAAAAAATCACGAAACGGTTTTTATCCTTGAAAAAGTCGCTACCGCCGAAGATCATCACGCCCACCGTCAAGAGTGTCAGGGCGCCGACCAGAAATGCACCGATGGCGAAGGAATTGACCTGTTTGCTCACGCTCTGCTCCTCATCTGCCGCGTTTCAATGTTGCGATCCGACGGATTACCGCGCGTCAGAAAGCGAACCAGTTTGGGATCTTTGGATTCCGCCAACAATTGTCTCGGTGGCCCACCGGCTATCATGCTTCGGGACTCGGCATCGAGAAACACTGAATTATTGCCGATCGCAAAAATACTGTCCAAGTCGTGGGTCACCACGACGACAGTGACTGACAGGCTTTGGCTCAGGCTAAGAATCAGATCGTCAAGCAGTTTGGCGGTGATCGGATCCAACCCCGCGGAAGGTTCGTCGAAAAACAGAATTTCCGGATCCAGCGCCATGGCCCGCGCCAATCCGGCACGCTTTTGCATACCACCGCTGAGTTCGGATGGATAATAGTCTTCGAAACCGGCCAAGCCAACCAAAGCCAGCTTATAGGAAACGATCTCCCTGACCTTGTTGGCCGGCAAGCGAGTCGCTTCGGTAATCGGCAGCGCCACGTTTTCGGCCAAGGTCATCGAACTCAGCAAGGCGCCGCTCTGAAACATCACCCCGGTGCGCCGCAGAATGCGCTGCCGGGTTGCCGAATCGGATCGCCAAAGCCCTTCATCGCCGTAATAGACGTCACCCCGTGCCGGACTTTGTAGCCCTATCATGTGCCTGAGCAGCGTGGTTTTTCCGCAGCCATTTCCGCCCATGACTATGAACACATCACCACGATTGATCGTAAAATTCAGGTCGCGCTGAATCACAAAATCGCCGTAGGCCATGGTCAGGTTGTCGATGGTAATGCAGGGCTCGGCCATGGTTCAGATACCCAGCCGATTGCAGATGATGGTCATCACCGAATCGGCCACCACGATAAACACGATGGCCGTGACCACCGCCGATGTGCCCGCATCGCCGACCGCCGAGGCGCTACGCCCGCATTGCATGCCGCGCATACAACCCGACAGCGCGATCAGAATGCCGAATACCGAACTTTTCACGAAACCGACGATGAAATCCTTCATCTTGACCGCAGTGGCCGTGCGATCCAGATATTCGGCCAACGACACGTCGAAAAAATTCACCGTCACCAAGCCTCCGCCCACGATGCCCATCAAGTCCGCGTAAAGACACAGCAGAGGCATGATGAAAATCAACGCCAGCATGCGCGGCAACACCAAAAAGGCCATCGGATCCAGATTCATGGTTTTCAGCGCGTCGATCTCGTTGTTGACATGCATGGTACCCAATTGAGCGGCATAGGCGGCACCGGTGCGGCCGGACATGATGATGGCCGTCATCAAGCCACCCATTTCGCGGGTCATGCCCAGACTGACCAGATTGGCGATATAGATTTGCGCGCCAAACATGGACAACTGCACCGCGCCGACAAAGGCCAGAATCAGGCCCACCAGCAGGCTGATTAAGGTAACGATGGGCAGTGCGGAGGGTCCGCATTCCTGAACGTAAAGCCATAAGTCGACGCGGCGAAAATGGGCATGACCCCGTAACGTGGCCATGCAGCTAATCGCCATATCGCCGACAAAAATGATTATTTCCTTGGAATGCTGGATCGCCTTGGCTGTGCTGATGGCTATAGACTCCGACCAGGACGTCTGACGCTGTGAGCGGTGGGCGTCGACTCGTTCAGGGACCGCGTAAACCAGCGTCAGCAAGCCCTGAATCGCTGCCGGCAACGTCGTTTTATCCAATGGAATACCGTTTCGAGCGGCGCAATCGATCAACTTGATCAGCTCGGTGACCAGCATACTATCCCACCGTCCCAGTGCGTCTGTCGAAAATCGTAGTGTTTCGATGTTCTTGGCGGCCTCGATCTGCGCCAGCACCGGCTCGATCGCCGGCAGCTCGGCATCCCGCACCCAATCGCCGCTGACGGCGATTTCCAGCGAATTCGCGCGGCAATGCGCGACGATCTGGCAGGGTATGTTTGCGGTTTCCGGCATAAGCGATCCTGGTGTAATCTCGGCATTCATATTGACGCCATGCACCGCGCACTGGCGATACCTGGCCGATCATAGAATACCTCATCGGCAAGCAAAGAGTTCCTTAAATCAACGTTTAATACAGCTGAAAATCACGAATTTGGCGTTACTGGCAACCTGTTCACAGTGGCCAAACAGCTTTTTCAGGCTCAGGTGATAATTCAAGTGACGATTGCCTATGACCCTGAGTTCGCCGCCTTTACGCAATACCTGATGTGCCTTCCGGAACATTTGCCAGGCGATATGGCCGCCGACCGTATGCTGTTGATGAAACGGCGGATTACAGACCACGCAATCGGCACTCCTGTCTGGAAAGCCATCGAGACCATCGTTCACTGCAAACCTGGCCTGCCGCTCGCCGCCAAACGCCGATTGGAAATTCTCCCGGGCTGAGGCGATCGCCATGAACGACTCGTCGACAAAACACAAATTAGCGTCCGGATGCCGGTCAGCCAACATCAATCCGACCACGCCGTTACCGCAGCCTAAATCGATGAAGTCTCGATAAGCCGAATAGTCCGGCAAATGCTGCAATAAAAACCGGGTACCGATATCCAGGCTGTCACGCGAAAACACATTGGCATGATTGCAGACTAGGAAACGGGTATTTTCCAAGGGATAACACACCGGAT
Source organism: Methylococcaceae bacterium (assembly GCA_028748685.1). Classification (GTDB taxonomy): domain Bacteria; phylum Pseudomonadota; class Gammaproteobacteria; order Methylococcales; family Methylomonadaceae; genus Methylomonas. The sequence continues at coordinate 5,448 of JAJRDU010000101.1, forward strand.
AGGGGTTGTTGGGTAGTTTGATAGCAGGATCGAGTGCCGCGAAAATCAGCCTGGCTTTTTTCACCGCCAAGGAAGTCGTGGCCGGACCGATCAACCGTTCCAGCAGTTTCCATACCGATGATGGCAAGTTTTTAACCATCCCGGCGGCGATAATCTTAACGTTAGGCTTGAGTAGGGGCCGCAAACTATGTAGTTGATACTCCAGTAAGCCCAGCGTCTTGGGAACCTTGATCAATAGATAGTCGATGCCGGCATCCGGCACGACCAAACTGTCCAGCAAACGCACACTATCCCGAGAAATACCGTTCAGGTCGAGATTGGTACGAGTGGCTTGCTGGGACAGGTATGAGTCGGAAAGCGCCGTGGGCTGATAGGCATTGAGTGCAACGGAGAGCGCGCCGAAGCTGTCATTCAAGATCGTGAGCGACGAATCCGAGCCGAGATTTTCTTGCGCGGCGAGATGATTCAATAAATATTCATCCGCGGCATCCCAAGCCCTGAGCAAGTCGTTTTTGCGAAACGGCGCACGCCTGATCTCGAATCGCCCTAGCGTCACCTCTAATAAAGTTTCCATGAATTTGATACGTTGCAGCAACGGTAATTGGCCATGCGGCAATATGCCACATTCTCTTGGCGTTAGGATTTGGCTAAACTCTGTCCCGACTCTTGTATGCGATCCCACTCCAGGGATTTGGAGTCTTTTCCTTCCTCTCGATGCGGCCTCCCCGGCCGCATTTTTTTTGTCCGCGGATTATAGGCTTCCGGCAAACAAGCGATGGAAATTATCACTGGAAAGCCTGGCGACCTCTTCAAGCGTCGTATTTCGCAATTCAGCGATGTGCTCGGCGACATAGCGTACATAGGTCGGATAGTTTGGCTTGCCTCGGAACGGCGTCGGCGCCAGATACGGTGAATCGGTTTCGATCAAAAATCGATCGGCGGGCACCTTTTGCGCTACTTCCTTGATCGCCAGCGCATTTTTAAAGGTAACGATGCCCGAGAAGGAGATATAGAAATTCAAATCCAAGGCTTTTTCGGCGTAGGCCCAGTCCTCGGTAAAACAATGAATGATGCCGCCTACGCTATCGGCGCCTTCCTGTTTCAAGACGTCCAAGGAATCGTGGCCGGCCTCTCGGGTATGAATGATCAGCGGTTTGTTCAGGGTCTTGGCCACCTGAATATGATTTTTGAAGCGTTGCCGCTGCCAATCCAGATCGCCCTTGCCATGAAAATAATCCAATCCGGTTTCGCCGATGGCGATCACTTTGTCGTCCGCCGCCAGCGCCAGCAATTCATCGACGCTCGGCTCACGCCCTTCCGTGGCATTGGGATGCACGCCCACCGACAGCGAAATATGCTCGTAAGGTGCTACCAATTTCCTCATGGCCGGGTAGGATTCCAGATCGATAGCGATGCAGAGCATGTGGCGAATCTTTTGCGACTCGGCGTCTTTGACAAATTCGGCAAAATCGTCGTGGTACGGCGCAAGATCGATACGATCAAGATGACAATGGGAGTCGATAAACATGAATAAGTGAGCTTTGTGGCGTACAAACCGCGTGGCGGTTTACACGAAAATTACATGGTGTGAGTGGAGCGGTCGGACTCCAAGGCCCCGGCCAGATAGGTTTCGATTTTATTACGGGCGGTGCCACCGTCCTGATCGCTGAACTGCACACCTATCCCCGGCGCGCGGTAACCTTCGGCACCGACCGGCGTTTTCCAGATGATCTTGCCAGCGATCGGCAAGCGTTCGGTTTCTTCCATCAAACTCAGCAACATAAACACTTCCTCGCCCATTTCGTATTCCCTCTTGGTGGGAATAAACAAGCCGCCGTTTTTAACAAACGGCATATACGCCGCATAGAGCGCATTTTTATCTTTGATCGAGAGGGACAAAATGCCTTGTCTGGTGGGAGTTTCTGCCATGGCCTTAATGGTTATTGAGTTGCGACCAGTCGATCAACAGACCTTCGGTCAGCAACTGTTTGTTGATTTGCGTAGCCAATTGCGACCGGCTCTTAAGCACCGCGTCGTAATACTGGTATAAGCGTTTCAATTCTAGTCGTTCGGCAAGGGCTTGCAAGGGCTTTTTAAAATCCGGATTTTCGAGCCCGGCTACATCGATGCCCTGCGCAAGCTTAACAATATCCGTCAGCCAGCTAGCCAACCAGGCTAGCAGCACCGACAAATCGACAGTTTCCTGTTTCTGCCATTGCTCGGCAACGCTTAATAGGTCGCCTTTTCCCAGAGCAATTTGCAGCCAGGCTTCAAAATATTCCCGCCTGAGCGCGATGAAATGATGCTCGGCATATTGCCTAGCCAACAGTGGGGAGCCTTGCGCCATGGCGAGCAACTGTTCGGCGTCGTCCTTTATCCCTTGCCGAGCCAACCAATCCCTGGCGACGACATCATTCGGCCGTTCACAATGAATTTTCTGGCAGCGGCTGCGGATAGTCGCGGGTAATTTTGAAGGCTGATCGCTGATCAAAATAAAGCAGGTGCGCTCGCTAGGTTCTTCCAGACATTTTAGAAAAGCATTGGCTGACGCGGTGTTTAACGCATCGGCGGGTTGAAAAATCACCAACCTATAGGCTTCGTACTGCGGCTTTAACGCCAGCTGAATGATCAACTGGCGGATTTTATCGATGCCGATGGTCTTGCCGGATTCTTCGGGCTCGATCGTCAAATAATCGGGATGAGTATTGGCCTGATACAATTTGCAAGCGGCGCAAGAACCGCAGGCAAAACCCTCCGGTGAAGGTGTATGACAGAGCAGTGCACCGACATAAACCTCGGCTAGATGCCGTTTACCCAGTCCGGGCGCGCCGGTCAAGAGTATGGCTTGCGGGATGCGTTGCTGTTCGATATAGCCGGCCAGATGCCGCCAGATCGCTTGCTGCCAAGGATATACGGACACCTGGCTAGCCTTCATCGGGCGTAGAGATCATCGATAGCCTTTCGGATTTGCCGTTGCACCTCGGACAACGGCGAGGCGGCATCAATGATGGCGTAGCGGCCGGGATATAGGTGGGCGCGTTGCAGATACGCCTCACGCACACGGTCAAAAAAATCCAGTTGCTCGCTTTCGAAGCGATCGAGCAAACCCCGATTGCGAGCGCGCCGCATACCGGTCTCCACCGGCGCATCCAGTAACAAGGTCAGATCCGGCCGCAAATCACCCTGTACGGTCTGTTCCAACCAGGCTATCGTTTCGGTGCCCATGTTGCGCCCGCCGCCCTGATAAGCATAGGTCGCGTCGGTAAAACGGTCGCATAATACCCAAGCTCCGCGCTGCAAGGCCGGCAGAATCACATGCTGAATATGCTGCGAGCGCGCCGCAAACATCAGCAACAGCTCGGCTTCTGGCGTGATGTTTTCATGGTGTTTAGTCAGCAACAGTTGACGAATGTTTTCCGCCAGTTCGGTGCCTCCCGGTTCGCGGGTAACGACAACATCTACCTGCCGTTCCGCCAGCAATGTTTCGACGAAACGCAGATTGGTGGATTTACCCACACCTTCGCAGCCTTCTAGCGTAATAAAACGTCCGAGTTTCATCTTTGATAGCGATCGACGTATTTTTCATGTTGATCCAATGTCGCGGAAAAGGCATGGCGGCCATTTCCAGATGCGACAAAGAACAACGAATCACCATCGTCCGGATGCATGGCTGCGATAATGGCATCCTTACTCGGCATCGCGATAGGCGTGGGCGGCAAGCCCTTGTTGACATAGGTGTTGTAGGGCGTGGGGTCGAGCAAGTCCCTGCGGCGAATATCGCCATGATAATGATCCCCCATGCCGTAAATCACCGTAGGATCGGTCTGCAGCAACATCCCTTTTTTCAGACGCCGGGAAAAAACACCGGCAATCTGCTTGCGCTCTTCGACAGCCCCGGTTTCCTTTTCGATAATCGATGCCAGAATCAGCGCTTGATAAGGCGTTTCCAGCGGCACGCCTTTATCGCGTTTTTGCCATTCCGCAGTCAAGAGATGCTGCATCTTATCGTGGGCTCTTTTCAGCAACTCCACATCGGTACTGTTCTTTTCAAAAAAATAGGTATCTGGGAAAAACAATCCCTCGGGATGAGGTTGGTCGGAACCGAGATGTACCATAACCTTTTCCAGTTCCACATCGGATAGGGTATGCTGCAAATTCGGATTATCGTTGATAGCCTGTAAAATTTGTTTAAAAGACCAGCCTTCCAGAAAGGTGATTGAATACTGGCGGGTTTTACCTTCGGTCAACAACTCGAGAATGTCGGCACTGGTCGAACCTTTCGCCAATACATATTCGCCAATTTTCAAGCGATGCCCGAGATTTTTTCGATACGCAAACAGTTTGAATCTGAACGGATTGATCGCTACTTTCCGCGCCAACAGATTCTTAGTGACCGTATCCAGCGAATCACCTTTACGTATTTCAAAGACCGTTTCCTCGGTAACCACCGTTTTTTTCAACATCAGGTGATTATGCATCCCTCCCCAGATAGCTAGTAGTACAAACACCATCAGGCAGGTAAAAGCAACGATGCTTCTGACCATGGTCGAGTGGCCTGTCACTGTCCCGTCTCCATGGCCCGCGCCGCATTGAAATATGCTTGAAACGATCGAGTTAATGGGCCAACGCCAAATCCATGCTGTTCAATTTGCATAACGGGCCAGATGCCTATCACCGAATTGGTGACAAAAACCTCATCGGCACGCAATAAAGTGTCTTTATCCAACTGCGTTTCGATCAACGTTATATTGTTGCATTGCGCAAACTCCATCACCATCTCTCGCACGATGCCGGCCACGCCGCATTCTGTCACGATAGGCGTATATAGAACACCATCCTTAACCATGAACAGATTGGTCATCGTGCCTTCGACGACATGCTCGTTACTGTCCAGCATCAATCCTTCCTGTATGCCGTCGTCCCACCATTCGGCCCTGGCCAAAACCTGTTCCAGACGGTTCATATGCTTGATCCCCGCTAATGCGGGACTATTTGCCAAACGCAGCCGGCAAAATCGTACCGTGATGCCTTCGGCTTGGAAATGCTCGGGATAATCGGGAAAAGGGTGAAGGCTAAACAGCCGAGTGGGCAAAATCCGTGGTGGCTGCCGGTAACCGCGCCCACCACAACCACGGGTTACAATCAGCTTGAGAACGGCCCGTTCAGAAGCTGCCGATACTTGCAGCGCTTCCTGGGTCAGCAAAGCCAAATCGGGAACGGGAATCAGAAGCCGCCGACAGCCATTAGACAAGCGGGCCAAGTGACGTTCAAGAAACAGAGGCTTGCCATTGCTAACTTCAATGGTTTCAAATAAGCCATCGCCATATTGAAAGCCCCTATCCGCGACATCGATACACTGTCTACTCTCGCCATTTAATAAATACATGGGCAGACAGTGTTCAAAAAGACACGCCTATTGATAGCGTTTGAATATCAAAGTGCCGTTGGTGCCGCCAAACCCGAAAGAATTGGACATCGCAATATCGATTTTCATTTCTCTGGCCGTATTGGGCACATAATCCAGATCGCACTCCGGATCCTGGTTCTCCAGGTTGATAGTAGGCGGCGCAATCTGATGCGTGATCGCCAATGCGGATAATACGGCTTCGATACCGCCCGCCGCACCCAACAAATGTCCGATCATCGACTTTGTTGAACTGACCGCAACTTTATAGGCGTGTTCGCCGAGCGCGGCTTTCATAGCGTGCGTCTCGCCAATATCGCCCGCCGGCGTCGATGTACCGTGGGCATTGATATAATCAACGTCGTTTGGGTTTAATTTGGCGTCTCGCAATGCATTTCTCATGCAGCGTGCCGCACCTTCTCCCCCCGTCGAAGGCGAGGTGATATGGTAAGCGTCGCCGCTCATCCCATAGCCCACCAATTCCGCATAGATTTTTGCGCCACGTGCTTTAGCGTGTTCCAACTCTTCCAGAACCACCACACCGGCACCATCACTCAGCACAAAGCCATCTCGATCGCGATCCCAAGGCCGGCTCGCAGCCTGCGGATTATCGTTACGGCGAGATAGGGCTTTTGCCGAAGCAAAACCACCCATCGCGGTCGGCGAGGTCGTGCAACGTTCCGCACCACCGGCCACCATCACATCGGCATCGCCGTATTTGATCAGGCGAGCGGCATCGCCGATATTATGGGTACCGGTTGAGCATGCTGTAACAATCGCGAAATTCGGCCCTTTCATCCCATATTTAATGGAAAGATTGCCTGAAATCATGTTGATGATATTGCCGGGTACGAAAAATGGTGAAATCTTACGCGCACCGCCCGCGACATAGGTTGCATAGCATTCTTCGATGCCGGTAATTCCACCGATACCCGCGCCGATGGCGATACCTATGCGCTCGGCATTTTCTTCGGTTACTAAAATTCCGGAATCTTCGATCGCCTGACAACCCGCCGCGATGCCGTAATGCACGAAACCGTCCATACGCTTGGCATCTTTCTCGGCAATGTAATCGCCTATATTGAAGTTCCTGATCACACCGCCAAAAGTGGTTGGAAAACTGGAAATATCGAACGAATCAATGGGACCAATCCCGCTTTTACCATTAACAATCCCATCCCAGGTATTGGCAACATTATTGGCTAAAGGCGTAACAGCGCCTAAGCCCGTTATAACAACTCGACGTGTGCTCACAGTAAACTACCGTTAAATATAGAAGACAATCAGAGGGGAGAAGAGGCGTAGCTAGCGGAGGCGTTCCACTAGCCACTTGAACAGCTTACTGCAGGTTGGCGTTGATGTAATCAATAGCCAATTGGACCGTGGTGATTTTTTCAGCTTCTTCGTCTGGAATTTCGCATTCGAATTCTTCTTCCAGAGCCATGACGAGTTCTACTGTGTCTAAAGAATCCGCGCCAAGATCGTCAACGAAAGACGCATCATTTGCAATTTCTTCCTTTACGCCTAACTGCTCCGCGACAATCTTTTTTACTCGTTCTTCGATATTACTCATATTTTTTTCCTCGAACAATGCGACTGCTTGACAACAAACAATAGCCTTATCTTTAGTGTTGTATTGATTAATTGGAATCTCGTCAAAGGCTGCGCCTAACGACTTGGTGGATTATACTTGATGTTTCCAAGAATTCACAACATTCGCCACAGCAATGATCAAGCAAGATTAGACTCAGGTTTTGGAACTCAGATTCTTAATAATTTCTTCCAAAGGCACCAGATTGAGCTTGATCCTGAACAGAATGGCCCTGTCCTCCAGCAAACCGTAGCATTCATAAGTCCGCAACATGATGCTAGTGTGGTTCAGGGTATTGTCTTTCGACTCGGGCAATTGCCTGACCAGAATATGCAATTTGTCATTATCTCTGATTCGCCCTAGATGCCTCCGGTCGACGGATATATCGTGCGAGGTATAGACCATGGGATTGCGCTTGAAGTCATGATCTTCCAACTGCGCCTTTTCCAACAACGCCCCCGATGTCAAACTGCAGGGAAAAACCTCCGGATAATTAGCGATGTTGGTCAATTCGTCGAAATAATCGGATTGCTCCGCCAACGAGCCGGATAAAAAATTTTTCACGTTGCCGTTATGCATCCATTTGCGCTTCAGGAAAAAATCACTACCTGGAACAATGGTTTTGTCTTCAATCGTATTCAGATCTGGCAGAGCGCTCAAATCGGTATTCGCCAAAAACAACGGATTTTTGGTTTCTTTTTTATAACCCAGCAAAATGGTTTTTCCCTGAGACTTGATGGCGACACGATTGGTCAGAGTTAGCTCTGGGATAGTGGTAATCAGGGTCTTCCTGATATCTAGCGTCAATTCCTGGCGGGGTCGCAAGGCATTGACAAAAGTAATCTGATAATTACTGAAGCGCAGCTGATTTTCGGCAATGATTTGATCTTCATGTTGAGCCTCCCGATACAGCCTCATCTGGTCTTCAATCAGGGTATTGAGCTGAAAACCCAGCACGATCGGCCCCTTGAAAGGATTATGAGTAATCTGTAGCCATTTTCGCTTGTCGTGAAATAGGTTGAAGTCGTCTGAAGCGTTTCG
>JAJRDU010000102.1 GCA_028748685.1 Methylococcaceae bacterium
ATGTGAACGTTCAGTAAACATCGAAAAAAGTATTCTCGGTACCAATAGCAAACAAGCGATGCTAAGAAATATCATCAGTTGCACCAACAAGGTGTTGCGTAACCATATGGTGCCCATCGACCAGGTATCCGCATTCAATAGGCTGAGATTTGGCGAGAGGTAGTTGGCATGACGGCGTAAATGCTTGACGGATTCTTCCCAGTCCGCCTCTGGGTGCAGCCAATCCGCTTCAGACGAACTTTGCTGATCAATGCGGTCAGCGCTGCGTTTGCAATTGGCACTTAACCAGGCGCCGATATAGCCGCCGCCCGAAACGGTGGATAGATAATCGATTTTTTTCAGCAGTCCGAATTTCTTTAACGTTTCCAGAACACCTAAGCCAAACGTCGCACTCCGAATACCACCACCGGAGAAGGCGAGGCCGACCAGATTCTCGGCGGTTTTATCGGGGTGCAGTTTTTGGATTGACGCAAGCTCTTTTTCTTTCGCTTCCTCGAAGGATATCTTTTCAACGTCATCTATTTGTTTCTCGATGCTCATTTGTTATTACTCCCAAGGATTTGTGACATACTTTGAGTTATATAAAAATATTAAATAACTAGCGGCACTAATTTGCAATCAAAGCCGCTAGTTTTGCTTGGGCATTTTTCAATACTTCCTCCATAGAGCGATTACTGTTACCGCTTTTGAGTCCTTCAGTTATGGCGTCTTGCTAGATTTGCTACTGCTGGCGTATTCTCTTGGTTGCGACGAATCAAATCCCGAACGTAATCCTTATGCTAGAGTATTTGCCTTCTTGAATCTGAGTTTGAAGTGTTGAAAAGTTTCCACCCCAGGTTGTTCAATGACCGGCTTTTTGCCGAACGCACCAGCCTGTCACGAGCAATAACCGACATTTTGTGCATATTGCCTAAATGCCTCTCGAACCGTTTCCAGCAACATTTTTTTGTCCCAAGGCTTATCCAGGTAGCGGTAAATCTCGCCGCGGTTAATGGCCTCGGTCAGACTGTTCAGTTCCGTATAGCCGCTAAGCACCGTTCTAACCACATTGGGATGCATCAAGCGAACCTTGGCAAGCAACTCAATACCGCTCATGCCAGTCATACGATGATCGGTTATGATTACGCCGACTTCGTTATCGGCGAGCACCGAGAGCGCATCATCGCCGCTAGTCGCCGTGAGGATGCAATAATTTTCATGCCTCAAATCGCGCTTCAGTGCCTCCAGCACATTGGCCTCGTTATCGACCAGCAATAGCGTGCGCCCCCCTTCATTGCTCACCGGAAACGGCTCGGCGCGATAGGAGGCCAAAAATTCTGTCATCTTTTCAGCGGACAAAGGCCGGCTGATCAAATAACCCTGCATAACGTCACATTGCAGCGATCGTAAGTATTTGGCCTGCCCTGTCTCCTCGACGCCTTCGGCCAGAACTTCCAGGCCAAGCCCGTGGCCCAGTGCGATGATCGCCTTCACGATAGCCGTTTTACCGCTATCGAAAGTCATATCGCGAATAAACGAAATATCGATCTTGAGTTTATCGACATTCAGTTGCTGCAGATAGGACATTGACGAATATCCGGTACCGAAATCATCGATAGACAGTAATATTCCCAATGTCTTGATTTGAGCCAATATATTAAGCGCGCTATCGAGATCGGACATCACCAGACTCTCGGTGATCTCCAACTCCAGTTGCTCGGGTTGTATGCCGGTTTCTTTAATCGCCCACCGAACCGAATCCAACCAGTTACCCCGGCTTAACTGAACAGCGGACACATTGACCGCCACGCGCGGGACGTTAAGCCCCGACTCCGACCATTGCCGGATTTGCCGGCAGGCAGCAGTCAAAACCCAATCGCCGAGTTCGACTATCAATCCGCTTTCTTCAGCCAGCGGAATAAATAAAGACGGCGAAATCAGCCCTTGTACCGGATGCTGCCAACGCACCAGCGCTTCTAAACCGGTTAACTGGCCGCTGACCAGATCCGCCTGAGGTTGATAAAATACTCGTAACAGCCCTTCGGCTAAGGCATGGCGCAAATCGGCTTCCATCGTCAACCGCTGTTGAGCCAGTAAAGACATCTCCGGCGAGAAAAAACGCAAGCTCCCCCGGCCCGCCGCCTTGGCTTGGCTCAATGCAATATCGGCGTTGCGTTGCAGGGTTTCTATGTTCTGGCCGTCGCTCGGATACAGTGCGATGCCGACGTTGACGCCGATATAAACATTCCGGTCTTGCAATACAAATGGTCGGTTCAAGGTTTCAATCATGCGTTGGACGATCAAGTCAGTTCCCTGTGCGCTATCGACCAGATTGAGGAGGATGTTGAACTCGTGGCCGCCGAAACGCGAAATGGCATCGACATTACTCAACAGCTCCTTGAGACGCTCCGCGGCTTCGATCAACAACTGGTCGCCCAGGCGTTGCCCCAGGCTATCGTTGACCACCTTGAAGTTTTCGAGATCAATGGATATCAAAGCAAGCTCGGTTCCGTCCTGTTCGGCCTGTTGCAGTGCGCGCGCCAGAAATTCATGGAACAACGCACGATTGGGTAATGCCGTCAACGGATCGTGATGAGCCAAAAAATCGAGACGCTGTTCGGTATTTTTCAATTCGCTCAAATCGGAAAACACCATGATGTAATGACTGGCCTTGCCGTTCTGATCGCTCGCCTGACTGATGCTGGTGAGCGTTGGGAAAAGCGTCCCATTCTTACGGCGTTGCCAGAGCTCGCCTTGCCAGCATCCCCTCGCATCGATCTGTTCCAATATCGCATGATGGCAATCGCCATCCTGACCGTAGAATCCAAACTGACGAGGATCGTTCCCTGTTACCTCTTGTGCTTGATACCCGGTCAACTTGATGAAGGCCTGGTTCACCGAAAGAATACGCATGCCGGCATCGATAATCATCACCCCTTCGACGGCATTTTCGAATACGATGCCCGCGAGATTGAGCTGTTCGAGGGCCTTGATGCGATCGGTAATGTCGCTGTTGCTGCCGCGCGTTCCCATAAACCTGCCGGATGCATCGATAACCGGACGGCACAGATGTTCTATCCAATGCACATTGCCTGATCTATCGATAATGCGAAATCCGGGCATGAGGTGCGGCTGGGCATTCAAAACTGCGCCGGTGTGTTCATCCCACGCGGCCCTGTCCTCGGGATGAATAATCTCGCTCATCAACTCCTTGTCCGCCAAAAATTCCTCGGGCGCGTATCCGGCGATGCCGGCGCAAGCGGGCGACACGTAGATAAAGTTCCCGTCCGGCGCCTTCCAAAACTCCCAATTAGGCGAATACTCGGCCAGAATCCGGTATTTTTCCCGGCTGTTCTCGAGCTGGTGATTGGCCTCTCGTAAATCCTCCGTGCGTTGCGCGACCACTTGTTCAAAGTATCGCTGTAAGCGATTCAGCTCGAGATGGGTACGAATCCGCGCTTTGACTTCGTCGATGTCGAAGGGTTTGATGATGTAATCGGCTGCTCCGATGGAGAACCCACGCACCTTGTCTACCGCATCGTCGATCACGCTGATAAAAATCACCGGAATGCGGTTTCCTTCCGGCGTCGCCTTGATGCGGCGGCATACTTCGTAACCGTCCATCTCCGGCATCAGAATGTCGAGCAACACCATGTCGGGTGGCGTCGCGCCCAGTACCAACTCCAATGCCCTGGCGCCACAGTTGGCGACCATGATGCGGTATTCATCTTTAAGGGCATCGGCAAGTTCGTGGATATTGTCGGGAATATCATCGACGATCAAAATGCCGGGAAGCCGTTGCAGAGGCGCCGGATCGCTTTCCGGTTTTCTGCGGTAACGCTTGAGTTCCAACTGCGTAAGCACCCGCAGCTTGAGCAGATCGGGATTGACCGGCTTGGTGATATAGTCGGCCGCCCCCAGCTTCAAACCGGCGGCCTCATCATTGGTTTCGGCCAAAGCGGTAACGAAGATCACCGGTATACCCGCCGTGGCGGGATTGGCTTTAAGCCGCCGAACCACTTCATAGCCGTCCATGCCGGGCATTTTGATGTCGAGCAGCATCAGATCCGGCGAGGGTTGCCTCGCGGCAAGCTCCAGCGCCTTCTCTCCGTTGGTGGCCGCAAGGATCGCGTAATCTTCGCGCAGGATATTCATCAAAACATGCAAATTCTCATTGACGTCGTCTACGATGAGAATGCGCGGCTTTGCTTTGTCCTGCTTAACTAGATCGGCTTTTATCATGGCTTGATATTCCTAATGGCTTCCTGTCGCGCTTTTTAAAGTTGCCTAAGCAATGTTTCCAACATCGCCAATGCTTCGTCGATGGCGAAGTCATCAATTTTTTTGGCAATTTCATGGATTGCCGCTTCAAGTTCCATTCCGGTCACGCCGCCGCGTAATTCGGCAAGTATCGCCTCGGCGGCCCCCAGGTCGTTTTCGAGTACTTCGCTAAGACGTGCGATTTTTTCCCGGATCTGTTCGGGACTCAGCGGCGCGCCGGATCGAGGAGAAATGGCCGCTAACCGGTTGATACTATCGATGTCATTCATCACGGCTTGCAGTAATTCATCCAACTGCATGAATTGCTCGGTCCGAGGCATTTTCCAACGTTTCAACGATGAATCGATTTGGGTGATACATTCGAACAAACCCTGGGCGCCGATGTTGCCGCTGACCCCTTTGAGCACATGGCAATACTCTTCGCCCGCCCTCATGTCGTGCTCGGCAATCACGCGCTGCAATTCCTTAGCGGCATCCGGATAATGTTCGCGGAAACGCTTTAATTGCCGGACATAAGCCTCGACCTTGCCGCCGATGCGTCTCACCCCTTCCGCGGCTTGTAGGCTCTTCAACGCCGCCAATTCAGGCGGACAGGATACCATCGCACAGTGCGCCTGTACCGGAGGATCATTTTCTGAAACCCGATCGGTAGGCGGTATCGCTATCCATTTACTCAGCGTCGAAACCAGTTGGTCCGGGGCAATCGGCTTGGTGACATGATCGTTCATACCGGCCGCCTTGCTGTTTTCGGCATCCTGCGTCATGGCCAGCGCCGTCATCGCGATAATGGGCAAGCAAGCATAACGCTCGTTGCCGGGATGTTCGGCCAATGCGCGGATGCGGTGTGCGGCTTCCAATCCGTCCATGACAGGCATCTGAATATCCATCAACACCCCATCGTAATCCCTGCTCTGGACCATGGCCAACGCCTGCTCGCCATTGATTGCCTCATCGACGACCAAATTCATGCTATGCAACAACTCGACGGCGAACTCGCGGTTGATGTCGTTATCCTCAACCAGTAATAACCGTGCGCCACGAAAGTCGGTGATCGCGGCTGGATTCTTTTGTCCCTGCCCATTGCCCGTCCCAAGCACCCGGCCTCGCCCCAACACCGACAGCACCGTATCCAGTAAGGTCGAAGGGGATACAGGCTTGACCAGAAAACCCGTGACGCCAGCCTGCTCGGCAAGCTTGATAACATCCTCCCGTCCGTAGGCTGTAACCATCACTACTTTCGGTTTATAGGGAATCGCGGGGTCCGCATGGATCTTACGCGTAACCTCGTCCCCATTCATGCCCGGCATGCGCCAATCCATCAATACCAGATCGAAGGGCGGATCGATTTCCGTTTCCAGCAGATTGATGGCGGATTCGCCATCGGCCGCGCCTTTTACATCGAGATGAAAATAACGCAGCATCTCGGCCAGGATTTCACGGGAGACGGTGTTGTCGTCGACCACCAGCACGCGTATACCCTTCAACATTGGCCCCGCTAATTCCAGAAGTTCGCGCCGATGCACCATGGAATGTTGAGCAATCTTGAGCCGCACGGTACAGCAAATTGTGGTGCCTTTGCCGACCTGCGATTCCTCTATCCAGATGCGTCCGCCCATCATTTCGGCGAGGTGCCTGCATATCGCCAGGCCTAATCCCGTGCCCCCGAAGCGACGCGTGGTGGACTGGTCCGCCTGGCTGAATTTCTCGAATAATCGGGCCTGCACATCGGCCGGCATGCCAATGCCGGTATCGCGTACCGAAATTTGCAGGTTGAACTCGGTTTCGCCGATATTCAAGCATCGAAAGGCCAGCTCGACTTCACCCTTTTCGGTGAATTTGACCGCGTTGCTGCACAGATTAAGCAGAATTTGTCCCAGGCGTAACGGATCGCCGATCAGCGTGGGAGGAATGTTGACATCATAGCGGATAAGAAACTCGATACCTTTATGTTCGGCCTGAAAACCGATCGCATCGGCTAAATGCTCCAGCACCGTATCCAGACCGAATTCAATCGCTTCGATTTCCAGCTTTCCCGCCTCGATCTTGGAAAAATCAAGAATATCGTTGATGATGCCGAGCAAGGATTGCGCGGCGCCCTGGGCCTTGGTCAGATAGTTCTGCTGCGAGGGTGACAATTCGGTTTTCAGCGCCAAATAGAGCATACCGATAATGGCGTTCATCGGTGTGCGGATTTCATGGCTCATGTTGGCGAGAAACTGGCTTTTGGCCTGATTGGCCGATTCGGCGGCGTCTCTGGCTTCCTTGAGGGTGGCTTCCGCCTGTTTTCTCAGCGTAACATCTTCATAGGTACTGACGAAACCGCCATCGGCTATCGGGCCGCCGCTTACTTCGATCACCTTTCCATCCCGGCGTTCTCTGATGAACCGATGAACACCGTAGCATTTAACCTCGTCGAGAAGTTGCCTAAGGCTTTCATCCGGATCGCGGTAGCCGAGCGCTTCGTCATACAAATCGAAGTGCATGAAATCGGCATGATCACGGCCGACTTGCAACAGGCTGTCCGGATAGCCTCTAACCTCGCTCAACTTCTTGTTCCAAACCAACAACCTAAGCTCTTTGTCGAACGCGATCAGTCCTTGCGACATGCTATCGAGCACCGTTTCAAGGATCAGCGTACTGTGGCGTAGCCTGTCGTTGCTGTTCGCGAGTTCATCAGTGCGTTCGGCAACCCGCGATTCTAGCTCCGCGTTGATATTTTCCAGCGCCTTCTCGTTCTCGGCCAATTGCCGGTTGAGTGCCAAGAGATCTTCATCCCGAGCCTCGACCGCGGCAATCATGTCGTTGAAGGCGTGGGTCAAGTCGCCCAACTCGTCATCGCTCTCCTGAGTGGCTCGCAAGGTGTAATTTTTTTGTTGGCTGATGGTCTGCGCGGTCTTTTTGAGACGTTCCAACGGCCCGGACACCACGCGCTGCAAGCGCGAAGCGAGCAACAGCGCAATAAGACTGGCAACGACCAGGATGGCCGCGGACCACAGCAAAAACTTCCGCCAGAGCTCATCCAGCTCCTGCAAACTGGCGCGTATGTATACATGGCCAAGAATCTCGCCGTTCACGGTAATGGGTTCGCGGACCAGGTTGTAATGGCGACCGTCTTCGGAACGATCGGCGTCAATATTTTCGGGGAGGAGTAGCGGACAGACGTCGCCGTTTCGATATTCGGCGAAACGTTGGCCGGTGCTGTTGTATATGCAGGCGGCGACAATAGCGTTCTTGACGCTTAGCGCCATCAGGGTCGTCCGAGCGACATCGGTATCATCAAACGATAAGGCTACCGTGCTGCGGCTAGCGACTATCTTGGCCAGCGATGTAAGATCGCGCGCCATGTCTTCCTTGACTCGCAGCCGTTCGTAAACCATAAATCCGGCCCCGGCCAGTATGAGCGCCATGATGCTGGTGGTCAGCATGATCAGTACCAACTTGGTTTTGATGTTTAAGCTAACTTGGAATCCAGCCATTTATCACAATTCCGAAAGATTTTATTAATGAACGATACGGGCAATTTCCATCAACATGGCGCTCACCTTCAAATGGGCATTTCGCGCCACCTCCGGATTGATTTCCAGCTTGATCTGGCCGCCATCGCTATAAAAACCGATAGCGCCGCCTTGCCTCGCGAAATCGTCGGCGTCGCTAACCGTCAGCACATTGTTTCCTTGCACTTGAGTGAGCCATTCGTTCAGGTTTTTTTCCGCACGGCTTATGAACAAAATCTGGCAGATCCGCGGATCGTCCAAGCCGGACCATATCTGTAAGTTATGGCCCTTCAAATCCCGGCTGGCAATTTGGGCCAGTATGTTGACGATGGGCTCCGAACCTACCACGCAAATATGGACGGTGTCGTTGACCAGATTCGGCCATTCGACGAATTTGGTGAAATTATGCAAGTAATTGGCTTTGACTTTGGCCTCTTCCTCTTCGTTTGCCGCTACCAGCATCGGAAAGCAATATAAATAGCCGGACAGCAAGCCGAGCCCTAGCAAACGCCGGAACCAGTCAGGCAATACCGTCTCCGGGCCACGCATCAAAATTCCAGCCTTGCGGTCAGCTTGACGGTCAAGCTCGGCCCGGCCAGTAAATCGATAGGTTGCCCGAAATCGGCGGATGCAAAATTATTGGTATAAGCGGCGTAATTTTTAAAATCGAACAGATTCAGTACGTCCAGGCGCAATTTCATGCGGCTCCGATACGGCGTATCGAAACTCTTGATCAAAGCCATGTCGACTTGCCGGTATCCCCACCACTCGCCCGGCAAGATAAAGCTGTCGCCTTTCGGGGTAAAGGTATCGAAACGGCATTGCCCTCCCAAACAATTAACCCCCGAATGCGTTTCCGGCGTTGCCAGCGACAGCTTGGCCGAGAAAACCAGATCCCACGGTAAATCAACGGTGCCGGTCGCTACCAGTTTATGGGCGCGAACACCGGCGGTGTTCAGCCAGCCGGTAGCATTGGTATTGGCAAGATCGAGCAGATAACTGCTGTTATCGACAAAGGAGTTGGGCTTGTTCTCTTGAGAATCGGTATAGGTATAAGCCAACGTCATCCCCCAACCCCGATTTTTGGTGTATGGCATTTCGGCCTTGACGAAAATGGCATTGGTCTTGGTTTCCACCGCATTATCGAACAGAATCAACTGAGCGAATCCCGGCAAATTGGGTGTTGCCCCGAATGCTGAAAAACTGCCGTCGGCGTTGCGCCCTCCCGGCAAGCCGACGATGCCGTCCCGGCTATGGATATGGGAAAACACCAGTTCCGTATGCCAATCCCCGAAACGGTTACGCATCCCCAGGCTGAATTGGTCGGCGTAAGGGGTTTTGAGGTGGTTATTGATCAGATTGACTTCGCGCAAACCGGCGGTTCCTGGCGCCAGTGCCGCCAGTTGCCGAGGCGTATAACTCAGATAAGCCGGATCCCAGGCTATGCAAGCGGGATCGGCGCCACAGTTATGGTCCGCATCGCCCGCGAAATTGACGCCATGGGTCTGAAAAGTTCCCTTGGTGCGTTCCAGCTGCAATACGTCGTAAATATTGCGGTCGTAGGCGCGGGCAAACCCTCCAAACACCACATGCCGCTGGTCTTGATCCATGTCGTAGGCAAAACCTAGGCGTGGCGCGATGTTGGCGCTAGCGTTGTGTCGATTCGAACCCGTGCTGATGTAGTTCTCGATATTGTATCCGCCCTTGCCATTCTGGATGTTGGACCAGTTGCGTGCCGCCGAAACGACGTCGGCGGGCGTGACAAAATCGGTATAAGCGGGATTGTCTTCATAATCCCAACGCACACCCAGATTCAGCGTGAGGTTTTTGTTCAGATCCCAGTCGTCCTGTGCATACAAACCTACCTGGGTGACATCCGACGAAGTGGAACCATCCCGGCCGCCGCCCAAGGGAGCCCCCCACTGTACGCGGTAAGGCGTTCCGTTCGGGTTGTTCAGGTTGAAACTGAACTGGGGATTAATGGGATCTCTTTCCAAGGCGCTCAGATCGATCATCTTGACCTTACTGCCGAACTTGAAGATATGGGAGCCCTGCCAATTCAAATCGCTCAGAGTCAGATCGTCTTGAATCGCAGGGCCGTTTTGCCCCTTATCCTGAAAATTGGTAGCTCCCCCTGTATTCAATACACTAGAGCCATCAGCGCGCTGCAAGATCAACCCGCCGCCGCGAACAGCCGGCGCTTGCCGCCAATTAGCGTCTTCGTAGGTCACGCGCGCCTCGTTCACCCAATGTTCGGCGGAATGTTGAAATTTGACGTCGAGGCGCTTTTCGCTATTGCCTTTATCCAGTGCATACGATTGGGTATTCTGAGCGCCAACGCCCACGGTTTCCGTTTCTTCCCGCAGTTTGAACGAAACCTCGATCAGGTTGTTGGCATTTAAAGACCAGTCGAATTTGCTGAAAAACAAATCTTCATCGAAAGGCCGCTTAGCGGTCCCCAGCAACGATTGATATTGCAACGGTAACGTTGTATCGCCGCCGGCTATGATCGGCGGAGCCTCGTCATTATGTTTTTTCTCATAGGCCATGAAAAAATGCGCAACATCCCTGACGATGGGGCCGCTCAGCGTGACGCCAAATTGCGCCTGCTCGGAATCGCGTTTACGGCCTTCGTTGATCTCGGTCGGCGTAGCGGAGCGCAGATCCTGGTTGGTATGGTCGTAAAAGGCGTCGCCATGAAAATCGTTGGTGCCGGATTTGGTTAGCACCGAGATGGCCGCGCCGCTGATTTGGTCGAATTCGGCCTTATAATTTTGGGTAATAACCTTATACTCGGAGACGGCGGACTCCGGAAAAATATTGCCGCGACTGGAATCCTGCCCGGCCGCTCCGCCGCGAACGACATAATTTTTCTGGCCAACGCCATCGATATAGACATTAACGCTATCCGGACGTTGACCTCCACTTTGCAGCCTGACGCTGCCCGCCGTGTCGGTTACGACATTCACACCCGGCGCCAGATCGGCATAATTGAGGAAATTGCGGTTCACCTGTGGCAAACGCAGCATTTGCTCGGGTGTGATATAGGTCGCTACTTCGCTGGATTTGCCGGCCAAAGCGCGTTCATCTTCATCGATTTCTTCGGCAATTTTTGCGCCGATCTCCAGATTTAGCGTGGCAACCTGGCCGACCTGAACGATCGTTTCCTGGACGCTTTCCTGGCCGTCCGGTGCCAACAGTTTGATCTGGTAGCGGCCGGGCTTTAGGGCCATTAAGGCATAAGAACCATCCTCACGGCTGAAGGTACGGGTTGAAACACCTCTTTCCCGGTTGCTAGCAATGACTTGTGCTCCGCCATTTCCGGCTCGGCTATTGAGATTGATTTGGCCGCGTATCATTGCGGAACTGACATCGGCAACACAATGCCTGGCAAAAGTAACGCTTGTTAACAATAAGCCAATTATTAGTTTATTGCTCCGGCTTGATT
>JAJRDU010000103.1 GCA_028748685.1 Methylococcaceae bacterium
GGTGGCCTTGCAAACCCTGGCGTTTGCCGTCTTCGGCCAGTCGGCGGATGGTTTGTTCATCGACGGCTTCCAACAGCCCCAGGCCGAAAACCGAAGGCCCGACGCGCGGGGAATAAAGAACCTCTGCTGGCAGAGGGCCGTATTGCAGATCGACGAAACTGTATATAGGCTTCCTTAACTTTACCGTTTCGCCGTCCGCCAGCTTTATGGGTTCTTCGCGATAATCGACGCTGACGCGGCCTTCGCCCGGCACACCCGGTATGCCTTGCTCGTTCAACTGGCCGCCGTAAACGGGATGAGGCAAGGGTCCACCATGCTCATCCTCGCCCGGCAGACTCAGACGGATCAGCATGGAACGCATGGCTTGTTGCGGCGTTTGCGGCGGCTGGCCGCGGCCGTTTTTGGGATGACAGGACAGACAGGAAATCTGGTTGTAGAGCGGGCCGAGGCCGGCGATCTCGATGTCCTTGGCCGGCGGAATCACCCAGCTTTGCCTGAACAAGCCGCGTCCGCGAAACACTTCCTCTGCTTTTGCCCTGGGTAGGTCTGGGTGAATTCGGGAGTAGGCTTCCCGGCTAGCATCGGCGACTTCGAAACCGCTTTCCGCTTGCGCCAAGGACGGGCCGGCCAGGCAACAGCTCAAACCCAGCAATAGATGGGACAGTCGCGCGTTCATCGTTCCAGCTCCAGCAACAGCTTTTCGGCGTCGGCATAACGCCGATCGATGTCCTTTGTCCAGGCTTGTTCGAAAGACTTGGCTTCGGTTTCGGCTTGGGCCTCGTCGGCGCGTCGCGCGAACAGCTTTTGCAAGTCCGGCTCTTCAGCCTTGGCCGCGGCTATGGGTGCCGCCGTCAACATCTGCCTTAACTTGACCAGCCGGGCCGCTTTAGCGGCGTCGGCATGTTGTTCCTGCTTCCTCAAGCCGTTCCAGAGATTCTGCTGGCGTTGCGGATGATCACTAAACATCCGGTCGAACAAGGCATTGTTCAAGGCTAAGCGCGGTATTGAGCCATTGGGGTCGTAAACCACAGGATGCTGTGCCGAGGCGGCGAAGGGATCGAAATAGCCTTCGGGCTTATCTTTATAAACGCCGGGGCGCGCCGGCAGTTTGCGGATGTCCGGATGAAACAGCATTTTCTGGCCGGCCTCCGACAAGACGAAGCTGATGAAACGTCTGGCCGCCTCGGTATGTTGGCTGGCGGCAGTGATGGCGATATGCGCCGGCGAATAAGCGACCGGCTCGGGATAGACGAATTGAAGCGACGCGCCGTTGGCGATGGCCGAGGCGGTGAAAAAGTCGATGGCGGGGCCGATACCGCGCTCGCCGGAACCTATGATGTCGGTGATGAAGGTGGCGCCGGAATCCACCAGACGAGCGTTGGCGGCGATGCCCGCCAACACCGCCCAGCCTTGTTCCCAGCCGTATTGCTGCAGGACGCTATCGATCATCATCGGCGCGAAGCCGACCTTGGAGGGGACCGGCAAGGCCAGATGGCCTTGATAGCGGGCGTCGGCCAAATCCAGCCAGGTCTTGGGTGTCGGCAATCCGTGTTTTTGCAAATAAGCCGGATTCACCGCGAAGCCGTAACCGGCCATCTCGCTGACGCAAAAAGTGCCGTCGGGGTCGACCAAGGGCATGGAGCCGAGGCGGTCGGGCAGGCCGTTGCGGTCCATGCCGAGTTTTTGCCAGGCGCCCTGCTGTTTCAAGGCATTGAAATTCCGTTGCGCAGCGGACCAATAGACATCGACGCCGCCTTGCTGGGGTTGGCTAAGGTAAGGCAGCGCATCATGCGGCATGCGCCACAGGATTTGCACGTCGATGTCAGGGTTTTGCTGCTCGAAGGCTGTTTCGTAGCGGGATACCACGTCTTCGTGAAACGCGGTCAATACCGTCAATTTTTCCTTGGCAATGGCCGGATAGGCCATCAATCCAACAAGCAGCCAAGCCAGCGTTCTTGGTAAAGTTGTCATCGGGTCTCTCCTTGATTTCAGTAGCTCAGATTGAGGTTGGCGAAGTAGTTGCGGCCCGGCTCGGGGAAACCTTCTTCGTAGGCGAAATTCTGATCGGCGACGTTGTTGACGCCGAATTCGGCATTCAGCTGTTTATGGGCGATGAAGGTAGCCTTGAGGTTGCCGATCACGAAATCCTTCGCCACCCGGGTTCCGGTGGTGTTGCTGTAGCGTTTGTCGTTGTATTCGGCACTGGCCAGCAGGCGCAGATATTGAATGGGCTGATATTCCAGATAGGTGAAGACCTTGTGCTTGGGCGTGTCGAGCGGATAAATGCCCGGACTGCTGATGTTGTTGCGGTCCAGCCAGGTGTAGTTGGCATGCGCCCGCCATTGATCGTTGATTTGCGCGGTCGCGAATAGCTCTATGCCTAAGTTTTCCTGCTGGCCGATATTCTGCATTTGCGTGCAGGAGAGACCACCATTACAACTTGTGTTGTCTGGAAGCGTCACGCTTTCGATAGTGTCGTCGATCTGGCTGAAAAACAGGTTGGCGCCGTAATCCATGAACCCGAAGGCTTTATTATCTAAGCCCAGTTCGTAATTCAATGCAGTTTCCGGCCGCAGCGTGGGATTGGCCACGGCAGTCCCCAGCCGATAGGAAAATCGGTCCTTGATGGTCGGAAAGCGGGTCTTGCGGGCCAGACTGGCGTGCAATTGCAGGTCGTCGACGATGCGGTAAAAGGCGCTGCCCTGGATGTTATAGGCGTCCTTGGTGCCGCTGAGCGGGAAGGATACGAGCTGGTTGTCGATTAAGTTTTGCGCTTGTAGCTGGCGTTGTTGTTCGTAGCTGGCGCCGACCACAAATTTCAGTGTATCGATCGGCGTATAGCTGTTTTCGATGGCGTAGGAAAACAGCTCGTCGGCAAAGCGTTGTTGCGGCTGGCCCTTGTTGCCGACTTCTCTATGCACGTCCTGTTTGTAGCTGAAAGCCAGTTTCAATTCGTTGTGTTTTAGCCAGGTATTGCCGTATTCCAGGCCGCCGCCGAAGGTGTAATCGTCGTAGTGGCTGTCGAAGGCATAGCGCTCTTTAATACTGTTGTAGTAGGCATCGTCGTAGGACTTAAGGCTGTTGCGAAACGTGTCGTGGTAGGCGCGCAATTTCAAGGTATGCACGTCGCCGAACTGGGTCCGGGACAAAAAGTACACGCTCTCCTTGTCCCAATAGGGCCAGCGCCAGTATCGAGCGGAATTGGAAGGATCGTTGCCGGTGTAAGGCGGCGTATCCTTGCGGCCGCTCTGGTTGCTGTAGGTGATGGCGTATTCGTCGCTGTCGTTCGGGGTCAGTCCCAGCTTGATGTTGCCCTTGTAATCGGTGTTTCCGGAATTTTCGCGGATGCCACCGTTCTCGGTGGTCGTCGGCTTGAAGTCCTCGGATAGGCGCCAGAATTGCCGATCCAGATACGATGCGCCACCCTGCAAATACCACGATCCCTGATTGGTGCCGAAATTCAGCGCGGTTTGGTAATAATTGGCATCGAATTGCGAATCCATG
>JAJRDU010000104.1 GCA_028748685.1 Methylococcaceae bacterium
GGATAACCGGCAGTTGCATCGCGGCGGCAAGATCGGCGTTGTCGAATATCAAACTCAAGGGCGACAACCAGCCGCCGGCACCCTCTACCAGCACGACATCGGTTTTTTTTTTCAACTCGTCAAACGCCGACAGAATCGCATCCATTCCGACCTCTATATCGCCGCAAGCCAGATGCGGGGAAACCGGCAACTCGAATGCATAGGGATTGACTTGTTCGTATTCCAAGCCCGGCTCGGAATTTTCCTGAATCAGCA
Organism: Methylococcaceae bacterium; assembly: GCA_028748685.1. GTDB lineage: Bacteria > Pseudomonadota > Gammaproteobacteria > Methylococcales > Methylomonadaceae > Methylomonas. The sequence goes on from JAJRDU010000104.1 coordinate 256, forward strand.
GCGCATCCTGATTTTTTAACCGCCCATCCAGCCAGTCACAACCCGCCGCCACCGGCTTCATCCCCGCCACCGTAAATCCCTGCCGCCGAAACCTGGACATCAAGGCCAAGGTAACCCAGGTCTTTCCGACATCGGTATCGGTTCCGGTAACGAAAAAGCCTGCCTTCATTGCTTACCGTTGCGCTCGCACGAAAATAATTTCATAACTGGCAAGCACCTCCGTACCAACCATATTGCCTTCATAACAGCTGATCATGTGCTGCAATTGCCGGCGAGTGGTCGGCTTTTTATTTCTGTCCATATTGACGTTATGGGCACCTATGCCCTTCAATTCCCGCATCAACGCCATCACCGACGGATAACTGGATTGATACATCGCCACCTCGCTGGAAATAGATTGAAATCCGGCATCCTGCAAAAACCAGTTGATTTGCTCAAATCCGTAGAATTCGTTGACATGAGCAAAGCCGTCGACTTCCGCCCAGGCCGACTTTAACTCCCGCAAGGTCGATGAACCGAAAGTTGCAAACACCAACTGCCCGCCAAACTTTAACACGCGCTTGCAACCCGCAAACACGGCAGGCAAATCCTGGCACCACTGTAGGGCCAGATTTGAATAAATTTGTCGAATACTGTGCGCGGCAAACGGCATACTCTCGGCATCGGCGCAAAGATAGTGAACCGGTAAGTTCAAATTCTTTTGCCTACTTGCCAGCAGCATAGGAAAGGCTATATCCAAGGCTACCAAGTGCTGGCTGGATGAATCCACGGGCAATTGCCGACTTAAAAAACCTGTACCGCAACCCACATCCAAGATCACGCCCGGCGAAGCGTCGAGTGGATATTTTTCCAGCAACGCCAAACCAACTTGGCGCTGCAGCACAGCCAACTCGTCGTAGCTGCCGGCGGCGGCTGCAAATGAGCGTTTGATCTTGACTTTATCCAGATGCCCGACAGCCGTCATGGGATGGTCCTCAGAATATCGAGCAACCGCGGAGCATGGGAAAGAAACGGTACATGACCGGCATTTTCCAGCACATGTACGTCTATCTCGGGCTTGAGAGCCTTCAAGGCAAGGCCGCAGCCAATAGGGACCAACTTATCTCGGTCGCCCAAAACGATACTGCAGGGGCATCGAAGATGTTTCAGGGCCGCCCTTAAATCGCTTCTTTCAAGAATATCCAGGCCACTCCGCAGCACCTCGACCGACGGCGGCTCGCATTCCTGCATCGCATGCTTCATTAACTGCAGCAAGCGTTTGCCATCAGGCAATCCATTCACCTGCAAGGCCAGAAAGCGCATCAGCGTCAGCCGTACATCGTTTGAAAGCAGCGATTCAAACGCATCCAAAACCTCGAACTTTACACCCGGCCAATCATCGCACTGCACGAATTTCGGATTGCCAGCCAGCAACAGCAGTGACTCCACCCGCTCCGGAAAACGGCTGGCCATATCGATCGCTACCGTAGCACCCAGCGACCAGCCCAACAGACTGAATTTCGGCACCGGTATCGCTTCCAGCAATGCTGCGCCGATTTCGGGCAAAGTAAACGAATTTACGCCGTCGCTACGGCCATGCCCCGGCAAGTCCAGACAAATCACCTGCTTATGCTCAGCCAATTGCCGGGCAAATTCGCGCCAGACGCCGCTATGCATTGCCCAGCCATGTATCATCACCAGCGGCCGGCCTTCACCGTAAATTTCCCTATGGATTTTCGTCATATCAGTACCTTAGCCAATGCCTCCAGCAAGGCATCGACTTGTGTTTCGGTATGATTCGCCGAGAAGGTGATGCGCAGCCGCGCCGTTCCCGCCGGCACGGTGGGCGGGCGGATTGCACTGACCCAGAAACCCTGTTCCAGCAGACGGTTGCTGGCGGCCACCGCCCGTTCGCTGTCGCCGATCAAAACAGGTTGAATAGCAGTAAAAGAATCCATCAATTGCAATCCTTGCTGCCGGGCGCCGTCTCTGAATCGCCTAATCAACCGTTGCAACTTGTCGCGCCGCCAGGATTCCTGCTGCAACAGCCGCAAGCTGGCACGAGTCGCTTCGGCGACTGCGGCCGGCAGTGCGGTGGTAAACACATAGGTCCTGGCCTTTTGGATCAGCATTTCGATCAGCGCTTCCGAGCCGGCCACGAAGGCGCCGAAAGTGCCAAAGGCCTTACCCAAGGTACCCATCAACATAGGCACTTCCTGCGGCGTCAACCCAAAATGCTGGACAATGCCGCCTCCGGTTGCGCCAAGCACACCAAAGCCGTGGGCATCATCGATCAGCAAGCCGGCCTGATATTGACTGGCCAGCCGGCTCAGCTCGGGCAATGGCGCCAGATCGCCGTCCATGCTGAACACGCCGTCGCTGACAACCATGATTTTAGTATCGCAACCGGCCAGCTTGGTCTGTAAATCGTCGCTATCGGCATGCCGATAACGCTTGAAGCGCGCGCCCGACAGCAAGCCGCCATCCAGCAAGGATGCGTGATTGAGCCTATCTTCCAGCACGCAGTCGCCACGGCCCAGCAAGGCCGAAATCACACCCATATTCGCCATGTAACCGGTGGAAAACAGCAAGGCCCGCTCGCGGCCGGTGAATGCGGCCAATTCCTCTTCCAAGGCATGATGGGCGCTGCTGTGTCCGCAGATCAGGTGCGCGGAACCGCTGCCGACGCCGTATCGGTCAACACCGTTTTTAAACGCCGCGATTACTTCAGGATGATTAGCCAAGCCCAGATAATCGTTGCTACAAAAATTAACCACCTGCCGACCATCGACACTGAGCATCACATCCTGCGGCCCGTCGATTATCCGCCTGCTGCGGTACAGGCTTTGCTGTTTCAGCCGCTCCAGTTCGCCAGCGAAATCGTAAAAACTGTTCTCCATCAGGCGTAGCTGGAACCGCCCATGTGCATGCCCAGGCGATCGAACAATTGTTGATCGTGGTTGGTCATTGGGTTGTCGGTGGTCAGCAACTTGTCGCCGTAGAATATGGAATTGGCGCCGGCCAGAAAGCACAAGGCCTGCATCTCGTCACTCATGTCCTTGCGACCAGCCGACAGACGCACCCGAGATTTCGGCATCAGGATGCGGGCCACGGCGATGGTCCTGACGAACACCAGTGGGTCCAAAGCAGCCAGACCATGCAGCGGCGTACCCTCGACCTGAACCAGCATGTTGATGGGCACGCTTTCCGGATGCTTGGGCAGCGTGGCCAGCTCCAGCAGCAACTTGGCGCGGTCGGTCTGCGATTCGCCCATGCCGACGATGCCGCCGCAACAGACATTGATGCCGGCATCGCGCACCCGCTCCAGGGTATCCAGCCGGTCTTGATAGGTACGGGTGGTGATGACTTCCGAATAGTAATCTTCTGAAGTATCGAGGTTGTGGTTGTAATAATCCAGGCCGCCGTCTTTCAGTGCCTTGGTTTGTGTATCGGTCAGCATGCCCAGCGTCACGCAGGTTTCTAGCCCTAACGCCTTGACGCCCTGCACCATCTGCACCACGCGCTCGATGTCCCTATCCTTGGGGCTGCGCCAGGCGGCACCCATGCAAAACCGGGACGCGCCCTGCTGTTTCGCCTGTTGCGCGGCTTTCAATACCGCGTCGACCGGCAGCAAGGCTTCCGGATTCAGGTCCGAATCGTAACGGGCGCTTTGCGGACAATAACCGCAATCCTCGGAACAGGAACCGGTCTTGATGCTCAACAGACTGCTGACCTGAATTTCGTTGGGATTGAAATAAACCCTGTGCACGGTTTGCGCCTTGAATAGCAAATCGTTGAACGGCAAAGCAAATAAGGCCTCGACTTCGGCCAACCGCCAATCGTGGCGTAATGGGGCGGCGATGTTGATCTGTTCCGGGGTAGCAGACATTCTGGTAATCTCCAAGCAAACACAGGCAAAACGGCAAGCGCTTATCAACCTATTTTAAAAAATAAAGTGAACAATTGGCT
>JAJRDU010000105.1 GCA_028748685.1 Methylococcaceae bacterium
CCGGTCTGGCTGAGCCTGTCGGCGCTGGCAATCGCCTGGACATCGGTTCAGGCCGATGTGCTACGCGGCGGCGCGCCATGGCTTTATCTGCGGTCGCTACCCCATATAGCGCCGCTGGAAATCAAGCTCGATCTATGGTTATTGTTAATCGCCGACCTGCCATTGCTGTTGCCGTTTGCGGCTTACGAACTCAGCCAGCTTTATTCGAGTGATCAGGATGCAGGCATTAACAGCCTGCTTGCCCTCGCACTGGCCTTACAACTACCCCTGATTCAACAACAGATATTGCGTGGCGCGCTGCCAGCGGCACTTTGGGTATTCGCCATCTCTCTTTGCGCGGTACTGATACAAGGTCAAGGTGGCCATCGCGAGGCGGTGGCTGCACTGCTGGTAGCCGGACCCATCGGCGGAATTCAGCTCCATAATTCAAGGCTTGGCCGTTTATGTAAATCAAAACCCGGCAGCTATTGGCGGCTCGGCAAACTGCGCGAACACCACCGTCCGCTCGCCAATCTGGCGCTCATCAATTTGCGGACATTATTTCAATACCCTGAAATAACCGCCCGTATGCCGCTGCCGGTCTATGCCGGTGGCATCGTTTGGTTCGAATTAAGCTGGCAGGACATGGGCTTTCAAACTCAAGTCGCAAACTGGCTATTATCAATCAGCGTCATTCCATTGACATTACAAGTGGCGAGTCTGGAAATTACCTTGCGCACCGCCCGTATCCCGATGATTCCCTTGCTTGCCTCATTGGGCGTGAGCTGGCGGCATTTTTTGATTGCTGATTTGCTGATACTGGAGAGCCTGTTTACGTTGCTGGCTTTGGCACCGGTGGCGATACTCTACCTGAACACAGGCTTGCCACGCACCGTTATAATTCTGCCATTAGGCGGCATCGGGCTCACTATGCTTACCTGGGTTTACGCACACAGCCAAGCGAACAAAGCTAAAATTCTGCCCAAACTGATGGTCTCGGGTTTTATATTGACTATGAGCTGGTTATGGATACTCAAATAGGCGACGCGACCGAATGGTGCGGGCGTCAACCAGTAACCCTGATGCTTAGCGAATGACCATCCACAATACTGGCATATCAATAACAACCTCGGCGTTAGCCTTATATTTCTAGCGTTTCTTTAAATGCTCAAAATCTCTCGCACTGTCGATATCCAGTTCCGCTTCCGGCATGGGTATTTTCGACAGGCTGCTTTCGAACTTCATTAATACTGCTTTTGCGCCCCGGTCACCCTCGAGCTTCATAAGATGCCGAAAAAATTCGGCCGGAAACAGTGCGGGGACACCGAGTCCATCGGAATAAACACTAGCAACGATACGGCTAGGCTCGCTTTGCCAGCGGTTCAACAAAGCCTGAATCTGCGCACGGCCAATCAGCGGCTGATCGCACAGCAGGATCGCCACGGCGCTGGCCGAGGCCGGCAAGGCCCCGATTCCGGCGCGAATCGATGATGCGATCCCTTCCCGCCAGTCACGGTTTACAATGACGTTAACGCCGGCAAGATTCATGCAGGCTTGTATCGATTCGTCGTGGGCTCCCAACACCACGACGCTACGTTCCTCTAACAATGACCGGACGTTCGAAACCACGTGTCCCAGCAGCGTGCGGTTTTCCCAAACCAGCAATTGCTTGGGGCTGCCCATGCGAGTGGAGGCGCCAGCGGCCAGAATGACGGCGTAGACCTTATCGAGGGAGGCTGTCATGTAAATAGGCGTTTTCCTTAAGACTCAGTTGTCCGCCGCTACGGCCTTTTAGTTCAGCATGAATGCCGGCCATGATGGACAGGGCGATTTCCTCCGGCGTTTCAGCACCTATGTCCAGGCCTACCGGACCGTAAGTCCGCTCGCGAAGACGCTCACCGAAATGATCCACGCTTTGCAGCAAACGTTCCCGGCGATGGGCCGGACCCAACAGACCGACGAACGGTATCGTCGAATCGGCGAGCGCCGCTAAATATCGCCGGTCATGATCAATATTGTGGGTCATCAAAACCGCGGCGCTAAAGTGGTTCAAATTCAGGTGTCGGCCTAGCGCCTCCGGCCGCAGATGCAGCAATAAGTCGGCCTGCGGAAAACGGTCTTCGTTGAGATAAGCGGGGCGATGATCGGCGATGCTAACCCGCCATCCCAGCGCCTTGGCGCATTGCACCAGCGGCATGGCATCGTCGCCGGCACCGAGAACCAATAATTGCGATGGTGGGCGGACCGGATCGTAAAAGGCTTTGATGGTCTGGCCGCCGATCGCATGCGATTCGAGGCGCGGTTTATGTTGAGGCTTCGATTGCTGATTCGATACGCCAAACGGAAAAGACGATTGCCTGTCTTCGATGCTGGAAGCGGGTAGAAACAAGCTGTGAGCCACCGGAAAATCGGGATGATTCGATTCGCAGATAGTGACTAGCAGCCCTTCCTGATGAGCTTCGCCCGCATCGGCGATGATATTCAATGGACTGAAATCGTCCGCAGCCGCTAATAATTGCAGGAATATCCTAACCGCGCCGTTGCAGCCCAGTCCCAAACCCCAGACTTCGTCGTCGGGCGAAC
>JAJRDU010000106.1 GCA_028748685.1 Methylococcaceae bacterium
TCTGCGCCACATGTTCGCCCAACGTAGCCCGCAAGGCTGCGTGCAGCAAATGAGTCGCGGAATGGTTGCGCTCGGTGGCCTTGCGGATTTCTGCATCGACGCTGACTTCGCAGGCTTGGCCCTCGGCAATCACACCGCGCACCACCTTGCCTTTATGCAGAAACAGTTTACCGCCCTGCTTTTGGGTATCGTGAACTTCGAAAACCGCATCGCCGCATTCGATGCGGCCGGTATCGCCAACCTGACCGCCGGATTCGGCATAGAACGGCGTCTGATCCAGGATCACTACCCCTTCGTCGCCGGCTTCCAGGCTTTCGACCGGCTGGCCTTTCTTGAACAGGCCCAGGATTTGCACCGAGCCGTCCAGATGGAAATAACCGGTAAATTCGGTACTGCTGTCGTGCTTGATGTCCTGATCGTAATCGGCAGCGAAACTGCCGCCGGCACGAGCGCGGTCGCGCTGCGCCGCCATTTCCACTTCGAAGCCGGCATGATCGACGCTGAGCTGGTGTTCGCGGGCGAAATCGGCGGTCAAATCCACCGGGAAGCCATAGGTATCGTACAACAGGAACACCACGTCGCCTGGGATGACATGGCCGTCCAGCTTGGCGACGCAGGCTTCCAGGATTTTCATGCCTTGTTCCAGGGTTTCCGCGAAGCGCTCTTCCTCTTTTTTCAAGACACGCTCGACTTGTTCCTGGGCCTTGGCCAGTTCCGGATAAGCAGCACCCATTTCGGCGACCAGTGGCGCGACTAGTTTGTAGAAGAAAGTATCCTGGATACCCAAGCGGTAACCGTGGCGGATCGCGCGGCGAATGATGCGGCGCAACACATAGCCGCGGCCTTCGTTGGACGGCAGCACGCCATCGGCAATCAAAAATGCACAGGAACGGATATGGTCGCCGATCACCCGCAACGAGCTGTTGGTCAAATCTGAAGTATCGGCCAATTGCGCCGCCACTTTCAGCAGGTTCTGGAAAATATCGATTTCGTAGTTGCTATGTACGCCCTGCATCACCGCCGAAATCCGCTCCAGGCCCATGCCGGTATCGACCGATGGCGCCGGCAGTGGCGTCAGATTGCCATCCTTGTCGCGATCGTATTGCATGAACACCAGATTCCAGATTTCGATGTAGCGGTCACCGTCTTCGTCAGGGCTTCCCGGAGGTCCGCCGGCCACGTGTTCGCCGTGGTCATAGAATATCTCGGTGCAAGGGCCGCAAGGGCCGACATCACCCATGGACCAGAAATTGTCCTTGGCGCCTATCCTCGAGAAGCGATTGGGATCGTGTTTGATGTCTTCCAGCCAGATGGCTTCGGCTTCGGAGTCTTCGTCGAACACCGTTACCCACAACCTTTCCTGCGGAATGCCGAGTTCCTGGGTTAAGAAGTCCCAGGCGAAATGAATGGCGTCTTTCTTGAAGTAATCGCCGAAGCTGAAATTGCCGAGCATTTCGAAGAAGGTATGATGACGCGCGGTGTAGCCGACGTTTTCCAGGTCGTTATGCTTGCCACCGGCGCGCACGCAGCGCTGGCTGGTGGCGGCACGATTGAAATCGAGCTTTTCCCGCCCCAAAAACACGTCCTTGAACTGCACCATCCCGGCGTTGGTGAATAACAAGGTCGGATCGTTGCCCGGGATCAAGGAGCTGGACGGCCGAACCGCGTGGCCGCGTTGGCGAAAGAATTCCAAAAAGGCGGCCCGCAATTCGGCGCTGGTCATTTTTTTCATCATGGTTACTTCGGTGGTTTTTATTCCGTTACAAAAACGTGGCCTTGGTCACCCTGAAGCCACATGTCGGGTTACGCCTTATCAGGCTAACCCGACCTACATAGTTTGATTTTCAATTCCGCAAACAGGCGTTTGATCATCTCGCCGCTGAAACCGCGTTGCTGTAGAAAGCGACTGCGCCTCAGCCATTCGGTCTGAGTCAAGGATGTCTCTTCGCCATATTTGCTTGTATAGACATCCAGCAATAGATTTTGCCAGCCGCCGCCCTGCTCCTCCGCCTGTGCATCCAGATCGGCATCGTCTATGCCGCGCTGTTGCAACTCGTAACGTATCCGTATCGGACCATAGCCATTTTGGATGCGTTGCCGGACATAGCACTCCGTATAACGCTCTTCGTTCTGCCAGTCGCGTTCGGCCATTTCAGTTATGACCGGTTCGATTTCGTCGCGCTGAAACCCTCTCAGCGCCAGCTTGTCCAGCAACTCCCGGCGGCTGTGTTCGCGCCGGGCCAGCAGGCGCAGGCAAATCTGCTCGATCGCTTGCCGGCGCTCAATCGGCGTCGATAAACTCGCCGTCGTCTTCATCCGCTGCCGGTGCTACCGTCGCCAGCTTGGCAAAGGCTTTTTCACGTATTGCCGCTTCCAGTTCCTTGGCCTTGTCCGGATTGTCTCTCAGGAATTGTTTGGCATTGTCCTTGCCTTGGCCGATTTTCTCGTTGTTGTAGCTATACCAGGAACCGGATTTTTGCACGAAGCCGTACACCACACCCAAATCGACCAATTCGCCGAAGAAGGATACGCCCTCGCCATACAGAATCTCGAAATCCGCCTGTTTGAACGGCGGCGCCACCTTGTTCTTGACGACCTTGACGCGAGTTTCGTTGCCGATTACCTCGTCGCCTTTCTTGATCGAACCAATGCGGCGTATGTCCAGACGCACAGAGGCATAAAATTTCAGCGCGTTACCGCCGGTGGTGGTTTCTGGGTTACCGAACATCACGCCGATTTTCATCCGCAATTGGTTGATGAAAATCACCAGGGTGTTGGAGCGTTTGATGTTGGCGGTGAGTTTGCGCAGGGCCTGCGACATCAAACGCGCCTGCAAGCCCATGTGCGAATCGCCCATGTCGCCTTCGATTTCGGCTTTCGGCGTCAGGGCCGCGACCGAGTCGATCACCACGATGTCGACTGCACCGGAGCGCACCAGCATGTCGGTGATTTCCAGAGCCTGTTCGCCGGTGTCCGGCTGGGAGACCAGCAAGTCGTCGATATTGACGCCGATTTTCTGGGCATAAACGGGATCCAGCGCGTGCTCGGCGTCGACGAAAGCGGCGGTGCCACCCAATTTTTGCATCTGGGCGATGGTTTGCAGCGTCAGAGTGGTTTTACCGGACGACTCGGGACCGTAGATTTCGATCACCCGCCCGCGCGGCAAGCCACCACAGCCCAAGGCGATGTCCACACTCAAAGAGCCGGTGGAAACCACGTCGATGTCGCGGCTGGCGGCGACGTCGCCCATCCGCATCACGGAGCCTTTGCCGAACTGTTTTTCGATCTGCATTAGCGCGGCGCCCAGCGCCTTTTTCTTGTTTTCGTCCATTTTTGTGCCTGCTTTTGTCTGGCCGGTGAAAGCCGCGCATTATCACATAGACGCCGTCTACGAAACAGTTTTTAAAGCGCCTTGGCGTCAGTTATTTACCGATGCGGCTTTCAGCCAATATAAGACCGGCTCGCCGTGACTATCCAACAGGAACACGCCCCACTCCTCGCCGTTTTTTTGAACCCTATAAGCCTGCGCCACGTTGCGTAGATCGACATGCAAATGCAGATGCTCCGTTTCCAGATTCAGCCAGTCGCCACGACGTTGAAAATCGCAGCTCTTGACCAACAGTTCCGCTATCGCTCCGCCCGCCGACCGCACGATCACTCGCAAACGCGGCCAATCGGCGCATTGTTGCAGCAGATGTTCGGCATCGGCCGCAACCGGTTGAGCGTTGTAGCAACCGGCCGGACTGTCGTGATCGGCCGCCAAGATTGCGTCTAAAATCTCGCCTAGCGGCATCTCGAAATGCCGGGCCACGGCCGGCAGATTGCAGTCCGGATGATCCTGCAAATATTGGCGCACCTGGGATTTCCAGCCTTCCAAGCCCATGCTCAGCGAACGGCCGGATTGCTCGCCGTCCAGCGTACTGCCATCCTCCTGGTATTTGTTACGGTAACCACGCGGCGTGATCAAGAGATTCTCGCGGCAAAAACTGCTGCTGTTGCCGATCAGCACCGTGGTCAGCATGCCGATGTCGCAATCGGCCATTTCCGCCAGCCTGACCATCTGGATATTTTGTAACGACCTGTAACCCGATTTGACGATGGCCACCGGCGTATCCGGGCTACGGTGGCGCAGAAGGATGTTTTGCGCCTCGACGATATGCTGGGTGCGGCGGCCGCTTTTGGGGTTATACAAGGCCACCACGAAATCGCCGCGCGCCGCGCTTTCCAGGCGGCGGGCGATCACCGGCCACGGCGTCAGTAAATCGGACAGAGAAATCGAACAGAAATCGTGAGTCAAGGGCGCGCCGACCAGGGACGCGCAACTCGACAAGGCCGTGCTGCCCGGCACCACTTCCACCTGTATCGGATCGTCCGGCGTCCAGCCGCTTTCCAGCAGCAATTCGTAAGTCGGCCCTGCCATGCCGTAAACACCGATGTCGCCGGAGGAAACCATAGCCACAACCTTGCCCTGCTTGGCGTGCTCGTAGGCTTCTATGCTGCGGTCCAGCTCCTCGGTCATGCCCTTCTTGATCACTTCCTTGCCGTCCAGCAAGTCCTTGACCAGCTTGATATAGGTGCTGTAGCCGATCACCACGTCGGCTTCCGCTATCGCCTGCCGGGCACGGAAGGTCATGTGTTCATGCGAGCCGGGCCCTATGCCGACCAATAAAATTTTGCCTGCTTTTGTCATCTCATTCTCGCTATCGAAACGGTGGCGTTCTTGCCGTCCGCTCCCAAATATTTAACTTTTTCTACCAGTAAATCCCGCGTGTCGGCATTGGCCGCTTTCAGCGCCGCCGCTTCCGCCACGGCCGGCGTGCCCATGTACTTTCTAACCACTTCCGAGGGATTGGGCACCGGAATCAACGCCAGTTCCTCGGCCGGATAAAAATGCAGCGGCCAGCCGTGATTCTCGGCGAGTTGTAGCAAGGCGGCTTCGTCGCTTTTCTTGTCTATGCTGGCTAATCCGGCGACCGAGGTTTCGTCGATCCCCACTTGCTGCAATGCGAGGGTCAATGCCTCCAGCAAGGTCTGCAAACCGGTATTGCGGTCGCAACCTATACCGACCATCACTTTCATTGCTCAGCAGGCGGCCGGTACACCACCAACCGTTCCTCAAACTGTTGCCAGAAGGCAGGGTCTATCTCGCGCCGGGTCACCCACAAAATCGAGTTGTATTTTTCAATATCCACATCCTCGAAGCGCTCGAATAAATGAATGTTGGACGGCAAAGGTGTTGGCCGCGTCCACCAGTTGCGGCTGCCGGCCTCCTGCACGAAGGCGATCGGCTGCTGGTTGACCACGTCCGCCGAAACCCGGGTGATGTTGATTTTCGGCGCCTCGACCTGCCAGCCCAGTTCGCGGCCGAGAATATCCACCGGTATGGTCTTGCCGACATCGGAGGCCGTGGTCAACACCGGCGTCGCGTTCAACAGAGCCGCAACCTTTTCGGCATAGGCGTTGGCGCCGCCGACATGGCCGGACAGCACCGGAATCACGAATTCAGAGGCATCATCAATGACCAGCACGCCGGGATCTTCGTCCTTGGATTTGAGATGCGGAGCGATCAGCCGCACCACAGCGCCCAACGACACCAGGAAAATGATCTGATCGTATTGTTCGAACAGGCCGCCGATCTGAGCGCTCAGCGCTCCCTGATACACGCAGCGCGGATTGGCGAAATCGGTCAAATGTTCGGCTTGTTTTTCCGAAACCACTACTTCGGCTTCGGGAATCTGCGGCGCCAGCCGGTTGGCGATTGCGGCGCCGTGTTTGGTGATCGCCACGATGGCGACGCGGACTTCATTCATCGGTCATTTCCTTTTTCTTGCGGCAGCCGCGCTGCATTTCGCCGCGTTGCCGGCCCGGATTCTTGACGATCAGCAAGGACAGATAATTGACCTTCTGTCCTTCCAAGCCGGCGACATCCTCTATCGTGCGCTCCTCGGGCGCGCCAGCTTTTTCGATGAAGCGGCTATGTTGCAACAAATCGCGCCGGTGAAGCAGGTTTATGATGTCGTCCAGCAAGGGCTTGACCTTAAGCAACACCAGCGTGTCGAAGTCGTTCAACATGCGCTCGATCTGCTCGATGCCGTAACCGGCCGGGACGATGGCGATGGTATCGTCGACTTCGGCCAAGGGTTCGCCGCAGCGCGCGGCGGCGGCGTGAAACGACGACACGCCGGGCACGACTTCCACCGTCACGTCCGCTTGCAAGGCGCGGACGCTGCGCTGCAAATGCCCGAAGGTGGAATAAGTCGAGGCATCGCCTTCCACCAGGAGCAACACATCCTCACCCTGCTCCAATTTGGCCAAAACGGTTTGCGCGGCTTCCAGCCAGTAACGCGCCAGAAGCTCCGCGTCGTGGGTCATCGGAAAATGCAGCGGCGAATGGTGGGCGGGCAAATCGAGACCTGCGCGCAAGGCGATGTCCAGCGCATAGCTGTCGCCGTTTTTCTTACGCACCGGATAAGTCCAATGGCCGTCGCCGGACAACAATTGCCAGGCGCGGCGGGTGATCAGGCCGGGGTCGCCAGGGCCTAGGGAGACGCCATAGAGAGTGCCGAATTTGTTATTCATAAGTCATGCTACACAGAGTTGGTTTTCCTCCCGTATGCCGCGCCGAGCACCGGAGCTTTCGACAGGAATTGCCCGTTCGGGGCGCCGCAAGGATGCGGCGCGTTGCCGGAGGGCCAGGGATGGCCCTTCTGGCAACCCCTGTCGAAAGCTAGGAGCACAGGAAACAAGCGGCATCCGGGTCGCCTTTTCTTTGGTTACTTTCTTTTGGCGACGCAAAAGAAAGTAACTCGCTCGCCGGTGCGAGAACCGGCATTAAAATCATCCCTCGCGATAGCGACTCAACTAAGATTACCCAACCTTCAGGAACGCTCTCGCATATCCAGATTTGCCGGGAACGCTGTCGCTTATCCCGACCTACAAGTTCATTGCTCATCAGGATTATCAGGCACCGTTGCCGACGACTGCATGGATGCAGGTGGTAGGGCAACGCAGGGAGCGGTTACCGAAACCACCCACACAGGATTTTCCGCCTGCAAGCGGTTCATGTTCAATATCGGGCTGCTACGCGAGGCCTGAATCTGAGAAACATCCCATTCAACACCCAGCCGTTTCAAAGTTTCGACCGCAGTCGATAAATTTTCCAGCGTCACGAAATTCATCACCAGCCAGCCGCCCTGCCGTAGCCGGCCAAGACACAGTGCTATCAACTCCGCCAGTTCGCCACCGGAACCACCGATGAACACTGCATCCGGGTCCGGCCAAGTATCCAGATATTGCGGCGCCTTGCCGTGCACGAATGTGTAATTGCTGATGCCCCAGGCCGCATAGTTTTCTTGAACATTGGCGATATCGTCGGCGTTCTTCTCGATCGCAAAAACATGGCCGTCCGCACACAGCCGCGCCGCTTCCAGCCCCACGGAACCCGAGCCGGCGCCGATGTCCCAAACGATGCTGTCGCGGCGCAGCTGCATCCTGGCCAACGATACCGCCCTGACCTCGCGCTTGGTGATCAAGCCTTTTTCCGGCTTGCGTTGGCTAAATTGATCGTCGGCGACGCCGAACAGCACCGGCAAAACCTGTATTGTCTTACGTTTGAGGATCACCACGTTTGGATCGGCATAAGCCCCTGCCGCGATCTCCGATACAATCAAAAAACCGGTTACGGATTGCCAAGGCTGTTTTAGGCATTGGGCGACGGCGATTTCGAAATCGTCCGCCATGCCTTCGATTTGCAGCATCCGGGCGATGCGTGGCGGATTGTTTTCCGGACCGGTCAGCACCGCCAACAAATCACATTGCCGGCAATTCCTCATCAGTTCGTACAAACCGTGATCCGGCGTCACTCCACGCCGCCATTCGCCGGCATCTTGAGCATGCACCGAAACAATCTTGGCGGCTGCCCAAGGTAGTTTCAATTCGGCAAAGGCTTGCTGTATCGTGCTGAGATTGGGCAGGATGCGGACGCGGGTTTTGTCCAGCTTTCCGGCCAGGAAGCCGGCGATGCCGTGGCATAAGGGGTCGCCGGTCGCCAGCACCGCCACCGCTTCGTCGTTTGCCAGCGCGGCATTGATCCAGTCCGGCACCAGTTTCAAAGCTCCGGTCAAATCGTAACGCTGGGCCTGGGCAATTTCCTCAGTCAAAGTTTCCAACAGGCGTGTACCGGCAATCACATGTTTGGCCTCGCGTATCGCTTGTAGGGCTTCGGCGCTGAGGCTGGCGACGCCGTCGTCGAGCACGCCGACAAAGCTGCAGTTTGCTGTCATCAAATATTCCTTCCGGCTTCCGCCAGTTTATTACCGTCGAAATCGCAAACCAGCACCGCGATCCGGAAGCGGCCGGGATAGCGACTCTCCAACGTGGCGATCACCCTTTTCGCCAGTTCGACGTGAAATTCGTATTCCAGGCTCAACTCGGCCATGCATTCCGAGGCATAGCGGGCGGTTTCCTGCTCGGCGATAGCCCGGCAAATTTCTTCCGGCGCACCGATACTGCGGGCGATGTCGGCCACCAGCTCTACGTCGACCGGATTGCGGCCGGCGTGGGTGATGGTTTCGCCCTGCGCCATCTTGGTCAGTTTACCGACCATGCCGCCGATCACGATGTTTTTAATGCCACAGCGGTCGGCGGCGTCCAGCGCCGGCGTCAGGAAGTCGCCCATTTGCACGAAACAGCTTTCGTCCAGTTCCGGCAGTTCCCGCATCACGAATTTTTCGGTACGGCCGCCGGTGGTCAGCACCACGGTATCCTGACCCTGGCTGGCTGCGACTTCCACGCCCTGCACCACACTGGCCCGAAACGCGGCGGTGGAATAAGGATGGACGATGCCGGTGGTACCGAGTATGGAAATGCCGCCGATGATGCCGAGCCGGTAATTCAGGGTTTTCTTGGCCATCTCCTCGCCGCCCGGCACCGAGATCGTGACTTTTAACCCCCTGGCTTTAAGGGCTTCACCGGCGACCAGGCGGATATTGTCTTCAATATTCTTGCGCGGTACCGGATTGATGGCAGGCCCGCCGACTTCCACGCCCAAACCGGGACGGGTGATCTGGCCTACGCCGATACCGCCTTGCAAAATCACGGTGTCGGGCTGGTCTATCCAGCTGACATCGGCGGTAAGCCGAGCATGGTTGGTGCAATCAGGATCGTCGCCGGCGTCTTTTTCGATCACGGCATGAGCCGACTCGCCTTCAACCGCGCCCTCTTCCACATTGAATGACACCGATTGACCATTGGGCAACAGGCATTCGACGCTGTCCGGCACATTGCCAGCCAATAACCCCTGCACCGCCGCCCGCGCCGCCGCCGCCGAACAGGCGCCGGTGGTGTAACCTTTGCGGGTGCCCTTGGGCTTTTTTTCCGTGGAATTCATGACGTAGGATGTGCCGACGTAAGGAGGCGCATCGATCGCGAACGATGCGCTTCACTTTGTTCAGCACATCCTACGATTTTTCGACACGACAACACGAAATCAAGCATTTTTTTGCCAACTCTCCGCCAGACTCAACAAGGCATGAATCGCCGCGACCACCAAGGTCGAACCGCCCTTGCGGCCACGGGTGATGATCCATGGAATGTCTCGCAGTTCGGCCAAGGCGTCCTTGGATTCGGCGGCGGAGACGAAACCGACCGGCATGCCGACGATCAGCGCCGGCTTTATGCCTCCATCATTAATCATGCGCAGTACTTCCAGCAAGGCGGTTGGCGCATTGCCGACCGCGACGATACCGCCATCCACCAGTCCCAAGCCTTGCGCCTTGCGCATCGCTTGCACCGCACGGGTGCTGTTGACGGCTTTGGCCGCAGCGATCACATCGTCGTCGGCGATGAATTGATGGGATGCGATGCCGAAATGAGCCAAACGCGGCTTGGACAGGCCGACGCAGATCATCTCCACGTCGGCGACTATAGTCGCGCCGTTCAGTATCGCTCGAATACCGGCCTCCACCGCATCGCCGGAAAACTCGGTCAGGCCGTTGAATTCGAAGTCGGCGGTGGCGTGTATCATGCGCCGCACCACCTGCCATTCACCCTCGCCATAATGATGGCTTCCGGCTTCGCGATCGACGATGGCAAAGGAGTCGTGTTCGATCTGTTGCCCGGCCTGGGTGAGTTGTTCGGTCTGAATATTGCTGGTCATGGCGATTCGTCAGTGGTGATGGTGGTCGTGCCGCATGGCTTGTTCGCGGTACTGGCAGCCATCGCATTCCAGCATTCTCGGAGCAACCGGATCGGCAGCCTCGGCCACCCGTTGATCAAGCAACTCAAAGATGCGCTTGTCGAAACCGAAATAATTGCCGCAAACAAAGGCTATTTGCGGATACTGGATTTGCAGACGCTCGACTTGTCGGGCGATGCGCTCGATCAACAAACCGGTAAACAAATAGTAAGGCAGTATGGCGATTTGAGTCATGCCCAGCTTGACCTGACGCTGCACGGCGGCCTCCAGGCGCGGATGGGTGATGCCGGTAAAGGCGACGTCGACCAGTTCGTGCTCGGTATCCTCGTAAAGCCAGCGCGCCAGCTTCGCCAATTCGCCGTTGGCAACCCTATCGGACGAGCCGCGCCCCAGTACGATAACGCCGGTGGTCTTGGGATCGGGCATGGACAGGGTTTTCAGCACGCCCTTCAGGCTGGTTTTGAGGATTTTCAGGATGTCTTCGTTGGCGCCGATATGCGGAGCATAGATGAACTGCACATCCGGAAATTGCTCGCGGGCCTCTTCGATATGTTCGGGAATTTCCGCCTTGACGTGGCCGGCGGCGCTGAGAATCAGCGGCACGACGATGACCTTGTCGGCGCCCTGCGCGGCGCGGCGCAGGCCTTCGTCCAGCAACACCTCGGCCAGCTCGATGTAACACAATTCGATGCGCCAATCAGGGTGTATGGCCTGCCATTGCTGCTTGAATTCCTGAATCTCGTCGTTGCCGGCCTGGTTGCGCGAACCGTGGCCGACCAACAGCACGCAAGTGTTCATGCCTGTTCCTCCGTTTTGGGCCGCTCGGCGCGGCGAAAGCGATGCGTGAAGCCGGCATCGTAGAGTTTGGATTTTTTTAAATCGGGCCAATGCCTAGCGCCCAAGGTCGGGCTGACGACGATCATCGCCTGGCTGTTGATCTTGGCTTCACGGCATTTTTCGCGAATATCGGCCAGCGTGCCGCGTATGATCTGTTGCTCGCCCGGCCAACTGGCCTTATGCACCACCAGCACCGGCGCGTCGTCCGCCCAGCCGGCCGCTTTCAGTTCTGTTTGTATGATCGGCAGCAGCGTGATCGACAAGAACAGGCACAGCGTACTGTGGTGGCTGGCCAATTCCCGTAGCGATTCGCCCTCCGGCATCGGCGTACGGCCTTCGACGCGGGTCAGGATCACGGTTTGCGTGACTTCCGGCAGCGTCAGGCTTTCGACCGCGCAAGCCATGGCCGCCATGGCCGACGACACGCCAGGCACCACTTCTACGGCAATGCCGGCGGCATCCAGGGGCTGAACCATTTCGATCAGAGCTCCATAAAGCCCTGGATCGCCGGTTTGCAGCCTTATCACGGTCTTGCCCGGTTTGGCCTTTTCTATCAGCCAGTCGGTGATTTGCTCCAGAGTCATGTCTTTGGAATCCATGACTTCGCAATGCGCCGGCGCCCATTGCGTGGCCGCCGCCTGCACCAGCGATCCGGCGAACAGGATCGCATCGGCGCGAGCAATCAGGTCACGGCCTTTGACGGTGACCAAATCCGGATCGCCGGGACCCGCGCCGACAAACCAGACTTTCGGCAATAAAGATTGGCCGCTCATCAAAAGAATCCTGCCGCAACTTGCGGGTTGAACGGAAAATAATTGTGCAAATAGGAAGCCTGCAAGCGCCCGGATCGATAAAAGCCCTCGCTATGGCTACGGTTGCGTTGCGGTGTCGATAAGGTCAACGGCGCCATGGCCGTTTCCAGTTGCGAATGATGAAAACTGTGGCCGCGTATCTCACCCTGCTCCAGTTGCAGGCTGTGCATGCCGAGGTTGACCAGCCGGCTCTGCATCCGAGCCGAACCCGACAACAGACCCACCATAGCCACCGAGTTGCCTTCCTTGTCGACCAGGCTTTCGAGCAAATACAGAAAACCACCGCATTCGGCGTAAATCGGCTTGCCGGCCTCGTGATGTTCGCGCAAAGCCTGTTTCATCGCCAGATTGTCGGCCAAAGTTTGTAAATGCAGTTCCGGATAGCCGCCGGGCAGATAGACGCTGTCGGCTTCCAGCAAGCTGTGGTCGGCCAGCGGCGAGAAAAATTTGAGTTCCGCGCCCATCGCCTGTAGGCAATCCAGATTGGCCTGATAGATGAACGAAAACGCCCCATCGCGGGCCACGGCGATGCGTTTGCCGGTCAATAGCTGGGGAAGTGGTTTGGTTTCGATGGCCTCAAATGCGACCGGCTCAGGCAAGCGGCAAGGCGCAAGGCTGTTCAGCAGCTCGGCGGCGCGTGCCAGACGCTGATCGAGATCGCCGATTTCATCGGCTTGCAGCAGGCCCAAATGCCGCGAAGGCAAGCCGACCGCCTGGTCCTTGGCCATCGCCGCCAACAAGGGCATGGTTTCCGGCAAGGCTTCCTCCAGCAGTTTGGCATGGCCTTGGCTTCCAACTTTGTTGGCGATCACCCCGGCAAACGGCAATTGCGGCCGGTAGTTTGCCAAGCCGTATGCCACGGCGGCGAAGGTTTGCGCCATGCCCTGGGCATCGATCACCACGGCGACCGGCACGCCGAGAGTTTGGGCCAGATCGGCGCTACTGCTGTCTCCGTCGTACAAGCCCATCACGCCTTCGATCAGGATCACCTCAGCCTCGCCGGCTGCGCGGTACAACAATTCACGGCAATGCGCCTCGCCCATCATCCATAAGTCCAGCTGATACACCGGTTGGCCGGAGGCATGCGCCAAAATTTGCGGATCGATGAAATCGGGGCCGGTCTTGAACACCCTGACCTTGCGCCCTTGCTGGCGGTGATGATAGGCCAGCGCGGCGGTGATGGTGGTTTTGCCCTGGCCGGAGGCCGGAGCGCTGATCAACATGGCCGGGCGATGCCGGATTGGGTAGGATAGGGTCATGGTTTAAAGTGTGAATTTAGGTAGCAGCCAACCGGACAAGCCGCCCAGCGTCAGCCAGAACAGACCGTTACTAATGGAAGACATCAAGACGAAACTGTGCTGCAAAGCTTCGGGTGCCGAAGCGTGAATGACTGCGGGATGCGGCGCGCCGATTAGATGCGGAACAATCAGCAAAATAGCGCCGGCGATCTGTAATAGACGATTTTGGGAAAGAAACAGACCGGATAAACCGATGCCTGTCGCCACGGCGGTAAACAGCCACCAGGCTTGCCGACTGTGCAAGGCGGCACTATCGGTGCCTGGCAATTCCGGCGGCAAGCCCAGTGAAGGCGCGGCAAAAAACACCAGATAGCCGCCGACACCCCAAGCCAAACCGCGCTGATAGCCGCCGTCGCCTCGCCAATACATCGCGCCAGTCAACAACAAGGCAAAGCCGAAACCGGTCAAACCGTTAAACAGCACCGTCAATAGATTGCGTTGCCAGCCGTCTTCGGGTTGCCAGTCGTGAACATGCCCTGGATCGGGTGTCTCGAAACGTTCCGCCGCCAGTATCAAGGGCAGAGTCTGGTAATGCTGCAATATACTCAGCAACAGACCGGCCAGGATGCCAGCCAGCAGCGAGGCCGCGACCAGCCTTCTAAAATCAGCCATATCAATGGCAGGGAAACGCGGCGCTGTGGCGACCGTCGTGGGCGGCGTTATGTAGATAGCTGTTGGCGTCTTGCAGGAAACCCAGACCCAGGACGATGGATAGCCCTAAGACAATGGCACTTAAACCGGGCAAAAATTTGGAACAGGAAATTGCGGTGGATGCGGCGAGTGTTTTCATGGTTGGCTATCCCGAGTCTGGTGGACGAAATAACGGCGGGGAACACAAACCTAAAAAACCGATTTGACAGATCGCCCTCCGCAATACTGTTGCATACAGTTTCAGGCCTGTCTCCGGGCTCGTGACGAATCACCTACCGTTGCGGGGGCAGCGTCGGCTTTTAACCGACTTCCAGTTTCACCCGCGACGAGCGGGAACCATAAAACCAGCTTCGATTATACTGAGCCCGTAGCAGCCAGGTCAATCGAACGATTGTCGATCTTTGCGGAAGCCAAGCAGCAAAGACCTGTCAATCGACCACCCGGAACGAGCTTTCCCTCCAAATTCTTCTAAACTAACGCTCATCCCGAGCCATTTAAAGGAAACTGCATGACCAAGCTAAGCGACTATTTCGATTATCAGCTTGACGCCGAAGGCAACAGGTTCATGGCGGTTTCGATACGCGGCATCACCTTGCTGCGGCTACCGGCCACCAACAAGGGATCGGCATTTACCCCCAAAGAACGCATCGAACTGGGGCTCGAAGGCTTGTTACCGCCGCGTATCACCGACATCGAAACCCAGGTCGCCAGGGTGTACATCAATTATCAAAGGCTCCCGGACGATCTAGCCAAGTATCAGTTTCTAAGGGCCACGCAGGAGCGCTCCGAGGTATTGTTTTACGCCTTGCTGGAACGGCATCTGCAGGAGATGGTACCCATCGTCTACACGCCGACCATAGGCTTGGCGGTCCAGCAATTCAGCACCTTGTATACCACCGCGCGGGGCTTGACGCTGTCGGCCGATAATATCGACCATGCGGACCGGATACTGGACGACTATCCCTGGCACGACATCCGCATCATGGTGGTCACCGATTCCTCGGCCATTCTCGGCATCGGCGACCAGGGCATGGGCGGCCTGGCGATTTGCATCGGCAAGCTGGCACTGTATACCGCCGGCGGCGGTTTGTGTCCGTTCCAGACTTTGCCGGTCAATCTGGATGTCGGCACCAATCGCGAGGCTTTGCTGGATGATCCGCAATATCTAGGCATCCATGGCAAACGCCTGCACGGCGAACCTTATTTCGATCTGGTCGACAAATTCGTCACCGCGATCCGAAAAAAATGGCCGAAAGCCATCATTCAATGGGAAGACTTCGCCAAAAACGTGGCCTTCGACGTATTGGCGCGCTATCGAGATCAGATTCCCTGCTTCAACGACGACATTCAAGGCACGGGCGCCGTGGCCCTGGCCGGCTTGCTGTCGGCCTGCCGCCTCAAGGGCGAATCGCTCGCCGAGCAAATCATCGTCGTCGCCGGCGCCGGCGCGGGCGGCATCGGCGTTGCCAGCGCCATCAAGGAAGGCCTGATGCGCGCTGGCCTGACAGAGGCACAAGCCCGGAAGCAAATTTTCGTCATCGACGGCCGCGGCCTGGTGGTTGAAGGCTACAACACGGATGCATACAAACTGCCGTTGGCGCATGCGCCTGAAACCTATAGCGACTGGGGTATCGAAGCCGGCCGCGTGCCGACCTTGACGGAAGTCGTCACCCACGCCAAACCCGGCGTGTTGCTCGGCCTCTCCGGCGTGGCGGGCTTATTTAGCGAAGCTATGCTTAAGTCCATCGCCGATAACCATGCCCGGCCGATTATATTCCCCTTGTCCAACCCCACCGCCAATTGCGAGGCAACGCCGCAAGACATACTCGAATGGAGCGAAGGCCGGGCCATCGTCGCCACCGGCAGTCCTTTCCAGGACGTGGAATATAAAGGCAAGCGCTATCCCGTGGGCCAGGGGAATAATGCCTTTATTTTTCCGGGACTAGGTTTTGCGGCGGTACTGGGTGAATGTACCCGCATCAGTGATACCATGGTGGCGGAAGCGGCTTACGCTCTGGCCGATTATGTGGCTGAACACTATTTGGATTCCGGCCTGATATATCCGCCGGTGGCCGATCTAAAAAAAGTCAGTTTGGTCGTCGCGGCGCGGGTGCTAGCTAAGGCGTTGGAAGAAGGCTGCGCCAGCCGCCAAGACCTGAGCGGCATGGATCTGGAAGCCTATGTCAAGGCACAGGCCTGGCAGGCCAAGCATTTGGACTTTAACTATGTGGCGCCGGGAAGCGATGAGTAATTCTCCCCCGAACACAAACAACCTGGAAACATACGGAGACGTTTACTATCATATTAGCTGCGGGCAACGTGCATTTAGCAGATAATAATTAGGGCACGGTCGGGAGTTAGACCAGAAATAATGGGCGGGCATCGCTTCACCGTTTATAAAATAGTTTTTATTCCGCATGGGTACGAACCACAGCTACCCCCCAACACAAGGCAGACGAGAACACCATGTATGAGCTTCTAATTTCAATACTTGGAATAGTGGTAACCACTTACACCATAGCGCTTTGGGCGATGCATTTCGTATCCGGAGGTACTTTGGGCCTTTCACTCGTCATGCTCTCAATCACCGGCTTTATACTAACCGCCACTTGGCAGCGCCTTACTTGGGCACCTCATTTATTAGCGGTAGCCGCCGGTCTTGGCACGGCGGCATTGTTTAACGCCTATATCGATGTTTTTTTGCCCTAACAACCCGGCCGGCTTTAGGGTTCGAGAACCCGATTCAATCCAGTGCAAAAGTCAGGTAACGCTACCGCGCAACCTGCCCTAATTGACTCGAAAATATTGGACAAGTGATGTCGTATATATTATGTTGCGCCGCCGACCACTACCCTCGCATCCACCGAGATCACTTATCAAATGAATGACAGCGAACGATTCTTTCATCTCTCCAACGTATACAAAGGGCTTGCAGAAACTGCATACGAAAATCTGTCGGCTCTTAAGGCTCAACAGAATAAAGGTATCCTAGCGAAGATATTCGTCAAATCGCCACTAGATAAGATGAAGCCGTTTAGCCTAGGACCGGCAAGGAGCGGGCTTACCAATACAAAAGACAATAAGTCGTACACATTCATCCTTGGGGAGTTCAACGAGCAAATGGCGTTCTACCCTTCCATTACTGAAAAGATCCTAAAGATTCATAGCGTCTCGAATATGGTGAATGCAATACTCAAGACGAAAAAGACTCCCTCGGAACAAGCACTAGTTCAACCATTGCAAGAAGCTTTACTTGATTTCTACTTTTTAGAAAAAACTTTTGCCTATTATGCTCATAGGGCTGCGCTTGTTGAGAGGAAGCTTGACAACATGGTTCAAGAAAATGCCGAACTCGACAATCTCTTCAAATCGTACTACGACTGGTTCGTTAACGGTCTAAATGACCTTTTTAAGCCATGCCTCGACGTGGCTCACTTAAACATGAAACTCAAGCAGTATGTATTTCGGTCATACTCTTGGATGACTTACGAGGTAGGAGAAGACGGGAGAGTAGTTAACGACTATTTCCTTCCGAAAGAATATTGGGAGCCATTCCTCAATCACATGACCACAGAGCAAGCCAAGGCGATGGCACGGCAGCAAGCTTAAAAGAACGGAAAGTCAAAGAGAACCGTAGACTGTTGATTGATAGTGATACCCAACACAACCGCCGTCAACCGCGTAAGGCGGATTCGGAGCGGTAGCGACAATCCGGTGCGACTGGCATGGTAGTCAGCAAGCTGGTGGAAGTCCAGCCATTGCCCTGTGAGAAGGGAAGATGTAGGCGAAGGCAAGGGTGTCCAAAGAAACTCTGAATTGCTAC
>JAJRDU010000107.1 GCA_028748685.1 Methylococcaceae bacterium
ATTTCTCAATGCCGCCAGCACCAAGGAAATTATCTTCGTGCGCGGCGCGACCGAGGCGATCAACCTGGTAGCGCAGAGTTACGGCAAGTCCCGGCTGAAAGCCGGCGATGAGATCGTCATCAGCGCGATGGAACATCACGCCAACATCGTACCCTGGCAGATGCTCTGCCAGCAGATTGGTACGGTGTTGAAAGTCGCGCCGATGAATCGACAGGGCGAGCTGCTTTTCGACGAGTTCGAGCAGTTGTTGACCGACAAAACCAAGCTGGTGGCGATCACCCACATGTCCAACGCCTTGGGAACCATCAATCCGGTCGAGAAAATCATTGCCGCGGCCCATGCCAAAAACATTCCGGTGTTGCTGGACGGCGCCCAGGCGATTCCACACATGAGTGTCGATGTGCAGGCCTTGGACTGCGATTTTTACGTGTTTTCGAGCCACAAACTCTACGGGCCGTCCGGCGTCGGCGTGGTGTACGGCAAGCAGGCCTTGCTGGAAGCGATGCCACCCTATCAGGGCGGCGGCGACATGATACGCACCGTCACTTTCCAGAAAACTGAATACGCCGGCTTGCCGCACAAATTCGAAGCCGGTACGCCGGCCATCGCCGAAGTGATAGGCTTGGGCGCGGCCATAGATTATGTTACCTCGATAGGCATGGATAACATTGCCGCTCATGAAGCCGAATTGCTGGCTTATGCCACCGAGCAGGCTCTGCAAATCAAGGGGCTGAATATCATCGGCCAGGCGGCGGAGAAGGGCGGCATATTGTCGTTTACGCTGGACCACATCCATCCGCACGACATCGGCACCATGCTCGACAGTCTGGGCATCGCCATCCGCGCCGGCCACCACTGCGCTATGCCGGTGATGGACTTTTACGGCGTACCGGCCACGGCGCGGGCCTCGTTTGCGATGTACAATACCCGAGAAGAAATCGATGTGTTGATGCAAGGCATCAAATCCTTAATAGAGGTGTTTGGCTAATGTTTGAAGATTTACGCGACCTGTACCAAGAGGTCATATTCGACCACAACCGTAACCCGCGCAATTTCCGGGTGATGGATAATGCCAATCGCCAGGTGGAAGGTTTCAATCCTTTGTGCGGCGACAGGCTGACGCTGTATTTGAAAATCGACGATCATGTGATCAGCGATGCCAGCTTTCAAGGCTCGGGTTGCGCGATTTCGACGGCTTCGGTGTCGTTGATGACCGAAATCGTCAAGGGCAAGACCGAAGCAGAGGCGGATGCCTTGTTCAAGCAATTCCACGAAATGACTACCGGCAAGTCCGAGGAAATTAATCTGGAAGCCATAGGGAAGCTGGCTGTGCTGGCCGGCGTGCGGGAATATCCGGCGCGGGTGAAATGCGCGACTTTGGCTTGGCATACCTTGGATGCGGCCCTGAAAAACGAAGCCCAATCGATTTCCACCGAATAACGACTTCGCGTGGCCGGTTTTTCCGAAAATTTGGCAGTTATCGTTGCCGACGAGTCGGCAATGCTCGCCAGCCAAGAACTGGCGGCGAGGCTGGCCGTGCCCTTTCTGGAAAGTCAGTCCCTGCCAGCCGAACTGCCACAAGATTTCTTCCTGTGTTACCGCGATGGTTGCTTGAAGTTGCTGGACAAGCAAACTCTGAAAAAAGGCGGCTTGGCGGTGGACATCGAGCCCCGTCCCGGCGAACAGCACTCCTATCCGGCGCCCAAAAAAGACTTGCTGGCTCAGGCCGTCGGCAAAAAAACGCACACCATCGTCGATGCCACCACCGGCTGGGCGCAGGACAGTCTGGCCTTGTTTCGGATGGGGTACGAGCTAACGTGCATAGAGCGTTCGCCGGTGATGGCCGAGCTGATTCGGGACGGTTTCAACCGTTTGGCGCAAAAGGACTGGGTAATCAAGCGCGAATTGACGCCGCCGAAATTGTTGGTCGGCAATGCCATCGAGTTGTTGGGCAGCTTGCGGGAAGCGCCGGATTGTATTTATCTCGATCCGATGTTCCCCCAGAAACGCAAACAATCGGCGGCGACGCGTAAGTCCATGGCGGTGTTGCGGGATATTCTCGGTGACGACGAGGATAGGGCGGATTTGTTCGCGGCGGCCTGGCAGACGACCGGCAAACGCTTGGTGGTAAAGAGCCCGGATTATGCAGAGCCCATGGGCGGCAAGCCCAGTGAAAGCTATCAGGGCAAGCTCCTCAGGTATGATGTTTATATAAAATAGATTGTAGGGGCGCTCAATCGCCCTGTCGGCCTTGGCATGATAATAAGCGAGACAAACATGACGGATTGGATTGATGTAATAGCCGAACAAGCGCTGGCAAACGGCGAGCATGTGGTGGTTGATGTCCACGGCACCGACGTAGCGATTTTCAAGCTCGAAGGTCAACTATATGCGATCGAAGACGTTTGCACCCACGACGGCGCCGAAATCGCCAGCGGCGAGCTCGATGGCGACGAAATCGTCTGTCCGCGCCACGGCGCCAGGTTCTGCGTCAAGACCGGCGAAGTCAAATGCGCGCCAGCCTATGAAAATCTCGCCACCTTTCCGGTGCGGGTAGTCGATGGCAGGATTCAAGTCAGGGATGAGCGTTATTAGGGCCAAGGGGTAAAGTCCGAGTTGCCGCTTCCCCTTGAACCTTGTACCCTGAACCTTGCATCTAAAAAATATAATTTTTCTCATGGAACACCTAATCTGGAACATCGACCCCATCTTCATCGACTTCGGTTTTCTGAAAATCCGCTGGTACGGCCTGATGTTCGCCTCGGCCTTTATTTTCAGCTACAGCATGATGCAGTGGATGTACAACAAGGAAGGCAAGAACGTAGAAGACCTGGACCGGATGCTGTGGTACTTGGCGATAGGCATCGTGGTGGGCGCCAGACTGGGACATACGCTGCTCTACGATCCCGCTTATTACCTGTCGCATCCGCTTAAAATCCTGGCGATTTGGGAAGGCGGTCTAGCCAGTCACGGCGGCACGCTCGGTATCTTCATCGCCATGTATTTGTATCAACGCGGCACTCAGGATTCCTACCTGTGGCTGTTGGACCGCTTGGCTTTTCCCTGCGCGATGAGCGGAGCGTTAATCCGTATCGGCAATTTCTTCAATTCGGAAATTCTGGGCACCGTTACCGACCAGCCCTGGGGCATCGTGTTTGCGCGCGTCGACGATCTGCCCCGGCATCCGGTGCAACTTTACGAGGCTATTGGTTACGCCATGATTTTCTTCGCGTTGTTGGCCGTCTACAAAAAGACTTATGACAAACCGATTCAAGGCCTGATATTCGGCCTGGATATCGCCTTGATATTCCTGGTGCGTTTCTTTCTGGAATTCTTCAAAACCGAGCAGGCCATGTATTCCAACAGCTTGCCATTTACTACCGGTCAGCTGTTGAGCGTGCCGTTCATCGTGGGCGGTATCGTTTGCGTTTACTGGTCGCTGAAAAACTATCGGGCCAAGATTGCCGCTTAATCGTTTATAATTATTGCCTTTTTTCTGCCGGGCTGTATCCGGCTTTTGCAGTTGGATAACGATACATGCAAGAAATCAATCCGATCAAATACAAGATCGCCGATTTGCGCGAGCGTAGCGCAGGGCTGAAAAACTATCTGGATTTCGACGTCAAAAGCGAACGCCTGGTGGAAGTGTTGCGCGAACTGGAAGATCCGGCGATCTGGAACAAGCCCGAACAGGCCCAGGCCATGGGCAAGGAACGCGCGATGCTGGAAGGCATCGTCAACACCATTATCGATCTTGAACAAGGCCTGAACGACGCCGAAGAACTGTTGCTGATGGCGGTGGAGGAAAACGACGAGGAAACCGTCGATACCGTGGCCGCCGATCTCGAAGAGTATGAGAAAAAAGTAGCCGCTCTGGAGTTTCAACGTATGTTCTCCGGCGAGATGGACGCCAACAACGCCTTCCTGGATGTTCAATCAGGCTCGGGCGGTACCGAGGCGCAGGATTGGGCATCGATGATAGAACGCATGTATCTGCGATGGGGCGAAGCCAAGGGTTTCAAGACCGAGTTGATCGAGGAGTCGCCGGGTGACGTGGCCGGCATCAAGAGCGCCACTATCAAATTCGAAGGCCCATATGCCTTCGGCTGGCTGCGCACCGAAACCGGCGTGCATCGGCTGGTCAGAAAATCGCCATTCGATTCCGGCAACCGCCGCCACACTTCGTTTGCCTCGGTTTTCGTATCCCCGGAAATCGACGACGACATCGAAATCGACATCAATCCGGCCGACTTACGGATCGACGTTTACCGTGCCAGTGGCGCCGGCGGTCAGCACGTCAATAGAACCGAATCGGCGGTGCGGATTACTCATAATCCCAGCGGCATCGTCACTCAGTGCCAAAGCGACAGGTCGCAACACAAGAACAAAGACACCGCGATGAAGCAACTGAAAGCCAAGCTCTACGAGATGGAAATGCTGAAACGCAACGAAGGGCTGCAGGCGATCGAAGATTCCAAATCCGACATCGGCTGGGGGAGCCAGATTCGGTCTTACGTACTGGACCAATCCCGCATCAAGGACCTGCGCACCAACGTCGAGACCGGCAACACGCAGGCGGTATTGGATGGCGCGCTGGATCAGTTTATCGAGGCGAGTTTGAAGAGTGGGTTGTAAATTAAGCAGATAGTGTGAATTTCAGCGAGGCCAGCATGAAAAACTTTGAGCGAATTACATTTAATCCGGCTGTAATGGGTGGCAAGCCTTGTTTACGAGGTCTCCGGGTGACCGTTGGCACTATTGTCGGCCTGATTGCCAGTGGATATGCAACCCAAGATATTCTTGCGTTATATCCGTACTTAGAAGCAGAAGATATTATCGAGGCCTTACGTTTTGCTGCCTGGCGTGCCGAGGAAATTGAGCTGCCGCTTGTGGCGGCATGAAGATTTTGCTGGATATGAATCTGTCGCCAAGCTGGGCGCCGTTGCTTATAGATGCCGGATTCGATGCGGTTCATTGGATTCAACTGGGTCCAGTCAACGCCCCTGACAACGAGTTATTTGAATGGGCGCGTAGTAATGACGCAATTGTCTTTACCCACGATCTTGATTTCGGAACTTTACTGGCATTGACTGGCGCGGAATCGCCCAGTGTTTTTCAAATACGTACGCAGGACGTAACTCCTGCGGTTCTTGGGCCCCGAGCAATCAGCATGTTGCGCCGGTTTGAACGAGAGTTAGGCGAAGGTGCGCTTATCGTTGCCGACGAATTGCGCGAGCGGGTACGGCTGTTGCCTTTGTCGAGATAATGAATTTTCCATTATAGAAATTGCTCGGTTCGAGCAAATTTCTCAAACCTATTGTAAATTTGATTTAACCAATAACTAACATGTCAGAACTCGAACACGACGAACAAGAACAGATCAAACAACGCCGCGAAAAACTGAACGGCCTGCGCGAGGAAGGTATCGCTTTCCCGACCGACTTTCGCCGCAATGTGGTGGCCGGCCAATTGTTGGCGGATTACGGCGACAAGGCCGAGGAAGAGCTTTTAGCCGAACCGATTCGGGTCAAGATCGCCGGGCGGATGATGACCCGCCGCATCATGGGCAAGGCCAGTTTCTGCCATTTGCAGGACATGTCCGGGCAGATTCAGGTCTACGTGGCTCGCGACAATCTGCCGGAAGGCGTCTACAACGACCAGTTCAAGAAGTGGGACATCGGCGACATCCTTGGCGCCGAGGGCTCGTTGTTCAAGACCAAGACCGGTGAGCTGAGTGTCAAGGTTGACGACATTCGTCTGCTGACCAAGGCTTTGCGGCCCTTGCCGGAAAAATTCCACGGCATCGCCGACCAGGAGATCAAATACCGCCAGCGTTACCTGGATTTGATCATGAGCGACGAGACGCGCAAGACTTTCCTGATGCGTTCGAAGATCGTTAATTACATCCGCGAATTTTTGATCGCCCGCGACTTCCTGGAAGTGGAGACGCCGATGATGCAGGTCATCCCCGGCGGCGCGACGGCAAGGCCGTTTACCACCTTCCACAACGCGCTGGACATGGAACTATATCTGCGGATCGCGCCGGAACTATATCTGAAACGCCTGGTGGTCGGCGGTTTCGAACGGGTGTTCGAGATCAACCGCAACTTCCGTAACGAAGGCCTGTCGACTCGTCATAATCCCGAATTCACGATGATGGAGTTTTATCAAGCCTATGCCGAATATGGCGACTTGATGGACTTGACCGAAGCTTTGCTGAAAGGCATCGCCGAAGACGTGGTCGGTAATAGCATCATCGAATACCAAGGCGATCAATACGATTTCGGTAAACCTTTCGCGCGAATGACGGTGCTGGAGTCCATCCTGCATTTCAATCCGGAACTGACCTTGGCCGACCTCTCGACCCGCGAAGCGGCGGTCAAAGTTGCCGAAAATCTGAAAATTCCGGTCAAGGATGGCTATGGTTTGGGCAAGGTACAGATCGAGATTTTCGAAAAAACTGTCGAGCATCGCTTGATGAATCCGACCTTCATCACTGCCTATCCGGTGGAAGTGTCGCCATTGGCGCGCCGCAACGACAACGATCCGCATGTCACCGACCGCTTCGAATTTTTCGTCGGCGGCCGCGAAATTGCCAACGGTTTCACCGAGTTGAACGACGCCGAAGATCAGGCCGAGCGCTTCCGGAAACAGGTCGAGGAAAAAGAAGCCGGCGACAACGAAGCCATGCATTTCGATGCCGATTACATCACCGCGCTGGAACACGGCATGCCGCCGACCGCCGGCGAGGGCATCGGCATAGACCGTTTGGTGATGCTGTTCACCAATTCGCCGAGCATCCGCGACGTGTTGCTGTTTCCGCACATGCGTCCCAAAAACTGAGTGTTTTTTGTGACGAGAAAACCTTGCCGTGATGGTCATGATGTAGTGGATTTAGCCAAGAGAATTATATGAGTGTAGATGCGAGTCAGTTTAAAAACGCCCTGAAATTATGGGCCAGTGGCGTAACCGTGGTTACCGCGCAATCCGAAACACAAGGACTGAAGGGCATGACGGCCACGTCGTTCAGCAGCGTCTCGGCCGATCCGCCGCAGATTCTGGTGTGTCTGAATCAGGCTACCGACACCGGTGCCGTGGTCATGGAACGGCAGCAATTCGCGGTCAACATCCTCGGCAGCGATCATCAGGACGCTTCGAATATATTTGCCGGAGGCGGTACGCAGGAAGAGCGTTTTGCCAGCGTTCCCTGGGAAGCGGGCGAAAACGGCGCGCCACTGTTGACCGACGCCCTGGCCAGTCTGGAGTGCAAGGTCGTGAAGATGGTCGAGGCCGGTACTCACTGGGTCGTGATCGGTGAAGTGCAAAGGGTGGTTTGCCGCTCCGGCGACCCCCTGCTGTACTACAACGGTGCTTATCGGCAATTGTCGCTTGCTTAGCCGGCAAAATCTGGTAAATAGGAGGAAGAGTTTGCAGTAGGTTTATTTTTTCCATCGGGGGCATGGCGTCATGATAGACAAGCAAAAACTGACCGAAATCTACAAGACTGTGATTGATTTGCTGTGCATGGCCTGGGCCTGGCTTAAATCGGCTTGGCAATCGTTCTCCAAGCCTCAGCCGGAAGGCGGCGAAAAAACCGATACCCCCGAAGGCAACAAATCGAAGTTTTGGCTATATGCGATCTTGGGTATTTTGTTGCTGTCGCTACTGGCCGGCGGCGAAAAACCGCAAGGCCGGGAAATTCCCTACAGCCAGTTTCTGAATCTGGTCAACGCCGACAAGGTCGGGGAAGCCGTCGTCACGCAGCACTTTATCAACGGCAGCCTCAAGGAAGAGGACAAGAAAATCGGCAAGCATTTCTTCACCATACCCTTGTGGGACGAGGCGTTGACCAAGAACCTGCAGGACCACAAGGTCGAATATGTGGTCAGGAGCGGCGACAACTGGCTCAGTAATATTCTTTTCAACTGGATCATCCCTATCGCCATTTTCGCCGGCATCTGGATGTGGCTGTTGCCGCGCATGACCGGCGGGGCGGGGCGCTCCTTCCTGAACATTGGTAATAAAATTCGCATTCAGCAGGAAACCTCAAAGATCACTTTTGACGATGTGGCCGGTGCCGAAAGCGCCAAACAGGAGCTGAAGGAAACCATCGAGTTTCTAAAATCCCCGGAAAAACTCCAAAAGCTGGGCGGCCGCATGCCCAAGGGCGTGCTTCTGGTCGGCTCGCCGGGAACTGGTAAAACCTTGCTGGCCCGCGCGGTATCCGGCGAGGCCGGGGTGCCGTTTTTCAACATCAGCGCCTCGGAATTCATCGAGATGTTCGTCGGTATCGGCGCGGCACGGGTGCGGGATTTGTTCGAACAGGCCCGGCAAAAAGCGCCTTGCATCATCTTTATCGACGAACTGGATGCCATCGGCCGTTCGCGCGGCGGCCCGGCGATCATGGGCGGCAACGACGAGCGCGAGCAGACTCTCAACCAGCTTCTTACCGAAATGGACGGTTTCGACCCAACCTCCGGCGTGGTGGTGATGGCCGCCACCAATCGCCCGGAAATTCTCGATAAAGCCTTGCTGCGCGCCGGCCGCTTCGATAGGCAAATCGTGGTCGACAAGCCGGATCTGGTTGACCGCATCGCCATACTCAAGCTGCACAGCAAGGCCATGCAACTGGACAGGGACATCGATCTTTCCACCGTCGCCAAGCGCACGCCGGGCTTCGTCGGCGCCGATTTGTCGAACATTGCCAACGAGGCGGCGATCATGGCGGCGCGCGGCGGCCGCGATACCGTCAACATGGCCGATTTCGAAGCCGCCATCGACCGGGTCATGGCCGGTCCCGAGAAGAAAAACCGGGTGCTGGGACCGGAAGAAAAACGCCGGGTGGCTTTCCATGAAGCCGGCCATGCGCTGGTGGCGGAAAACGTACCCACCGGCGAGCCTGTGCATAAAATCTCCATCATTCCGCGCGGCGTTTCGGCGTTGGGTTTTACGCTGCAATTGCCGGTCGAGGAAAAATACCTTTCCACGGAACCCGAACTCAAGGATCAATTGGCGATTCTGCTGGGCGGCCGGGTGGCCGAACAACTGGCCTTGCACAGCGTTTCTACCGGCGCGCAGAACGACCTGGAGAAAGCCAGCGAGATCGCCCGCAACATGGTGTGTTACCTGGGTATGAGCACGAAACTCGGTCCGCTGATTTATGGGCAACGCCAGCAATTGCAATTCTTGAGCGGTGATTTTTCCGAGCAGCGCAATTACAGCGAGGAAACCGCCCGCATCGTCGATGCCGAAATCAAGGAACTGGTCGAAGATGCCCAGCAACGTGCGCACAAGATCCTGACTTCGAAACGGAAACAACTCGATAAGCTGGCCGATCTATTGCAGGAAAAAGAAGTCATTCAGCGCGAGGAAATGCTGGCCTTGTTGGGCGGCAAGTAATTGTTGATCGAATCGGGGCGGCGAAGTGGCGCCGCCCCGATTCAGAGTCCTAGCCGTATGCCAACCGTACCGACATAGTTGTCGAAATAAGCATTGCCGAGCAAGGTCTCGAAATTGGCAAAGGCTTGCAAACCGTTAGGCAAAACCGCGACAAGGCCTGTACCCAAATGGAAAAAATCCCGGTCCGGCCTGTCGGTCTGAAAGCCGAAGGTGGTGGGGATGGCTCGATTATCCTGGGCGAACTGCACGAAAATCAAACGTTGGCCGTTGTCGTATTCGTGGGTCCAATCGGCGTTCAGTTGCGGTACCAATACGCCCCAACTCGTGGCGATGGCGAATGAGGCCTGGGCGCCTATGCTGGTCTGCACCGAGGTGAATTGGTCTTGTAGAAACCTCAGTTCCAACCCCGAGTTTCCCAACTCGGTATAGCTGCCCATGCCGACATGACGGTAGCGGGCGGTGGCGCGGGGGCCTATCGTAAAGCCGCCGATGCTATAGTCGTAACCGGTGGTCAAATTTCCCTCGTATTGATCGGCGCTTGGACTTCCGGCAACCGCGCCGCCGAAACGGGCATTGTCTTCCCTGACGTAGTTACGTTGATTGCTATTGGAGCCCTCCTTACGGGTGTACTGAAAAGACAAGTCGGCAAAGAAGCCTTGCCAGGGGAACAGCGATGCAAAAATAGTCGGGCCGTAGGAATCTGTCTCGAATCCGCCGCCGTTCAGCTGATCACCGCGCCAGTGCGAATAATTGAAGGCCAGTCCTGTTACCAGCCAGTCGACCGGCATGACATCGGCTCCTAGGTTGAACCCCTTTTGATTTGAATTGTAGCCCGGTTCGAATACTGTTTGCCGGCGATCCAATTCCCGATAGTCGGTGTTAAAGAATAAATTGATTTTCGAGGCAATCGACAGTTCCGCGTCGTCGCCGGAACCGCCGCCAATGGGGGCATTTTTGTCCTCATCCTTACCGGTCTTCAGTCTGCGTTTTTTGACGAACTGGTCGGCTTGGCCGAGAGTGGATGAAGCCGAGCCGGAAAATGGTGTTTGACCAATTCCTCCCACACCTCCGCCAGACGGAGGAGGGGGAAAGGCGCAGGGTGGGTTTTCGCAGACGGGTGGCAGTGGAGGTCGCTGACAAAGGCTTGCGAGCTGTGGGCCAAAGTTTATCGGCTGCCGCGCATTTATCGCCGGATTGAGGATGTAGAGCGAGTCATCCACCATTTGCGAGCAAAAACCGGCTGAACCCTGCGCCAAAAGGCTACTGATTTGCTGGTCCAGCGTTTGCGCGTTGCATGTTGAGCTCAAGACAACAAAGGAAGAAACGGTAAGAGTTAAGGTTTTTTTGAGTAGCAGTATGGCTTCACCCCTATATTGAATTCGTGACGTCATGAATCAAAGTGTCGCTAAATCACTGAATTGATAAAAGCGCTAAACCTGGCGCTCCGGTAAAATCCTAAGCATAAGCGTGGCGGTATTTCGTACAAACGTCAAGCGCCACGAAGCCGTTGTACCGGAAACACCTGAATTCCGTTATGCGCCGGCTCATTCCGGCCGATATTTTGCTATTACGATACCCCGCCGAGCGAGGAAAACAAGCGCCGTTGCTTCAAAGAGCTATGCTTATCCCAACCGGACAGTGATCGGAGCCCGTGATGTCGGGCAGGATGAAGGCGTCGTTGACCTGCCCGATCAGCGAGTTGCTGGTCAGTACATAATCGATCCGCCAACCGATATTTTTTTCACGCGCGTTGGCGCGGTAGCTCCACCAGCTGTAGGCAACGGTCTCGGGGTGGAAGTGACGGAAACTATCGACCAGTCCGGCGTCGACGAAACGGCTGAAACCGTCGATCTCAGCCTGGGTGTAGCCCGCGGACTTGTTGTAATTGGCCTTGGGGCGGGCGATGTCGATGGCCTGATGGGCGACGTTGAAATCGCCGCAGGCAATCAGCGGTTTTTGGCTTTGCAATTGCTGCATATAGGCCAAAAGTTCCAGATCCCAGGTTTGCCGGTAGTCCAGCCTTACCAATTGATCGCCGGAATTCGGCACATAAACGTTGAGCAAATAAAATTTTTCATACTCAGCGACGATCACTCGGCCTTCCATATCGTGTTCGGCGATGCCGATGTCGCGAATAATCCGTAGCGGTTCCCGCCGGGTCAAGATCGCCACCCCGGAATAGCCCTTGCGCTCGGCGGAGTTGCTGTAGATATGATAGTGGTCGATGTTTTCAAGCGCTTTTTCGACCTGATCGTCCTGCGCCTTGGTTTCCTGCAGCAGGATGCAATCGGCGTCGAGTTGAGCCAGCGTCTCGCCAAAGCCTTTGCCCTGCACGGAGCGGATGCCGTTGACGTTCCAGGAGATGATTTTCATAGGAAGTGGTTAGTAGTTAGTGGGGAGTAGTGAGTGGGAAGTGGGGGATTTTCTGCTCGCCAAATGGCCGTCGCGTTTTTCGCTCAAGCCTTCAGCGTCGCCATATCGATTACGAAGCGGTATTTGACGTCGCTTTTCAGCATGCGCTCATAGGCGTCGTTGATGCCCTCCATGGGAATCAGCTCGATGTCGGAAACGATGTTGTGCTCGGCGCAAAAATCCAGCATTTCCTGGGTCTCTTTGATGCCGCCTATCAGCGACCCGGCCAGAGCCCTTCGCTTGAAAATCAGGTTGCCGACATTCGGCGACGGATGCGGCTCGGACGGCACGCCGACCAGGCACATCGTGCCGTCGCGTTTCAGCAGGGCCAGATACTGATCAAGATCGTGAGGCGCGGCGACGGTATTGAGGATGAAGTCGAAACTTTGCTGATGTTTTGCCATGTCCTCGGCATTCTTGGAAATCACCACCTGATGCGCGCCCAGGCGTTTGGCATCGGCGGCCTTGTCCGGCGAAGTCGTAAACAGCACTACCTCGGCGCCAAAGGCATGGGCAAATTTCACGCCCATGTGTCCCAAGCCGCCCAGGCCCACGATACCGATCTTGTCACCCTTGCCGACTTTCCAGTGGCGCAGCGGCGAGTAGGTGGTGATGCCTGCGCACATCAGGGGCGCCACCGCCGCCAGATTCAATTTGTCGGAGACATGCAGCACGAAGTCCTGATCGACCACGATCTGGTTGGAATAGCCGCCGTAGGTCATCTTGCCGGTGTGCTTGTCGGGGCTGTTATACGTATATACGGATTGATTGCAAAACTGTTCCTGGTGGTCCTGGCAATCAGGACAAACGCCGCAGGAATCCACCATACAGCCCACCCCGGCCAAATCGCCGACCTTGAAAGCCCTAACCTCGGCGCCTACTTCCACCACCTTGCCGACGATCTCATGCCCCGGCACCATGGGGAAAGTGCTGCCGTGCCATTCGTCGCGAGCCTGGTGCAAGTCGCTGTGGCAGACGCCGCAATATTGAATCTCGATGCGCACATCCCGCGGACCCGGTTGGCGGCGCTCGAAATGAAAGGAGCGCAACGGTGTTTTGGGATCGTAGGCTGCGTAGCCGTAACTTTTAAGCATGGTGATACTCCCGTGGTTAAAAAAATAGTTGTAGGGGGCGAATTCATTCGCCCTGCATCAGTATCGCTATCGCAACAAATTATATTGAAGTCGGTTTCACGAAAAACATCCTTGTTTTTCGCCCTGGCGGGTAAATGCCAATCGGCTATCCTGCCGATTGGTCGCACCGACAGGCGAGATACTTTTCTTTGCTTGTCCTCGGCAATTGCTCCTGCATTACCCTACCTCCTGCATCCATGCAGTCGAAAGAAAAGTATCCAAAAGAAACGACACCCGGATTCCGCCTTAATCCTGCGCTTCTCGCTCTTGTGCCCTTTGGGTATTTGGCGAGGTTTTTCGGAAGGGCTATCCTTAGCCCTCCGAAAACGAGCGGCATCCTTGCCGCTCCCCTAGCGGGCTGCTCACTCGGTACATCCTTGTACCTCGCCCTACGGGTGCCACGCATGCAAATCGGCTGTCCTGCCGATCTGTCTTGCCAAAAGCTGTGATGCTCGGGGCGGAATAACGGGACTGAAAACCGGCTTTGCGTGACATCAATATATTAATCCGCGCCAAGATCGCCCACGAAACGTGAGTCCGGCTGAATCTCGTCAATCCGGAGCCCCAACTGTTCCGAGGTGATTTCAATCACTTTTGCCAGCACGGCCTCGCGAGTCCACAGCCGGCTGTCGGCACAGTTGACATACGGAATCAGGCTGGCGACGGTTCGATAGCGGGCCGGCACCAGCCTTCCCATTCCGCTTGTCAGGGTATTGGCAAACATTGCCAGTACAGCATAGACGATGAGGATCAAGGAAAAGCCGACTCCGGATTTCAACATCGGAATTGCGACCAGCGCCGGAATCCCGAAAACCGCCACGATAAAAAAGGCTTTGGTTCGTTCCAGTCTCGGAAAATTGTCGACAGCCAAGGTATCGCCCAATTTGCGCCAAGCGTTGGGAATGTCGCTTTTGAACAGCTCGGACCACGACGAATCAGGATGTATCTGTTGGCGCGGTATGCCGAATTGCGTCATCAGTACCGAGCGTATCCGATAAAAACCGGCTTGAGGCGGGCATGGATCGCCGCCGTCGGTACGAAGCCGAGACATCAAATAGTCCGTGACTTCGCCCGGCGTGGTCAGTTTCGCGGCATCGTCATTAGCGATACGAACTTCAAACGCATCCTCGATGGCAATCACCAATTCGACGGTATCTAGTCCCATTTCTGGCTCCCTTGGCTATTCAAAATCAAATCGTCCCATTCCGTCCAGAAGATTACAAGGCTTAAGTTCCGCCCATGGGGCTGTTTTGTGGTCCCGGTATTCAATACAGTCACGCGGTAGCGAATCGTTATTAACGTAGGCTATCCATTCTCGGCTCACTGAATTCTTTACAAGAGCGCGAGTAGCCGTACACGCTGATTCAGGGATTGTACATGCCGAAGCATATAACCAAGCCATTGATTCGTAAATGAAAATAAAATGTCTTAATTATTGAATACGCACTATTAGACTCATAATTTAGTGTCGGATTATTTTACATTCAGCCTTTTCTTTCAATTGAAATTTATCTCTAACGCATTGATAAATACTAATAACTTATAGTTGGTGCGATATTCGCTTGCATTACAGCCGCCTGTCTACGCTTTATTTGGGTATCGATTTGGCTTCGCTTTTGTTACAGCCAAGCCTAGGCCACCTTGGGTTCGTCTCTGACGAATCTTTTATCCGCGTTATTTGTTAATTGCTAAAGGAGAAAAAAAACATGGAACACCGCTTCCGCAAGAAGATATTTGTCTTGATCCTATTGGTACTGTCTGGCTTCGCGGCTTCCAGTGCTCATGCAACACCAATCGTTTTACAGCCGGCCGATGGTAAGGATACCCAACTTGCCAATGATATTCTGGGTGACGATAATTGGAATACCTTGGACCTAATTATGAATTGGAGTGACAACTTGAGGTCTATTGGGCTGTTAGAGTTCGACCTAACTGGCATACCGTCTGGTTTGACAGTAAACAGCGCGACTCTTTCGCTGTTCCATTGGGGCAATGAAAACGCCGGCATTACCTACTCAATTTTCCGGGTAACCTCGCCGTGGGACGAAGACATGGTTACCTTCAATACCGCTCCGAGCATAGACCCAACCGAGGTAGCCTCGCTCACCATCAATGACAACAATACCGGCGTCTACCGGGATTGGGACATTACCTCACTGGTTGCGGGCTGGATGAATGCCAGTTACGCCAATTACGGATTGTGGATTGAGGAAACGCCGATACAGGGAGAGGGTTCAGCCTACTTCTATTCTTCGGAGCAAGGCTTATCCACCGCTCCCAGACTGACGATCAGCGCAGTCCCGTTGCCCGCGGCTGTCTGGCTGTTCGGTTCCGGCCTATTAGGCGTTTTAGGCCTGCGGAAAAAAGCCACATTGTAAATTTTTCCGACAGATGGTGTCGGGTCGGGGTGATGGGGATGTACCCATCACCTTCTCCGTATCTGGGTTGAGCCCCAATCAAGCTATCGCGATAGCGAATCATTGTTTGCCAATCCATAAATTCCGAGTGGGTACAAAGAGTGTGCCCACTCGGCTAACATTCCTCCGATTACGCCGTTCGCCGAACGGAGCTACGCGGGCTGTATGAATCGTGTAGGCCGGAATAAAGCCGCACAAGCGAAGCGCAGGGTGGTTGTTTCCGGCAAATTTCCGCCGGAAACGCCCGTTTTCGCTTCCGCTCAAACCGGCTTATTCCGGCCTACGGGGGCTTGGTTTTGGTCCCGTATGCCGCGCCGAGTACCGGAGCTTTTGAACGGATTAGCCCGCTAGGGGCGATGCAGGGATGCATCGCGTTGACGAAGGGGCAGGAAGCCCCTTCCCGCCTTTCGGCAACCCCGTTCAAAAGCGACAAATTTGCTGGGAGCAAATTTGAACAGCCAGCGGCTGGCCCGCAGGGCGAAAACCAGGGATGGTTTTCGTAGCAACGCAGGAAACAAGCGGCATCCGGGCGGCCTGCTGACTCGCGCCATCCAGGCGCTCACGCTTCGCGCGCCTTTGGCGTCCAAATCCGCTCCCGGCGTATTTGTCTTTGGTTCCTTTCTTTTCGACTGCATGGATGCAGGAGGTAGGGCAACGCATGGAGCAGTTGCCGAGGCCGAGCAAAAGAAAGGAACCCGCCCGCCGGTGCGGCAACCGGCATTCAATCAAGTTTAGCGATAGCGAATCATTGTTTGCCAGCCATCAATTCCGCGAGGGCAGAAAAAGCGTACCGACCCTACTCGGCAAACATTCCTCCGATTTCGCTATCGCTAATCGGAGCTACGCGGGCTTATTCCGGCCTACGGGGGGCTCGGTTTTGTCCCGTATGCCGCGCCGAGTACCGGAGCTTGTGAACGGATTAGCCCGCTAGGGGCGATGCAGGGATGCATCGCGTTGACGAAGGGGCAGGAAGCCCCTTTCGGCAACCCCGGTCAAAAGCGAGGAACGCAGGAAACAAGCGGCATCCGGGCGGCGTTTTCTTTGGTTCCTTTCTTTTGGCCGAGCAAAAGAAAGGAACCCGCCCGCCGGTGCGGCAACCGGCATTGAATCAAGCTTCGCGATAGCGAATCATTGTTTGCCAACCCATCAATTCCGCGTGAGCACAAAGAGCGTACCCACCCTACAGAGCTTTATCGATATATACCGTTAGTGTAAAAGGCATTTTCAATTCTCTTCATGAAATCTTCCTTCAAAATGGCTTGTAGTTTACTGTCGTATTTGTCGT
This sequence comes from Methylococcaceae bacterium, assembly GCA_028748685.1. Classification (GTDB taxonomy): domain Bacteria; phylum Pseudomonadota; class Gammaproteobacteria; order Methylococcales; family Methylomonadaceae; genus Methylomonas. The sequence continues at coordinate 16,647 of JAJRDU010000107.1, forward strand.
TGAGAATAAAGAAATATTCGAAAGTAAATTCTGCCACCCGCTCTTTATCAGTCATCGGGCCTTGCATTCGTTTTTGCAGTTCATCCAGAAAAACCTTCTGGCGCACGGATGATTCCTCAGTATTGTCTCGAAGGAAGTGATCTATGAGGCTTTTGGAGTCTTTAACATGATCGTAAATTTCACCAATAACGAACACGATTGAGAAAAGATAATCACGAAAATCTTCCGTGACTTGTCTGGCCATGAATTTACTTCGGATCAAGTTCCACATGCTTTCTTCTGCAAAACTTTAAAACATAACATGCGTTGCAAAGCGAAGTAGGGTTAATGCGAGGTTATGCTTATTCTTCATAAATAGAATTACATTCAGGGCATTGGTACTTGTCTATTTCATCATCACCGGGAATTGTCTTTAAATGAACATTCAAACCACGCAGATAGAAACATTGAGGACATATCGAATCAGGACACTCAGATGATTCAAGACGAAAAAGTTGCGGCCCAATTTTCTCTTGTTCTTCGTTGTACTTCGCTATTATTTTCTCTGCTTCAAGAACTTCAGAGGGTTTACTTCCACTCTTCTTTCTGGAGAGTTTTTTAAGCAAATTCCCCCTATATTCTTTGGCGTACTCTTTCATATTGATAATCCTGAGACAAATAATTCGCCCATCAGATTAGCCGGCAATATCGAACCATGTCAATCACCGCCTCAACACCCTAAGCGGCGGCACCCTAACCACTTCCCTCACCCCCCAATACCCCGCCAACCCAACGCTAACCACGCCAATCCCCGGCAACACCGCCCACAGATAAAAACTGGGCTGGTAAACGATGTGCATCACCCGAGTATAAAGCGCATACAGAATCGCCTCGACGGCAATCGCCGCCAACACCCCGGCCAATCCGCCCAGCAGGCAAAACTCGATGACATGGGTAACGCGCAAGAAACCGCGCCGGGCGCCTAGGGTACGCATCAACGCCCCTTCGTAGATGCGCTGATCCAGGGTGGCGTAGACGGCGGCGAACAGCACCGTGAAGCCGGCGGCCAAGGCGAAGTACAGCAGCAGGTTGATGGCCTTGGTCAGTTGCTCCAGGATGGTCTTGAACTGCTTCAATATCTGATCCACTTCCAGGACGGTGATCGCCGGATATTTTTTTAGTAAGCCCGCCAGCAGGTTCTTCTGGTTCTCGGCCAGGTAAAAACTGGTCATGTAAGTGGTCGGAAAATTTTCCAGCGTGCCGGGCGAGAAGATCATGTAGAAGTTGGGGCGCATGCTGTCCCATTGCACGGTACGGAGGTTGGCGACCGTGGCGGCCAGTTGTTCGCTGCCGACCGTGAAAGTCAGCCGATCGCCAACGCGGATTTTCAGGTTTTCCGCCAGCTTTTGCTCTACCGACACCAGGCCGGGTTTGTCGGCTTGCCAGCCGTCGCCATCGACGATCTTGTTATCCTCTGGCAACTCGGCGGTCCAGGTCAGGCTCAGTTCGCGGGTGGTGGCGTTTTCGCCCTGGCTGTCCTTGCTGACCCGTTGCTGTACCGCTTCCTGGTTGATTTCCACCAAGCGGCCTCGCACCACCGGGTAAAAACGGCTGCCGGCGATTTGCGCCTGTTGTAATTCGTCCTGAAACGCCTGTTGCTGCTCGGGAAAAATATTCAAGGCAAAATGATTGGGCGCCTGCTCCGGCAACTGTTTTTGCCAGTTGGCGATCAGGTCGCTACGCACCGTGAAGCTCAACGCCATCGCGGTCAGCGTGATGCTGAAAGCCAGAATCTGGCTGACGCTGGTCTGGCTGTTTCTGATCAAACCTTGCAAGCCGAAGCGCCAGCTCAGGCTAAGGT
>JAJRDU010000108.1 GCA_028748685.1 Methylococcaceae bacterium
GTGCCGCTATCGCTACCTGTGAAAAACTGACTGCGTTCGCTATCGTTCAAACCCTTGCTGTCGCTCGTTAATCTCAATATTCTTGTTATGTTTTGACATCATTTAACTGGTAAGAGACTAACAGCCCTTCTTCCAGCATTACCATTTATTAAATGCGGGATATAACTCACTTTGTGTGAAATAACCTAATTCCGCTGATAGGTTGGGTGGTACCGAGGACTATTCATGAGTCGAATGACTAGCCTTTATAGCAACCTAACAAGAACACTAGCTATTGATTTAAGCTTTAAATAAAAAATCGACATTCAAGTTTTTTTAGCGGCGAAACGGCGCTCTAATGAATTATCCATTTTTGGCATCCATTTTGCGTATATTGATTCGTTGTGAACGCAGACGATATTGCAACGATCATTGCCACACTCGTCGCAAGGCGAGGCCGGAAAGCCGCGGGTCTTTAATTAGATAGCCGAGCTACCTCCTTTGAGTTGGGGAGAGCTGGAAAGCCGATCGATAATTAGGGTGTCGATAATCCTTCCCGCAATACAAGCTCGCTAACCTGGAAACGTCCGGCATGCTTCCCCGCCTGATAGATAGCCGGCTATTCCAAATACTAAACGATAACTTAGACATCCACCCGCAACACAAACACGGTGGGTAATGGGAGATTTACAGCATGAATTTATCGGTTTTTAAAACTGCAATAACCGCGATAGCCTTGGCTACTGGCTCCGTGGCACCCGCGGCGGCGGCATGGGTCGGCGCGGACAATGTGCTTGGTTCCGGAGAAACCATCACCAACACTAGCGCCAACTCCCAAAAAATGGGTTGGACCGGAAACGCCGCGCTTAACTATGACGCCTGGGGTATGGAAGGTTCATGGCTGAGTTTTCGGTTGACCGCTACCTCCGACACGACCATTTCCGCAACCGCCGATGGCGCGACGATGGCGCCGGCGTTTACGCTCTACAGAACCAATTCAACCTATACAGGCCAAAGCGTCGCGCTTAGCGGAGGCGTGAACGGCGCTATCCATGATTTCAGCCAGGTCGCTCAGGCGGGACAAAACGGCTTGATCTGGGCAACCGCTAAAACCGCCGGGGGAGCCGGCATCGTGGAAACCCTGGGCTATGCCAACTCCGGCAATAGCTACGCGGCAAACGCCTTCGGACAAGCCGTTAACTACGGCGTCAACGACGTCAGTATCGACAATTTGTATGAATCCGGTATTAGCGGCAGCGTAGGCGCTGGCCTTGCTTCGATGACATTGCATAATCTGGCATCCGGCTGGTACACCATTTTCGTCAGCGGCGCGAACGGCACACTTACCGGTAGCCCCATAAACGTATCGGTTTCCGCCGTGCCAGTCCCAGGAGCGGTTTGGTTGTTCGGCAGCGCTTTAGTCGGTTTAGTAGGCGCGTCGCGCAGAAAATTGAACGCTTAGTTTTCGGTTTAGAAAGCCAGGGATTCTGCCGTGTCTTGATAGGCACGAAAACCTCGGACCAAGGTAACTCCGCATCAACCGCAATTTTCAATGTTTTAATGCAAAAGGAATGACATACATGAAACATCCGTTTACCACCACATCCCGCCTGTTGGCCGTATCCATATCGGCCATGATACTGTTACCCCAGGCGGCGATGGCTGCTCAATTTATTCCACTTGGCGATCTGGCCGGCGGCGCTTTTCAAAGCCGTGCCACCGATGTTTCCGCCGATGGTTCCACCGTCATCGGTTACAGCGCCAACGCGGTAGGCACCGAAGCGTTCCGTTGGACCCGGAGTGGCGGTATGCAATCGATAGGCGCATTGCCCGGCACCGGCCATGCCGCCTATGCCAGCGCGGTATCGGCCGACGGCTCCGTGATCGCCGGCTACAGCACCACCGATAGCAGCACCTACCAGGCGTTCCGCTGGACTCAAGCCGGCGGCATGGTTTCCATCGGCGGCCTGGGCGCTAACGACGGCTTTACCCGTGGCGACGCCATGAGCGCTGACGGCTCGGTAATCGTGGGTTATAGTTCAACCAGCGCCTATCCCGGCGGTAATGGCTACCGCTGGACTCAAAGTACCGGCATGCAGGATTTGGGCATCCTGCCCGGAGACTTCACGAGCTGGGCACGCGGCATCAGCGCCGACGGCTCGATCATCGTCGGACAAAGCAACACAACCGATAGCGGCCAAGCTTATCGCTGGACGACAACCGACGGTCTGGTGAGCCTAGGCGTCGCGCCGGGCGCCACAACCACGTCGGCCTCGGATATTTCCAATGACGGAACGACCATCTCCGGCTCGGGACAGGTCAACGGTTTCAGTCAGGCCATGGTCTGGACTCAGGGGGGGGGCTGGGAAAATCTGGGGTCTTTGGCTGGCTATCAATACAGCGCCGACGCCGGCATTACAGCGGACGGTTCGATGATTTTCGGCCAAGTGTTCAATGTCAAACCGGCGTTCACTTCCGAAGGCATGGTCTGGGACCGCGCCCATGGCATGCGCTTTGCCAAGGATTGGCTGAGCACGGATTATGGACTGGATCTGGCCAACTGGACGCTTAGCTATGTTTCGGGTATATCCGACGACAACCAGATCATAACCGGCTTTGGCATCAACCCTAACGGCAATACCGAAGCCTGGATCGCGGATTTACGTCCTGCGGCGCCTGTCCCTCTGCCATCTGGAGTATGGCTGATGGGCTCCGGTTTGTTCGCGATCATCAGATTGCGCCGGAAGCATGAAGTCTAAGTAACTAGGGTCAGGTTTAACTCACATTTAAACATACCCGCCACTAAACGAAAGTCCGGTATATTCAATCAGAGACCACCAGACCGGCCCAGCCGGTCTGGTGGCAAAACTGCTGAGTACATCGGTGAAATACAAGCGCCATTTCCGTCGAATCCCGTAATCCTATACGTCCAACTTCAAAGCGCCCCATCAGTCGTCGTTCGCATGCCGACCATCGTAGTGATCGTATTCCTCGGCGCCGTTTATCGGATCAATACGACCGTATAGCCCATGCGCCTCATCGCCTGGCCCCGCGGCAAAGAACAAAGTATTGGCCGGTTGGTTTCTGAAACCATTACCAAAGGCTATCCCCCACAAGCCGTCGATCTGAATCGGTCTGTGACCTACCCCCCTAAGCTGGCCGACAAATTCCCCTGTCGCCAGGTCGAAGGCATTGATCCTGCCATCACCAAAGTTCCCCACCAACAGGCGACCGCTGAATTTGCCGAAACCTGCGGGCGCCAAGGCCATCCCCCAGGGCGCGTTCAACTTGCCCGCCGATACGAGACGCCTGACCAGGCGTCCATTTGGGTCGAACACGTTAATAAAGCCGAAGCCTTTTCCCTTTACGTCATCGTGCTTATCGCCATCCTGTTTGGCGTAGGAAACGTAAATTTCGCCATTGATGGCCTGTAAACCAAACGGTCCATACCCTGCGGGAAGCATGGGATCGGTAAACGCGTCGGTCGGCAACGTTGTTGGCACCGTGAAAGCGCTATCGAAGACGTCGATCTTGTTGTTATGAAAGTCGGCGGCATACAGCCAGCCCCCCGGAATGATGGCTAGCCCCTTGTAGACTGCGCCGGCCGCCGAGTGATCGATGGCTCGAATAGCACGCGTCGAAAGTGTGGAAGGAACATTGGGTGCCCAGCCAGCAATCACGCCATCTTCGGTAGCGAAGATGAAGCGGCTAGCCCCGGAGGCCCCGCCGTTTGATACCGTGAATCCGGCGGAGGGATTGAATACGACCCCAGTCGGATTTCCGCCGGTGTCGCTATTGGGCGACGGAACACTAACCACCAGGCTTTGAGCGATGCCATCACCATCATATAGAGTAGACGTACCCGTGCCATTGTCCGCCACCCATACCGGCCCCAAGGGATTGAATGCCACCCCCCAAGCATTAACCAGGTTAGGGTCATTATGGTCCGCCGGAATAAATCCGTCGGACACCAGGTTGCGCTGTTGATAAAAACGCGCCTCATGACCAAACCCGTTCTTAGCTTCCACGGCAGACATGCCGGCAAGAATCATAGTAACCACCAGGGGTGCGCAGAAACTTTTTACCGTGATGCGTAGTTCTTTCATTTTGTGACTCCTTAATAAAATTGAAGAATATCTGTCTGGATGAATCGCCAGGGCGATTTCGCGATAGCGAACCACCAGATCATCAAAACTAAGGGTAAAGAGCCAATGGCGAACCCATCCTAACCAGAACAACATCCAGCCCCCGCCAAAGACCCGCGCGCGAAACGAACGGAGATAGGTTCCTTCTCTATTTCAAGGTACCAAGACGCCGCAAAATGCCACGGAACTTGGAACCTATATGTTCCCTATCGCATACCAAAGGTTCAACACAGAAAAAATAGAATGGCTATGAACAAGTTGCAGGTTGAAGAAATAGAAGTTCCCACTATTTCTTGGCCGCCGTGATACTCTTCGCTATCAGCCATCTGAACCAACTTCGGTGCTGAACCTACGAGAGCCTTTTCGGCCCGCATGCCTCTTCTCTGGAAGTCTTGTGCCCGATCGATCAGAACCTTCCTGATGCACAGCCCATTTTCCACGCGAGAACAGACACCATGCCCGCTTACCCTATCAACTTCAAAACCGTCGCCTTCTTCGGCACCGGCTACCTATTCCACTCTCCGCTAAATCTCCAACAATATTCCGCTCCCAAAGGCGGAGCGGTACCGGATTGCGGCAGTCACGTAGATGTATGCCGCGAGACATTCAAGTGAAAGCCATCATGACCAGCCGCGACAATCTGCTGTGGCTGCAATGCTGGCGCGATAGGCAGACCGATTTTCACCAGGAGACAGTGAATCATTTCCTGACCCGTTTCTGGCCCAGTCTGGCGCCGGCCTCGGGCAGCCGAGTGTTTGTCCCGCTCTGCGGCAAGAGTCTGGACATGATCTGGCTTGCCGCGCAGGGTCATCAAGTGATCGGCGTCGAGTTGAGCCCCATCGCGGTTCGGGACTTTTTCCGGGAAAATGGCTTACGGCCTACTCGCCGCCGGTTCGGCAAATTCATCCACTGGCAACACGGCAGAATCAGCATACTCTGCGGCGATTATTTCGCACTGAACCAGGCCGATTTAGGGGCTATCGATACGGTATACGATAGGGCGGCACTCACCGCGCTACCGGAAGACATCCGCCGCCTGTATGTGGCCCACTTGCGAGAGATCGTGCCGGATACCAGTCAGGTATTTCTGCTGACCACCGAGGACGCGGCGGAAAACGAAACCGCAAGCGAAGCCTTGGGCGTTGGCGTGGAAATCACCTCGTTGTACTCGGCGGATTTCGAGATCGATCTGGCCCATGTCGAAAGCGTGTTCGAGCTTGATCCGGATGCGCCGGAACGCCCTCCGGAACGCGCCGAGTACAAGGTGTACCGACTCTCCAGTCGATCAGCTTTAGTTTAGCCTTGCCGAACCCACAAAATCTCGGCAAAGTTCTCCCGCCACGATAGGCTGAGCCACCAAGATTGGACGGTGATTTACGCCTCTTCAGGTTCCCGCGGCAGCGATGCAATGCTTTCCCTGCGCAATAATTCCGCCTTGCGCGCCATACCCCAACGATAGCCCGACAAACTGCCATCGCTCCTGACCACCCGATGGCAGGGAATCGCAAGGGCCAGGGAATTGGCGGCGCAAGCGCCGGCCACCGCCCGCACAGCCTTGGGAGAACCAACCCGCCTCGCGATCTCGGCATAACTGGCCTTGGCACCCATCGGAATTTCCCGCAGCGCTTGCCAGACCCGCTGTTGAAAAGCAGTGCATCGCACGTCCAGCCGCAGCTCCAAACCCAAGGTCGGCGCTTCGATAAAGCTCACCAGCTGGGCAAGCGCCTGTCCGACCTCGGGATCGTCAAGTACCCTTTGCCCCTCTGGAAATCGATCCAGCAAGTCAGCCGCCAAGGCTTCCGGATTATCGCCAAGGGTGATCGCGCAAACACCTCGTTCACCGACCGCCACCAGCAGCGAACCCAACGCACATTCTCCTATCGCGAAACGAATTTGGCGGCGAGTAGAATCGGGGCGTTCAGAAGATGAGGACATAGCTTGCCTCTCAGCCCCGGCGTAACATGTCCAGAGCCAGATCGGCCATATTTTTAGAACCGCCACCCTCGCCTAACCGGTCTTTAACCAGCTTCAAACCCTCGAGACAATTGCCCCGATACGCGTGATCGGTTAGCAGACGCTCGATTTCGGCGGATATGCTCTCGGCGCTTGCCTCATCCTGAATCAACTCTTTGACGATGGCCCTGCCGGCGATGATATTGGGCAGGCCGATAAACGGGATTTTCACCAGTTGTTTGCCCAGCCAATAGGTCAACGGTGATAATCGGTAAGCGATCAGCATCGGCACGCCCAGCAAGGCAATTTCCAGCGAGGCGGTGCCGGAGGTGGTCATCACCGAGTCGCAGCATTGAATGGCATCGTAGGGCTGGTGCTTGATAACCTTGATTGGCAGAGGACAGGTTTTCAGATAGCCTTGCAGCGCATCATCGCCAACCGAATCGGCCTGAGGCAGCAGGAATTGCATGTCGGGATGGCTCTGCGCTAGTGTTTCGGCGGCTTTCAGCATTATTGGCAACATGCGTTTGATTTCGTTGGCGCGGCTGCCGGGCAGGATGCCCACCACCAGCCCTGCGTCATCCAAATCGAAACGTTTGAAATCCTCCTCCTTGCTATAAAGCGGATGAACCTTATCCACCGAAGGATGGCCGACATAACGCACCGGCACGTTTTCTGCCTCGTAATAAGCGGTTTCGAACGGGAATATCACCGCCATCATGTCAATGGCCTTGCCATAAGTCACCACCCGCCCCGGCCGCCAGGCCCAGACCTGCGGACTGACGTAAAACAGCACCTTGACGCCCCGGGCCTTGGCGTACCGGGCCAGTTTCAGGTTGAATTCCTTGTAATCGACGCAGACCAACAAATCCGGTTTTTCGCTGGTGACGATGGCTTTCATCAAGTTCAACGCTAGACGAATTTCGCCATAGTGCTTGAGGACTTCCACCAGGCCGATCACGCCAATGCCGGAGGAATCGAAGCGAATGTCGATGCCGGCCTGCATCATCTTACTGCCACCCATGCCTATGCCACGCAAAGCCGGATGCAGTTTTTGCAGCTCCTGAAACATGTGGGCGGCATGCTGATCGCCGGATGATTCGCCGGCACTGAACAGCACCGTGTAGGTTTGATTGGGATTGGTCATGGGAAGCTCTGAATACCGGCGGATTTACCCTAAAGGGCATAAAAGCGGTACGTAATCCGCCATTTAGCCGCCGATTGTCCGGTGGGTTACGCTATCGCTAACCCACCCTACAACATTTTGATTTTAAGCCGCCAAAACACTACGGATCACGCCGACGATTTGCTTGACCGTGTCGTCGCTCAGCGAAGAACAGATCGGCAGCGAGAAGCAGCGCGCCGCGACCGATTCGGTGACCGGCAAGGACAAGCCGGCACACTCGGCCATGAAGACGTTTTGCTTGTGTAGAGGCACCGGATAATACACCGCGCTGGCAATTTGCTGGTCCTGCAAGGCTTTCATCACTTCGTCGCGGCGGTCGCACAACAAGGTGTACTGATGGTAGACGTGAACACCGACGCCGTCTTCGTAGGGCGTGGTCAACGGTAAATCCGCCATCAGTTTCGAATAGAGATGCGCGGCATGCCGGCGGGCGGCATTGTACTGGTCGATGCGCTTGAGCTTGGCGCGCAACACCACCGCCTGCAATTCATCGAGACGGCTGTTGTAACCGATCACATCGTGATAATAACGCACGTCCGAACCGTGGTTACGGTATTGCTTGATCTTGGCCGCCGTTTCGTCGCTATTGGTCGTCACCAAGCCGCCGTCGCCGAAACAACCCAGATTTTTGCTGGGGAAGAAACTGAAACCAGCCGCCTCGCCGAAACTGCCGGTCTGCTGGTTGCTGATGGTAGCACCGAAGGATTGCGCGCAATCCTCTATTAACTTCAGTCCGTGTTTGTCGCAAATCGCCTTGATGGCCGGAAGATCGGCCGGCTGGCCGAACAGATGCACCGGCATCACTGCCTTGGTTTTATCGGTGATGGCGTTCTTGATGTTTTCCGGCGTGATATTGAAAGTGCCGGGATCGATATCGACGAATACCGGCGTCGCGCCGACGTATTTGATGGCCTCGGCGGTGGCGATGAAGGTAAAGGCGCTGGTGATGACTTCGTCGCCGGGGCCGATTCCTTCGGCCAGCAGAGCCAGATGCAGCGCGTCGGTACCGGACGCGCAGCCGATAGCGTGTTTGACGCCCAGATATTCGGCCGCCTCCTGTTCGAATGCCTGCACGTTGGGCCCCAAAATGAAGGCGCAATGGTCCAGGGTTTCGGCAAAGCCGCGTACGATTTCGTCTTGGATGTCGGCGTATTGCGCCTTCAGATTAACCATGGGGATCATAATGGAAGCCCTTTTAGCCGTGTTTTAAGAATTTGGTGATTTCAATCGCGGTCGCCAAGGCCTTGCGCCCTGCTTCGCCGGGCACTAGCGGCTTCTCGCCGGTCCTGATGCAATGTATAAAATGTTTAATCTCCTCGAATAGCGCATCGCCGCTTTCGAATACCGATTCCTCGGTGACGATTTCCGGGATGCCGGGAAACATTTCCTTTTCGCCGGTGGTGTGCTTGACCAGTACCCGGTTCTGAAAATCAACGGAAATGTAAGAGCAAGGTCTAAACATCCGCATCTTGCGCTCCATCTTCAGGCTGATGCGGCTAGCGGTTACGTTGGCCACGCAACCATTCTTGAAGGTAATCCGGGCGTTGGCGATATCGGTACCCTTGGTCAACACCGCGGTACCGCTAGCATCGATCTTTTCCACTTCGGAATCGACCAAGGCCAGGATGATATCGATGTCGTGGATCATCAGATCCAGCACCACGCTGACATCGTTGGCGCGCGGATTGAAAGGTGAAAGTCGATGCGATTCGATAAACAACGGCTTTTCGTCCAGGGTTTCCAAATTTCTAACCGCCGGATTGAAGCGCTCCAGGTGACCAACCTGAAGAATCACATTTTTTTCCTTGGCAATCGCAATCAGATCGTCGGCTTCCTCGACGGAGACGGTAATCGGCTTTTCAACCAACACATGGCTACCCGCATTAAGAAAATCCCGAGAAACCTTGTGGTGTAGCGTGGTGGGGACCACGATGCTGACGGCATCCACCTGACCCAGCAAGGGCTGGTAATCGGTTAGCGGCGCGGCGCCGTATTTTTCGGCTACGAGCCTTGCGGCGTCTTCATTGACGTCGACGACCGCAACCAACTCACAATCTTTTAATGACGCGTATTTCTCCGCATGAAATTTTCCTAAATAACCCGCACCGATCACAGCACATTTAAGTTTACTCATAGACGACCTGATATTAATACACACGCCCCCAGCCAGCACAGCCACCGAGCATAAAACCGCGCATTGTACCACCAGACATTAGTTTCGACACAGGCGAGCCTCACGCCCGCCGAATTAGATTCGCACGCCACCTTGGGCCAGGCATTATTTATATACCGCTTCGAGCACTGGCTTCCAGAGAGACCGGTCGGAACTACCGATTTGCACGGCATTTTCGCCCCGCCAGGACAAAATCCATGAACACTATTCGGAAAAAACCGGACTCAACAAAGAACTACCACTATTCTTTATCCGCGCGAATCATTAATTATTTCGAATCCCGCCAAAACCATCTCACCACCAGCTTCTCCAAGCCAATTACCCCATAACTCAATACACCGACGGCCAAAATCAACAACCACTCGTCATAACCAATCGCGGCGCTGCCGAACAGCATATGCATCGGCGGCCAATAGGTAAACATCAGTTGCAGAAGGATCATGCTGATCACACCGAAAATCACCCAGGGATTGGAAAACAAACCGACATGGAACATCGAATAGCTTAGCGAACGGCAGTTAAACAAATAAAACAGCTCGCCAAACACGAAGACATTGACCGCTACGGTACGAGCGGCCGGCAGGGATTCACCATGATTCAACTCCCATTCAAAAAGGCCAAACGCTCCGGCCAGCAGTAACACCCCAACCAGACAAACGCGGAATACCAGATGACGGGTCAGTATTGGCCGCTTTGGATCGCGCGGGGCACGAAGCATCAAGCCCGGCTCCTTGGGCTCGAAAGCCAGCATCAACCCCAGCAACACGGCCGTAGTCATGTTAATCCAGAGAATCTGCAACGGCGTGATCGGTAGCGCCACGTTGGCAAATACCGCTGTCGTAATCACCAGCCCCTCACCGAGATTGGTGGGCAGGGTCCAGGCGATGAATTTCACCAGATTGTCGAATACCCCCCTGCCTTCTTCGACAGCCGCCTCAATGGTGGCAAAGTGGTCGTCGGTCAGCACCATCGCCGCCGCTTCCTTGGCGACTTCGGTGCCGCCCAGTCCCATCGCCACGCCGATATTGGCCTGGCGCAGGGCCGGCGCATCGTTGACACCATCGCCGGTCATCGCCACCACATGCCCATTGGCCTGCAAGGCTTGAACCAGCGCCAGTTTTTGTTCCGGGGCGATGCGGGCGTATACGTCACAGTTTTGCACCAATTCACGATAGTCCGCTTCGTCAATGGCTTGCAATTCGGCGCCGCTGACGACGCGTTCGGTTTGCCGCATGCCCAGCTGCCTCGCAATCGCCAGCGCAGTGATCGGATGATCGCCTGTGATCATTTTTACCTGAATGCCAGCCTGATAACAGGCAACAATCGAGGCGGCAGCCTCGGGACGCGGCGGGTCTATCATCGCCTGCAGACCGAGAAAGGTCAGGCCGCTACTCACCGCCTCGTGGCCTACGTCGTCGTCGCCATGATCGCCGCGAGCAAATGCCAATACTCGCAAACCTTGGGCGGCCATCGCATCGACCTGGCGATACAATGCGTTTTTATCCAAAACCGTCCGTTGCATTTGCCCATCAAAGGCGCTGTCGCAACGATCGAGCAGACTTTCCAGCGAGCCTTTCAGATATATGTACCGGGCGTCCATTTCCCGGTCATGGTGCAAAGTGGCCATGAACTGATGTTGAGACTCGAATGGAATGGCGTCCAGACGCGGATGCTCGATGCTGACAGTGGTTTGATGCAGCCCGGCCTTGTGGGCGGCAACCAGCAACGCCCCTTCGGTCGGGTCGCCTTCGATGCGCCAATTATCCGGCTCCGCCAGCAAGCGGGCGTCGTTACACAGCAAGCCGGCTTTCAAACATTCCAGCAAGGCCGGTCGTTGCCGCGGATCTATGCGTAAGGTGTTGCTGGTGAATTCACCTTCCGGCGTGTAACCGCTGCCGCTGAGATGAAACTCCTCGCCACCAGCAAAAATTACCTGCACCGTCATCTGGTTTTGCGTCAGGGTACCCGTCTTATCGGAACAAATCACAGTGGTGCTACCCAAGGTTTCCACCGCGGGCAACTTGCGGATGATGGCGTTGCGTTTAGCCATGCGTGACACGCCAATGGCCAGCGTGATAGTCATTGCAGCCGGCAGGCCTTCCGGTATCGCGCCGACCGCCAGCGCGACGGATGCCATGAACATGTCCAGCATGGATTGGCCTCGCCAGACGCCGACAGCGAAGGTCAACACCGCACAGTCGACGATCACCCACATCAGTATTTGGCTAAACTGGCTGATCTTTTGCGTCAGCGGGGTTTCCAGATCGGTGGCACTGGCGATCATGCGATTGATCAAACCGATCTCGGTACGGTCGCCGGTTTCCACCACCACACCCAGCGCGGTACCGTAGCTCACCAATGTCGAGGAAAAGGCCATATTGTCACGGTCAGCCAATACGGTAGCCAACGGCAGCGTTTGCGACTGCTTTTCCACCGGCAACGATTCGCCGGTCAGCGCTGACTCGTCAATCCGCAGTTCGCGCACATTCAGCAAACGCAGATCGGCCGGCACTTTGTCACCGGATTGTAGAACGACCAGATCACCCGGCACCAGATCACCAGCCGGAATAACCCGCTTTCCACCATCGCGCAGTACCGTGGCACTGATACTCAAGGCCCGGCTCAGCGCATCGATCGCTTTAAGCGCGTTTGCCTCCTGAGTAAAGCCGATAATGGCATTAACGATCACCACACCAAAAATCACGCTGGAATCCACCCATTCCCGCAAAAACGCGGTGGTAGCGGCTGAAATCAACAGAATGTAAATCAGAGGCTGATGAAATTGCGATAACAGCAATCGCAGGGGACTTTTCCCGCGCCTGGGCGTGAGCTTATTGGCGCCGTATTCGTTCAGTCGCAGCAAGACCTTCTTTTCGCTTAAACCTTGCTTGGGTTTAACGTCCAAGGCTTCCAATACGGCGTCCGCCGAAAGGCTATGCCAGTTTGTTTCACGATTTTTCATCTTAAATTTGCGAAAAATATCATCAGATTAAAGACAGGCTTATATTCGCCACATAGCCTCAAAGAGTACGCAGCCCTAGGGTTTTTGGAAAGCGTTTATTTTGCGCTTGTTCCCTATTAACGATGGGTTTATAGTCCGTATTAAGGCTTACAGCCTTAATACAAAATAAAAACAATTAGTTGGAGGAGGTACCTATGGGTGGAGTCATTGAACTTTGGTTCTGGATGTTGGTGATAGCCTGCTTTGCGTTCGCACCGTTGGGCTATTTTATTTACATGTATGTCGCCAAAAGCGGCGAGCCGTTTGGCGATATTGAGCCACACGGCGACAGCGAATCGGCCGTATTAAATATGGCTGAGAAACTGATTAACAGCGTTAAAGGTGTAATCTTAAAAAAATAGGCAACATCGATATATCAAAAAGCCGGGGAAACCCGGCTTTTTGATCAACCTAAGCAGCATTCCCACAGCTTGGACAGCCCGGATTTTTTTTCAAGCGCATCGTTTGCCATTCCATCGTCAATCCATCCAGCAGCAGCAAACGCCCTACCAAGGTTTCGCCGATCCCCATAATCAACTTCATCGCTTCCAGCGCCTGAATACTGCCGATGATGCCGGTAATCGGCGCAATTACGCCGTTTCGAACGCAATTTTGCAATTCTTCGCCATCACTTTGATACAGGCAGTTGTAGCATGGGCTTTCACCCAAACCAGGCGTAAATACACTGACCTGGCCTTCGAAACGAATCGCCGCGCCGGAAATCAGTGGGGTTTTATTATCGACACAGGCCTGGTTCACCGCAAACCGGGTTCCGAAATTGTCACTGCAATCCAGCACCATATCGGCATCATCCACTTCTTTATTTAATAGTTCACCCTGTAATCGCGCCTTATGCGCCAGCACCTTAACTTCGGGATTGATTTTTTTCAGGGTGTTAAGGGTTGAAATGACTTTATCCAGCCCTATATCGGGGGTGTAGTGCGCAATCTGGCGCTGCAAATTGGTTAAATCGACCTGATCGTCGTCATAAATAGTGATCTGCCCCACGCCCGCGGCGGCAAGATACATGGCGGCCGGCGAACCCAGACCGCCGGCACCGACGATTAACACCTTGGCGTTGAGCAATTTTTGCTGCCCGGCAATATCGATTTGCGGCAGCATGATCTGACGGCTATATCTGAGTAACTGTTGGTCGTTCATATTTTTTGGTGTTGGCGGCTAGGGTGCAGATGATGCCAAAGAGCTTGACAGAGTGCAAAAGCGGGATATTATTGGCACTCGATAGCACAGAGTGCTAATAATAGTTTTTAACCTTTGATTTACATCCAACCATAAGGAGACATTAGATGAAAATTCGTCCGTTACATGACCGTGTTGTCGTTAAACGAGTGGAAGAAGAAACCAAAACCGCCGGCGGCATCGTACTACCCGGTTCCGCCGCTGAAAAACCTAGCGAAGGTGAAGTATTGGCGGTTGGTTCAGGTAAAGCCCTGGATAACGGTCAAGTCCGCGCCCTGGAAGTTAAGGTCGGCGACAGAGTGTTGTTCGGCAAATATTCCGGCACCGAAGTCAAAGTCGAAGGCGAACAATATATCGTCATGCGCGAAGAAGACATCATGGGCATTTTGGGTTAATCCAATCTAATCCAAATCACTCTTTTTCAACTTAATCTATCATCTTGGGAAATAAGAAATGGCAGCAAAAGACGTAAAATTCGGCGGCGACGCTCGTGCACTAATGGCGCAAGGCGTCAACATTCTGGCTAACGCAGTTAAAGTCACCCTGGGCCCTAAAGGCCGTAACGCCGTGCTGGATAAAAGCTTCGGCGCTCCAACCATCACCAAAGACGGTGTATCGGTTGCTAAAGAAATCGAATTGAAGGACAAATTCGAAAACATGGGCGCGCAAATGGTTAAAGAAGTGGCTTCAAAAACTTCTGACGTGGCCGGCGACGGCACCACTACCGCAACCGTTCTGGCTCAAGCCATCGTCAACGAAGGTTTGAAATCGGTCGCCGCGGGCATGAACCCAATGGACCTGAAACGCGGTATCGATTTGGCGGTAACTACCGCTGTCGCGGCGATTGAAAAAGCCTCTACCCCTTGCGTAGACAGTCATGCTATCGCCCAAGTCGGCACGATCTCCGCGAACTCCGACGAATCCGTCGGTGCGATTATCGCCGAAGCGATGGAAAAAGTCGGTAAGGAAGGCGTGATCACCGTTGAAGAAGGCACAGGCTT
>JAJRDU010000109.1 GCA_028748685.1 Methylococcaceae bacterium
GAAACGCAGCACGCCACCCGGTAAGGCCAGATAATGCCAGATACCGGCATGATCGCAAAAACGCGCCAGGCCATAGCGCAGCAGCAGCACGGTATGAATGTGGCCGGCCAGAATCCCAAAACTGCCGTCAGCGTCGGCACCGACGAATTGAGTCACGGCATCGAAACTTTCGATGCCGTGACTGTCCAGCAGCGTCAGCGCAAAACTGTTCATGACGGCATCGCCCCTTTCATATAACAATCGGCTTCGCTGAGCTTGTCGTATTTGCCATCCATGAAGGCCTCGCAGTCGGCAATGGTTTGCGCCAACGGTACGCGAACACCCGGCATGCCGGTGTGGTCGGCCACGGTGATAAACGGCTGGGTCAGATAACGCTGCAAACGCCGGGCCCGCTCGACGATGCGCCGGTCTTCCTGAGACAGTTCCTCGATGCCAAGCATGGCGATAATGTCTTCCAACTCGCGGTAGCGCGACAAATGTTCGCGCACCGCCCGCGCCACCTGATAATGGCGCTCGCCGAGAATATGATGATCCATGATCCGACTGCTGGAGCGCAGCGGGTCGATGGCCGGATAGATACCCTTGGCCGCCTGCTGCCGCGACAGGATCACCACGCTGTCGAGATGCCCGAGGATGGTGGCCACCGCCGGATCGGACATATCGTCGGCAGGCACGTATACCGCCTGCACCGAGGTAATCGAGCCGGATTTGGTGGAGACGATGCGTTCTTCCAACGAAGCCACTTCGGTTAGCAAGGTCGGCTGATAACCGACCGTGGCCGGCATGCGTCCCAAAAGCCCCGAGATCTCGCTGCCAGCCTGAACGAAACGGAAGATGTTATCCATCAGAAACAACACTTCGGTTTCCAGCGTGTCACGCAGATATTCCGCATAGGCCAGCGCGGTGTAGCCGACGTGGAAGCGCACGCCGGGCGACTCGTCCATCTGCCCGAATACCAGCAAGGCTCTCGGCAACACGCCGGCATCGGCCATTTCATGCCAGAGTTCATGTCCCTCGCGCATCCGTTCGCCTACGCCGGCATACACCGACACACCCTTCATCGTCGTACTGACCGCGTGCATAAACTCCATCATCAGCACCGTCTTGCCCACCCCCGCGCCGCCGAACAAACCGGTCTTGCCGCCACGCACGAAGGGGCACAACAGATCGATGACCTTGATGCCGGTTTCCAGGATACGCGAGGCCGGCAGAGTGTCTGACAACAAGGGCGGCGCGCTGAGAATATTGCGAAACGCTCCGGCTGGCAGCGGCGAACCGCCGTCGAGCGGATCGCCAAACACATTCAACATCCGCCCGAGACATGCCGGATCGACCGGCACCTGCAGCGCATCGCCCCGGTCGTAAACCGGCATGCCTCGATACAGACCCGATACCGGATGCAGCGCGATCGCCCGAATCAGTGTCGGTTCCAGATGCTGAAAGACCACTAACACATATCGGCCTTCACCATTAATCACATCCAGCGCCTGACCGATGGGCGGCAAATAATCGCAACGCACATCGACCACCGGCCCTTGCGCGGCCTCTATCCGGCCGACGGATTTAGTCTGGGGAAGCATCTCGTCCATCCTTTTGCTTATGGAAACACTGATTACGTCCTTCGACGGGCTCAGGACGAACGATAAACGGTTGATTCCGCGCGGTGAGCCCTTCGGCTTCGCTCAGGACAAGTTTGTCAAACCAAGGGCGGAAACAACTTGTTCGGAGTTTCTTTATCTTTCCGGCCCGTCCGAACTCAATATAAACGGCTTCGATCTTTGTTAGCGCATGGCTTTCAATGCCAACCACCGTACTGGGTGGTCGAATCGCCGCGAAAACCGGTGCTGGTCTTGTTGGCATCGGGTACATGTACCCTGTCTTCCGCCGCCCTGGTCATATTGCGTAGCGTATAACCGCCCAGCGCCTTGGCCTGATTGGCGATGGCGGTGGTCAAGGGATTGATGTCATATTTGCTGATGGCAGGTTGCACCGCAACGCTGATCATTTTTTCCGCGCCACTGCCGTGTTCGGCCGGCAGGAAATTTAGAATAATCGGCAAAACCGTGCCGGCTGGTATCTCAAGCTGATAACGGGCGCTATTTTCCAGCGTGGTCTCGGCCAGTAATTCGCCGCTCGGCGATCTGGCTTCTATCTTGCCGGCCTTGATCAGACCGCTGTTGCTGCTGACGGAACCTTGCAAGGTAACGGCATGACCATACTTTCCGACCGGTTCCTTGGCGGTTTGCCGCGGCTGCGTATCCTTGCCGCAAGCACTCAACAGGCCGGTGGCGAGCAGTATTGCCAACCATTTGGACACTTTCATGATCATCTCCAGGTAGTTTCGGAAAACGGCCGGCTCGGTGTCAATCAAGGCCTCATCCGACTATTCATTACCGACCTTTCGTGTTCTCCATAATAAATACACCGCTGTTTTCCGATAGGCCGGATGGTTATGGTCTTTGTATCCCAACACATCGGAAATTTCAAATCAACCGACCGCCCTGATCGTGTTAGCCGGCGCCGCTCGCCTAATCGCGAAAAGCCAACGGCTTAAGGGCGCTTGATTTTGAAAGTACGGCCTTCGTAACTGACGACGATACTGTCCGGCCGTATTTCCTTGAGCTCCAACACGTCTTTGATGTTCTGGCCGGGGACATATTTAACCATGCCTATCATCACAAATCGCTCGGATGGAGTCGACGAATAGCTAAAGACATTAATGGGCAAATCAGGCAACGAACGACGGAAATCGGCGGGCAACTCATCTAAAAAAGGCAAGTCGCTCTTAATCGGCACCGGCGCCGGTTTTTCAATGACGTCCGTGGCCGGTTCGACTTGCGGAACGACCGGCTGCAAAAGTTCGGGCTTAACAGGTTCAATCAGCTGTTTTTTGACTATCTCGGGAGTGACGTGGGGCAATGGGGTAGCCGGCTGAACAAGCTGTTTTGGCTTCACAGGCGCGGGTTTAACGAATTCAACAGATTGTTTTGGGACGGACACGGATTTAGCGGGAGAAGGTGTAGCTGGTGCCGCGACTTTGGGTTCGACGATTTTGGCGATGGGAGGTGTTTTCGGCGCAAACGGCTTGGCCACGGGGAGAGGGGGTGCCGCTATTTCCGCGCGCGCCGGGGGCGCATGCTCAACAACGGAAGCCACTGGTTGCGTCGCGACCGGCGGCGTTTTTTGAGCAAACCCAAGGAAATAGACCAGAATAGCCAGATTAATAGCGATGAGCGCGGCAATCAGTTTGGTCGAATTCTGATACTGCGGCTGCTGATGAACGATAATTCTGTCCGTTACCGTATTAGGCTCGATGGCTTGCCGCTCGCGCTCCGATTTGCGCAAGGCATTTAAAATATAAGACATATCAATTCGTCATTTCCAAGTGTAGCGAACCGGCAGCCCCGGTTTGGTTATCCAGGTGAATCAGCGTGCGGGCGCCGGCTACGCCGTCCGCCGTCAAATGATGCTGGCGCTGAAAATTAATGAGCTGCGCTTTGAGGGATTCATCAAAAAATAGCGGCTGGTCGGCATGACTGTCCTCGCCCATTGCGGCGCTCAATTGTTTCCGCAACCAGAGCACGTTGCTGGATAGTTGTTGCGGGGCAATGTCCACCATACCCGAGCGCGGCGACTGCCAAAGCACCAGGTAATGCCCATTCCAAAAATTCAGCACCTCGGCCAGCGGGAATATTAAATCCTCGTTGAACCGAAGGACGGGGTGTCCCTTGAAAACGCCTGTCAACAGCACATACCGCCTTTCCTCGGAGGGTAACAAAAATTCCAGTATCGCCGGGCGGTCAAGTTCCAGTAATTCCTTCCAGTCGGACTTATCGGACAGGCAATGCAGACCGACCGTTTCCAAATAATTACAGTCGATCCGGTTGTCAGCCGGCACGGTTTTTTGCCAGGCTTTGAGTGCCTGAATCATGGCCGTGTTTAGCGACAGTGCCGGATCGTTAAGCCAGGCATTAAAGGTTTTAACCTCGGCTTTAGGCGCGATGGTTTCAGGCTTGGGTAGCGGTTGCTGAATTTGTGGGTCCGGCTTTGGATTCGGTGCGGCGGATTGACTGACAAACAGGTGTCTGAGCAGATGAACTATCGGGGTATAGTGGCTAAATAAATAAATACCCGACGCGATACCGATGCCGATAAAAAACATCCACACCGCCGGCACTGCATTACGATGACGGGAACTGGAACGTGAACGGGAGGGAGGTCTGACCAGCCCTAGTGTTTCCCGAGCCGCGCGGATAATAACCTCCGGCGAAATGCTATGCGCGTTGGTCGCATAGGCACCGAGCAAGGCGCGGTCGCAAAGTATATTGATGATTCTCGGGATGCCCTCGGAAAATTGATAAATTTTGCGGATAGCGCGATCCTTGAAAAGCCGGGGATCCCCGTTGCTGACAGTCAGTCGGTGCTGAATATAAGCCTTTGTTTCATTATAGGACAGCGGCAACAAATGGTAGCGGGCGGTAATGCGTTGGTTAAGTTGGCGCAAGGCCCGCCGAGCCAATAATCGCTTCAGTTCGGGCTGGCCGACTAAAATGATTTGCAGCAGCTTTACCTTATCGGTTTCCAGATTGGTCAGTAGCCGGATGTGTTCCAGCACTTCCAGACTCAGGTTCTGGGCCTCGTCGATCAGCAACACCGTGCGCCGGCCGTTGGAATAGGCTTCCAGCAGGTATTGGTTTATTTTGTCGATGAAAGTTTTTAAGGTTCGCCGCTTGGCATCGTAATCGATACCCAACTCATCGCAGATAGTCGTCAATAATTCGACCGCGTTGAGCTTTGGGTTGAGTATCAAAGCGATATCGATATTTTCCGGCAATTGTTGCAACAGACAACGGCACAACGTGGTCTTGCCGGTACCGACTTCGCCAGTTAAGGCCACGAAACCGCCGCCCCTATTGATGCCATAAAGCAGATGCGCCAACCCCTCCTGATGGCGCTCGCTCATATACATGAAGTGCGGGTCGGGCGCTATCGAGAAGGGTAATTCACTGAAATGAAAGTATTGCTTGTACAAGATTCTGACGTTCTGGGCAGGAGGTAAAAATTTTATATCATTCTAGCCCACAACAGAAATAACACTGTAATCCTTCGGCGAAAAGGATAAAGGCGGGATTTGGCGCGGCGGCTTCAGACCACCGGGCAGACATCCGAAACAGACTTACAAACCGCTTCGCCATCCGCCATCAACGCTTCGGATCGTTCGTAACAGCAAGCCATACTTCAAAATCTAAACTTTTCAGTTCGGCGGACAATGGTTAAATTATTATTGCCGATGATGCAGGCGGCATGGGCCCAGCAAATTGTGATCCGCTTCGTTTCCTTAAATCAGACCGTCACCGGCCGCAACTAAGGCATTCAGCCACTTTTCGGTTGCCGTCCAATATTTCCGCCGCTTCTTCATAACGGATCAGTTCCTGTCCGCAAGTGGAAATAAAATGCGCAAGACGCGTAATCGCCCGCCAATGCGCGGGTTGTGCGATAAACTCGAAGCTGGTGACATATAGATGTTTCAGTTTCTCCATTTTCTTTTCAGGGTTGCAGTTGTAGGCATTGAGATAGTCTTCGATTTTTTCCATATCCGACAAACCGCCGTAATTTTTCAGCGCATCGAGATTGACCAAATGATGATTGATTTGCTCGCCATCCCTAAGGGCGACGTGTCTGGCTTCCGCCAAAGGTCCAGCCAGCAAATTGATCACATCGGCCTCGTAAGCCGCGTGACAAGTACTACATTCTAGCGATTGGCAATCCTCGTTATCAGGCATGTCCAA
The DNA here is from genome assembly GCA_028748685.1 of Methylococcaceae bacterium. GTDB lineage: Bacteria > Pseudomonadota > Gammaproteobacteria > Methylococcales > Methylomonadaceae > Methylomonas. The sequence goes on from JAJRDU010000109.1 coordinate 5,790, forward strand.
AGACTGGATCTGCAGCAATCCGCCTTCCAACATGGCTTGAAAAATCCCTTGGCTTTCGTGCCTCACGGCATCGGATTGGCGCTTTTGCTGGTTAAATCCAGAAAGTGAAATGTGAAAATAAATTTGCGGCAGATGTTTTTGACGATTACGCAGATAAATAGCCGCCGCATGTCCGGCTTCGTGAAATGCCACCTGACCAATAAAATCGGAACGTTTTAAAAATTGGATTCCGTTGACTAATTTATCCCTGTTCATGTCATCCCCCATAAGTTTGATTCTAAAAGCCCACCCCGGACTCCGGGAGAATGGCTGACTAGAAATCCGCTTGGATTACGTTAAAACTGGTGCAGCGTATCCACGCAATGCCCTGCGGAAACTGCGCAGGCTATACGCGGAAGGACTTTTACGGCAGCCTAACAATCCACCGCCCGCGCCGACCTTGAAGATGCTCATCCGATTTATCAAGTATTCAGCCTGAGTCGACACATTCGCGACACCGACTAATAATTATCGTTAGCTCGCATTACCGACGAGTATGCCGGTTTCATCGGCGACTCCAGAGGTTTGTCTGCTGAAAACTTGATAGGCTGCACCGGCCTGAACGGTGGAGTTATCCCGCATGTTAGCCGGGCTACAAATGATTCGCGGCTATTGGGTGAATGTTTCATTCCCATGCCCTCAAAAAATGACGAGGGTATTTTTCAGGACATTGATTACAACCAAGCGCCGATTGAATTCTAGCAGCCACTACAAGCGGCTGCAATATTTAATATACTCTTGAACCGTCGAATCAATGAGTTATATCAAAGCGGCTTTAGGTACATATCCGCGAGCAGCAACCGGTACAACCTCAACCCGCGCCAATTTTCGGCAAGCGCCCGGCCAAGCCCATCGCATGCTTGGTCAACAATTGCTTGGCAAACGGCAGGTGGTCAAGGATTGTCAGGCCAGTGTTGCGCAAGGCCGCCACCGGCAACCAGTCGTTGGAGAAGATGTGGACCACGCCGTTGGTAAAACCTATGGTCTGGTCATGATCCTGCTGGCGCTGTTTGGCGTAACGGTTTAAAAATTCCATTCCCCACAGATCACCGTGGTTTTGGCATTGCTCGATCAGCATTTCCGCCAGTTGCGCGACATCGCGAATACCTAGATTAAAGCCCTGCCCCGCCACAGGATGCAGTTGATGCACGGCATTACCGATGATCACCGCCCGGCCCGAGACCATGCGATCGGCGCGGATCAGGCTTAACGGAAAGGCACGCCTTGGCGCGGCCAGCTTCAAGGCGCCGAGACGGTAGCCAAAGCAGGCTTGCAGCTCGGCGAGGAATTCGGCCTCGCCGCTATTCATCAAGGCTTCGGCCTGTTCATGGCCGCGGGTCCATACCACCGACAAATGCTTGCCTGCCGACGGCAGCATGGCCAGCGGCCCTTGTTCGGTGAAACGCTCGTAAGCGGTGTTGCGATGTGGTAGCGCCGATTGCACGGTGGTGACCAACGCAGTCTGGCCGTATTCGGTGACCTGCTGCGGAATTTCCAGCAGCTTTCGCACCGTTGATTGCCCGCCGTCGGCACCTACCAGCAATTGCGCCGACAGATTAAGCGATTCGCCTTGGTGTTTCAGACTGACGTTGACTGCGTCATTGCCGGACATCAAGCCGACGACGCGCGTTTCATACAGCCTAGTCACCGAGATTTTCTCAACCAGATCGGCGACATGTTCCTCGATGTCGCGGGCGGCGATCACGTAACCCAAGGCCTCAACGCCTTGCTCTTGGGCCGCAAGCCGAGTCTTGCCGAAATGGCCGCGATCTGAAATATGAATATGCTTGATCGCGGTGGCCTTATCGATCACGCCATCCCACGCGCCCAACGCCTGCAACAACTGCACGGTGCCGGCCGCCAGCGCCAAAGCACGGTCACCTAGCGGCGATTCGCGCAATTGTTTGCGGCTGGCGGCTTCAACGATGGCGATGTTCAAACCGCTGTCTTTCAGCGCCAGCGCCAGACAGTTACCGGCCAAGCCGGCGCCGACGATGATCAGGTCGTATTCGTTTTGCATTTAATCGCCCCGCATCAGCGCTTCGATGTCTTCTATGCTTTTCGGTACGCCGTAAGTCAGGATCTCATGGCCGTCCCTGGTCACCAACACATCGTCCTCGATGCGGATACCGATGCCGCGCCATTGTTTGTCCACCGTCTCGCAGTCGGCCGGCACGTAAAGGCCGGGCTCGACGGTCAGCACCATGCCCGGCTCCAGCAAGCGCCATTCGTCCTTGATCTTGTAGTC
>JAJRDU010000110.1 GCA_028748685.1 Methylococcaceae bacterium
CACATGAAATTCCAGTTCTGCGAGCGCCGGGTCCAATGCAATTCATCCGTGTGGTCGATTTTCTCGTTGGGATACAAATGAAACCAGCGTTGCCCGCCCTGAGATTTGGAGCGGCTGTCCCAGGCAATCGACAGCGCTTGCAGCTTGCCGCCGGGCAGCTCGATCAGGTATTGCTGCAGCGGCGTGACGCCAAACACATACTTGATGTCGAAATCCGCCAGCCTGCCATCCGGGCCGTCGGTGTTGACCAGGAAACGGCCGTCTTGCCGAAAAAAAAGCGACTGGATACCGTCCTTACTGAATTTAGCGTTCTGAAAATCGCCGAGCACCGTCTGTTCGTTGACTTCCTGCATCGCCAAGTCGTGATGCGATGCTTGCCAAAGCTTGTCCTGTTCGGCATGGCAAGCGGCGCAAGCGGTTCTACCGACGAATGCCTGCTCGATTTTCACTTGCTTCGACGCCGGCATGGTCGTGAAATCACCGGCAAGCGGGAACAGGTAAAACCAAGCGCCCCAAACCGCCAGCGCCGCTACGCAGAGGGCGACTAACCACCCATACTTACGGTTAATCCCTGTATTCACGGCCGATTCCGGAGCTGCATTTCGTTCACCGGCTGACTTCATCGCATGCTGCCGCGCAGTTCGATCAAAACCCGATCCACGGCATCCACCCGAATCAAGCCGGCGCGAGGATATTCAATGTCCAATATCACATATACCGTTACCGCGATGATGGCGGCAAAACCGAAGACATGAAACCGGGTGGTTTCCGGGTTGTTGCCCATCGAGTAGCCGGCCAGAAAAGAGCTCAACAGCGCCAAGGCGAACAGCATCACGAAGATAACCATGGGCGGATGCATCACGCGCGCAGTCGCTGTGCGCAAGGTCGCCATATCGAACATTTCATTCAAGGCCGACAGCAACAACGTAGTCGTCGGCACCGATCCCGAGGCTTGGCAGGACTGGACCGCCATCGGCCAGATTTGGTTTTGCAACTGATTGGCCCTGAGCAAACTGGCTTCCGCCGCAGCCATGTCGGGCAGTTTCTGAAATGCATCCAGGCGCGCATCCAGGTATTGCCGGAACAAATCCCGCAATGGCGGTTGACTTTCAGCCGGTAGCAGATTCAAGCGTAGATAAGCCGTTCCAATGGCGTTGGCTTCGTTGATGACCAAATCCCGGCGGTGATCCAGGCGCGAGGCCGCCCCAGAGAACGTAAAAGCGATCAATAGGCCCATCAATCCGAAAATGGCGCCGTCGATCAAACCGGCGGCGGTGTTATCGGTTTTTTGATCATCCGCCCGGCTTTTAAGGCCTAGCCGCCTGCCGAACTCTATGGCCAGCAGCATGCCGAGAAATAGACCCAGCGAAGACAACATTGCAAGACTAGCAATGCCCATGATCCGATACCTCCATTGCCCAATCGGTTTTAGCCATCACGCGTTAACCTTCGCTGCCTGGGCGGTGTGTTGGCTCCGGACGTTCGAAAATCCCGCGTTGCAGCTTAGGCTCATGGCTGGTTTTCCTCAAAAATATTTAAAGCCATTGTTTTCATGACTCACTTTGGAAAAAGCAGTGTGACTGCAAAGCGTAATCCCCAATCCGGGCCGCCTTCCGGTTTCTCGGCGTAGTAACGGCCACCCACGGTGAAAGCCACGGGCTGCGAACCGAACTTCACCAGCTGTTGAACCGTTAAATTGAGCGGGACCGTCCAGCGACTGCTTTCCCAGTCGTAGGTCGATTCGGTGTTCACGCCGACTGTGGTGTAGGTTTTGGTCGTATAAGAAACAAAGGGCTGCATAAAGGTGGCATTGATGTCCGCTCGACTGGCGTTACCGGCAAAATCCCACAGATGGTTGGCCAGCATGCCGTAGGTCCAGCCGTTTTGTTGCCGCAATGCGACCGCCGTTGGCCCTGCCCCCCACTTTTGTCCGCCAAGTGTATTTTCGGACGCGGTGGGATACAGAAATACCGGCCCACCACCCACTATCCAACCGCCGACCGCTTCCTTGGGCGACAAAAAGAAGCTTTGCACGATGTCGCCTAAGCCGCTGCTGCTCGAACCGCCGGCCAAGGGCGATTCGGCATGGATAATCGGCATGATGGTTCGGGTGATCAGATTCCAGTTGTCGCTGATGGAAAACGGGATGACCGGCTGAACATTGGCGGTAAAGCGCATGGCATCGGCTGGGCCGATGCCGAAATCCCAATTGTTTTGCACGGGGACGCTGATCAGATTGGCGATCGGGTTCTGTAGCTTCTTGGCCAGTTCGGCGGCATTTGCCTGATTATTATCCGAAGCCCCTTCATCGGCCAGCGCCGTCCGCATGATCATGGCAGCGCCGAGTACCAGCAAACTGATGTTGATTGGCACTGCATGTTTCATTGTTTTTCCTTCTAAGTTCACAGCGGTTGCGAAAACTCGGAATACCCGGTGTTAGCGGTTTAATATCGTTTCGCCTCAACAACTGCTTTCTGCAGCATCGAAACAAGCTTGGGGGCAACCCTTCTCGAAAACTGATTCAAAATTTAATATTCACCCGCAAATTCGCCTCGACGACCGTCCCCATATCCCGCAACTGGTGATTTGCGTCAAGGGTTTTATTGAGGGCGGAATCGATGATTTGAAGATGCGGGCTCACATCCAGCCAAGGCGCAACCGCCGCCGCGTAATACAGTTCGACGGCATCTTCATGATCCAGGCCAAGTCCCAATCTTTCCCGCAGTAAGGGGACGAATTGGTCGCTAAACTGGGTGCGCGCCCAGCCTATGCCGAAGCTATCTTTCGGCCGCCCGGAAAACACGCCCTTACCGCCTATTCCCACCATATAGGTGTACTGAATCGGATTGGGGTTGCCGTCGCTGGCGCCAAAATTAAAGAAAACACCGATACCGCGTTTCGAATCGCCGTCGGGTTGCCAGAAGTATTGATCGAAGCTGTAGACCACGGACCAGGTATTTTCCTTGCGGTTGAATGGTTGGACAGGAATCAGCAGATTTGGAAAACGCTCACGAAGAATCCGCTCCAGGATCGGGCCGGGATTACCCAAGAAGGGAAAACGCTCATTCAGCAAGGCGCGCGCCAGATTGTCGGGGTCTTGGGTAAGCGAGAAACGGGACTTGTCGCTCCATACGCCGCTGATCGACTGATGCCCCACCAGGCCAAACGGTTTGATTTTGATGTTCGCCCCACTCATCAGGGTCACGCCGTCTTTAAAGGCTTTGCCGACGTCGTTTTCCATTGGCGTGCCGCTGGCGTCCAGCGCCAAGGCCATCAGCGTGATGTCCTTGGTGGGCAGCCCAATCACGCCGCCGCCATAGGCGGAGATAGGCACCATCGCAAAGGCCAAGGGCAGGTTCAGCGCGGCATTCAGGAATTGGGTGTTGTAATCGCCATAGAACTCATTGGGCGTGAAATCCAGCAGGTTCAATTTCCCCATCATCACCCCAGCGTGTTCGCTCAAGAACTGGGTGTAGGATGCCTCCATCAAACCACTGCTGGGCTGGTTAAAGGCAGGATGCAGCGAAGACATATTGGTGGGTATCATCGCACCGGCCTCGTTATACAAGGTATTGCCAAAACTGGAAATGCCTTCGAATTTGAAGAAGCCGCCTGGCCACAGACCCATTTTTCCGGTATCCAGATTCAAGGAATAATCGACGCTGCCCCAAAAGTCGGCTCCGGTCTCCCGGCCACCAGTGGCGACGCCGCCCGGCAATAACAGCATGTTGGCATCCAATACCACGCCTTTTTTGGCCATATCTTCCCTGACGCCTCCCCAATCGCCGGTCAGCCTTTCGCGTGAAGCCAAGTCCCCGCCCCAGGTTTCCGGGACTGCCACGGGACCTATGGCATTGGCGTTCGAGCCTAAGCCCATCAGCAACACCGAGCCAACGAGACTCAAGGACGTTCTATTGAGCCTAATGTTATTTTTGATATTTATTGAAAGGCTTTCGGTCTTCATCATTGCATTTCCTCAATGTTTATTACATGACGTACCGATTTCGAAAATCTCCAGTGCGCCATTGGGTGTGTTATTTAACCGCCTCAATCTCGCCCGGCCGCCAAGTTTTGTCGAACCAGGGTTGGAGCGGGCCATACAGGCGCAGCAGCGTATTCCAACCCTTGCCGGGGATGGTCTGCACCCAGTTGCTTTCCTTGCCCGATGGCGGCTTGGGGCCGAAATAGATGTCGACCGAGCTGTCCGGGTTGACCTGGAGCCCTTGGGTCTGACTGCTGACCGCCGGCCAATGCTGGTCGGTCTGCAGCATGGAGCGGGTCTGGTTGTCGTACAAAATCACCGACCAGAAGTTTGCGACCGGGATATTGGGCGGCAGGTGCAATTGGTAG
>JAJRDU010000111.1 GCA_028748685.1 Methylococcaceae bacterium
GAATACAGTGCGGAACGCGAAGAGTTGGTTAAAACCCTGCAAGACGGCGCTATCGTTACCGGTATCGTTAAAAACCTCACCGATTACGGCGCGTTCATCGACCTGGGCGGCGTAGACGGTCTGTTGCACATCACCGACATGGCATGGCGCCGCGTACGTCATCCTTCCGAGTGCGTGGAAATCGGCCAAGAAGTCAAAGTCAAAGTCCTGAAATTCGACAAAGACAAAACTCGCGTATCGCTGGGCATGAAACAATTGGATGAAGATCCATGGCAAAACATCGCCCGCCGCTACCCAGCCGGTAGCCGCGTATTCGGTAAGGTCAACAACCTCACCGATTACGGTTGTTTCGTGGAAATCGAAGAAGGCGTTGAAGGCTTGGTTCACGTTTCCGAAATGGATTGGACCAACAAAAACGTCAACCCGTCTAAAGTCGTACAATTGGGCGATGAAGTGGAAGTCATGGTTCTGGAAATCGACGAAGAACGCCGTCGTATTTCTCTGGGCATGAAACAATGCCGTTCCAACCCATGGGATGAATTTGCCGCGACGCACAACAAAGGCGACAAAATTAGCGGCAAGATCAAATCGATCACCGATTTCGGTATTTTCATCGGCCTGGATGGCGGCATCGACGGTCTGGTTCACATGTCCGACATTTCTTGGAACGAAAACGACGAAGAAGCGATCCGCAACTACAAAAAAGGCGACGAAGTCGAAACCGTCATCTTGGCCGTGGATTCAGAGCGCGAACGTATTTCGTTGGGCATCAAGCAACTGGAACAAGATCCTTTCCAAAATTTCATCGCTCTGCATGAAAAAGGCAGCATGGTTAAAGGTACCATCAAGGAAGTCGATGCCAAAGGTGCGGTTATTACCTTGGCCGACAACGTTGAAGGCTACTTGCGTGCTTCCGAGATTCAACGCGACCGCGTCGAAGATGCTCGCACCCTGTTGAAAGAAGGCGACGAAGTCGAAGCTAAATTCATTGGCGTCGACAAGAAAACCAAGTCTATTTCTTTGTCTATCAAAGCCAAAGACGTCGAAGAAGAGTCAAATGCGATTAAAGATTACTCGCAGCAAAGTGCCGGTACAGCGACGCTGGGCGATATCTTTAAACAAATGGACAAATAAAACCGTCTCCGAGGGTGATATGAGTTTCGCTCATGTCACCCTTTTTTGATTATTCAGGGTTGGATGTGACAAAATCAGAATTGATAGAGGTATTGGCAAGAAAACAGCCGCATCTTGCGCTTAAAGATGTTGAATTGGCTGTCAGATGTGTTGTCGATCACTTGAGCGACACGTTGGCCAGTGGCGAAAGGATTGAAATCAGGGGCTTTGGCAGTTTTTCACTACACCATCGTTCTGCTCGCCTGGGCAGGAATCCCAAAACGGGTGAATCGGTTTCCTTAACCGAAAAACACGTACCTCATTTTAAGCCAGGAAAAGAATTGCGGGATATGGTCGATGCATCCCGTGAAAAATACAAAATTGTAGATTGACCCTTTTGCTCTACCTGGCCCGAAACCAGGTAGAGCAGCATCAAAATCATTAGCTTAGGTGAGTCGGGTAGTTTGACGGACTCACCTTTGTCACTTATCCTTCAGTCAGCCTCACAGTTCGCCTCTTAGATCAAGTGTGGCGTCGTAAATAATAAATGTGTTACACTCTTTATGTTTACCGCGATACACTGAAATATCCGCGGTTCGCAAAAGTTCATGCATGTCTTGTCCGTCTTTTGGAAAAATGCTGATGCCTATAGTAGCGGTGATTTGACACTGTTGCCCGGAAACCGTCATCGGCGCTGAAATGGATTGAAGTAAGCGTTCAGCGAGGGCCTGCACCTGCTCCCGGCTGGATATTTCAAGTATGATTAGGAATTCGTCACCGCCAAGTCTTCCCACGGACGCAGCATCATCGATCGATGTGATTAGCCGTTTCGCTACTTCCACCAATACGTTGTCGCCAAATTGGTGCCCCAATGTATCGTTTAGTATCTTAAATCTATCAAGATCGACAAAAAGCAATGCCAGCATAGCCTTGCGATTTTTCACGTCATCTATTCGCGTTGACAAAAGATCGCAAATACATCTTCTATTGAACACACCAGTAAGGTCGTCATTGAGATAGGGTTTATCCAACGAACCCATCCGCGATTTGAATATCAGATTTTGTAACTCCGTGACAATGACATCGGGATTCTCAGTCCATTCAAGGTACTTTTTATCCCGCAGAAGAGGGTATCGCGATAGTAGGGTCTGCGGATTATCGGTGACTATGGGTAACACGACCGTTCTGCCTTCATCATTTTCTCGTGACAAAGCCGCGGATAATTCGGTTTCAGTCCAGTTACGCCCCAGAAAAGAAGGTGTTATGAACACGATGACAAATTTCGAGTTAGAAAGGCCTGCGCCAATACTTGCGCTTATTTTGTCGCCCCATCTAATCTCGGCTTCATCGAGCCAATACGAAATACCAGCCTCATCCAATCGCCGGGCGAGCGGCATCACAAAGGCTTGTTTGTCTTGACTCGCGTGGGATAAAAATACGTCTTTCATTTCGAACTGTTATTCGTTATCAAAATTTATCCATGCGAGCGCAAGTTGACTTCCATACCCAACTGTATCCGTCGTGTCGAATACGAAATTGTCTTCCTTTTTTATGGCAGGCAAACTCTACCCTCGAATGAACGACTTCAGGAGTCGTCGACGGCCGATGCCAAATTGGCGAGACCCAGCAAGGCTTCCCTGTAATCGGCTTCGGTGTCGGCTCTGGCCGTGGCATGAGCGACCTTTCTTCCCTTACGCGGCGCTTTGTCGTAAAGATGCAAGTGGCTGTTACCAATGCTCAAAACCTGCTCGTCCGCCGCCAGACCGCCGATGAAATTGACCATGCCGGTAAAGCCACGCGCCTTTGTCGAGCCCAAAGGCAAATCGAGTATCGCCCGCAAGTGATTTTCAAATTGGCTGGTCTCGGCGCCTTCTATGGTCCAATGCCCTGAGTTGTGGACGCGCGGTGCAAATTCATTGGCTAGCAACTGACCATCCACATCGAATAACTCCAGCGCGATTACACCGACATAATCGAGTTTTTCCAGCAAGCGCTTGACATAATCCTCGGCCATCGATTGTTCCGCGTCGTCGCTACGGCATTCTGCAATCCGCAAAATACCGCCGCTGTGGCTATTCTCGGAGATCGGATAAAAAACAATGTCACCGGACGGCCGGCGGGCGGCGATGATGGACACCTCGCGCCGAAACGGCACGAAACCTTCGACAATAGCCGCTGCCCCCTGCATGGCTTGCCAGGCTTCATCCAGTTCATCGGCTGAATTTAAGACTACTTGGCCCTTGCCGTCGTAGCCTAAGCGCCGGCTCTTTAAAATCGCCGGGTAGCCGATTTGCATCATCGCCTGTTGCAAATCCCGCAAATTATCGACTGCCGCAAACGGTGCGGTACCTATTCCCAAGTCTTTAAAAAAGTTTTTCTCCAGCAAGCGATCTTGGGCTACGGCCAAGGCATTGGCGGGAGGATAAACTTTGGTATGGGTCGAAAGAAATTCCGCAACATGGGCAGGCACATTTTCGAACTCGTAAGTCACTACGTCGGCTTTCTCTGCCAATTCGGCCAGCAAGGCCGGATCGTCGTAGGCACCATGAAGATGTTCGCTCAAGCCCGCCGCACCGGCATTAGGATCAGGGTCGAGCACGACGAATTTCAAGCCTAGCGGATAGCCGGCGAGGGCAATCATTCTGGCGAGCTGGCCGCCACCCAGAATTCCTATTTTCATGGTTGCACCTGGCGTGGATCTGAGTTGGTAATGACATTGTCGGTCTGTTGTTGTCGGTAAGCGTCCAGGGCAGGGCGGTACTGCGGGTGCTTATTAGCAATGATCGCAGCGGCCAGCAATGCGGCATTGATCGCGCCGGCCTTGCCAATCGCCAGCGTGCCGACCGGGATACCGGCCGGCATTTGTACGATGGATAACAAGGAGTCCATGCCGTTCAGGGCCTTGGATTGCACCGGCACACCGAGAACGGGCAGGGCGGTCTTGGCCGCTGTCATGCCCGGCAGGTGGGCCGCGCCGCCAGCACCGGCGATGATGACTTCCAAACCCTTGCCTTCAGCGGTTTCCGCATACTGGAACAACTTGTCCGGCGTACGATGCGCCGATACCACCTCAACTTCGTGAGGAATCTCGAGATGTTCAAGGGTTTGCGCGGCATGTTGCATGGTTTCCCAGTCGGATGTGGAACCCATGATGATGCCTATCAATGCGGTCATGCAAAATCTCCGGTGTCGGCCAATATTTCAAGGGGCGCGATTATCGCATAAATAAAAATTTTTTCTCTGCTGCCGTTTGCAACCAATTAGGGATTTCTTGGTAAGATAGCGCCCCTTGTAGAATAGGATCAACCTGGAGTCATGGAGAATAGCCAACAAACCGCGCTAGTCGTTAAAGAATTGTCCTGCAGCCGCGATGAGCGTTTGTTGTTTTCCGGTTTGAATTTTACCTTGATGCCGGGACAAGTCCTGCTGTTGGAAGGCAGCAACGGCAGCGGTAAAACCACTCTGCTACGAGTATTGTGCGGGTTTAGGGACGCCGACGCCGGAGACATCAGTTGGTGCGGCGATCAAATCGACGAAAGCAGTTATTACGCCGACATGGCCTATGTCGGCCACGCCGATGGCACCAAGAAAGAACTCACCGTACTGGAAAATCTCCGTTTTGCGCTGGCCTTGAACATGCCCGGTCACTATTCCATCCAACAAGCCTTGGAGAAAGTACAGTTGGCGGGTTACGACGACAACTCGGTGCAGACTTTGTCGGCCGGACAGAAACGCCGCTTGTCGCTGGCGCGTTTGCTGATTACGCATAACATCCTGTGGATACTCGACGAACCCTTTACCTCGCTGGATAGACAAGGCATAGAATTGATTGAAACCTTGATGGTCGCCCATGTAGAGCAGGGCGGCATGGTCATCCTAACTTCTCACCACGACCTGACAATCCCGCACATGAGCTTGCAGCGTATTCATTTAGACTCTTTGGATTCATGACCTTAACCGCTGCTTTTTTTGCCATCATCCGGCGCGATCTATTGCTGGCGTTTCGGCGCAGGGCTGAAATGGCCAATCCCTTGTTCTTTTTCGTGCTAATCGTAACCCTCTTTCCTCTGGCCGTTGGCGCTCAACCCCAGTTGCTGCAAACCATGGCGCCGGGCGTGATCTGGGTATCGGCCTTGCTGGCGGCTTTATTGTCGCTGGATAGCCTGTTTCGCTCCGATTTCGAGGATGGCTCCCTGGAACAAATGCTGTTGAGTCCGCATTCTTTATCGGTTTTGGTATTGGGTAAAATCATCGCCCATTGGCTGGTGACCGGCCTGCCTTTGCTGTTGGTGGCGCCCTTGTTGGCGCTTTTTTTAGGCTTGCCTGAACAAGCGATGGGAACTTTATGGCTGACGCTGATCTTAGCTACTCCGTTGTTGAGCCTGATTGGCGCCATCGGCGTGGCGCTGACCGTCGGTTTACGGCGCGGCGGCATGATCTTGTCGCTGTTAGTGTTGCCTTTGTATGTCCCGGTGCTGATCTTTGCCAGCAATGCCGTCGACCGGGCGGCTAGCGGTTTACCGGTTGGTGCCCAATTGAATATTTTATTGGCCATGTTACTTGCGGCGCTGGTTTTAGTCCCGCTTCCGACATCGGCCGCCCTGAAGATGAGTGTTAATTAAATATGTCCGTGATTCCTGCTGCTGTTAGTCGATTTTTTCATCGCACCGCGTCATCGCCGCATTTTTATGCCTTGGCCGATCGCTTCATTCCCTGGCTGACGGCGATTTTTATATTGCTGTTGGCCGCTGGTCTTTACGGCGGCCTGTATCTGGCACCCACCGATTATCAGCAAGGCGACAGTTACCGCATCATCTATATCCATGTCCCGGCCGCCTGGATGTCGCTATTCATTTACGTACTGATGGCCATCATGGGCGCGATCGCGCTGGTCTGGCACATGAAAATGGCGGAAGTAATGCTGGTCGCCAGTGCGCCGATCGGCGCCGGTTTCACCTTCATCGCCTTGGTGACGGGTTCCTTGTGGGGCAAGCCGATGTGGGGCACCTGGTGGGTGTGGGATGCGCGTTTGACTTCCGAGCTGATTTTGCTGTTTCTATACTTGGGCGTGATCAGTCTGTACGGAGCGATCGAAGACAAGCGTGCCGCGGCTCGCGCGGTATCGATCCTGGCCTTGGTGGGCGTGGTTAATATCCCCATCATCCATTATTCGGTGCAATGGTGGAATACCCTGCATCAGGGGCCGACCGTCAGCAAGATGGGCAAGCCCTCCATTCATGTCGAAATGCTGGTGCCCTTGTTGCTGATGGCGGTGGCGTTTAAATTTTATTATCTGATCGCGGCATTGCAGGCGGCCAAGCTGGAATTATTGAAGCGGGAAGCCTCGTCGCAATGGGTGAAAACCTTGCTGGAGAAACAAGCATGAGCTTGGAAAGTTTTCTGTATATGGGCGGTTACGCCGTCTATGTCTGGCCGTCTTACGCCCTTACTGCGGTGGTATTGATCGCCAATGTCATCCTGCCGGTTCTGCAACGCAAACAGTTGCTTAGGCAGATTTCCCTCAGACAAAAGCGCGAGAAAAGATGAAACCAGCCCGTAAACAACGCTTGATATTGATCGGCTTGATGCTGGTCGGTTTGGGGCTAGCCGCGACCTTCGCGCTGCAGGCCTTCAACGAAAATCTAATGTATTTTTTCTCGACCACCGATGTGGCGACCGGCAAGGCGCCAAAAAATTCGCTGTTTCGACTGGGTGGCATGGTGATAAAAGGCAGCGTCGAACGTCCGGACGCCGGTTTGCTGGTGAAATTCAAGCTCAGCGATTTCAATAAGGAAGTGCCGGTGGAATACAGCGGCATCCTGCCGGACCTGTTCAGGGAAGGGCAGGGCATCGTCGCCAAGGGCAAGCTGGATGAACGCGGCGTGTTCGTCGCCGAGGAAGTGCTGGCCAAACACGACGAAAACTACATGCCGCCGGAAGTGGCGGACAGTCTGAAAAAATCGGCGGAGCAAAAATGATCCCGGAAATAGGACATTTCGCGCTGATTCTGGCGCTATGCATGGCGTGCGTGCAGGGTTTCTTGCCTATCATAGGCGCATCCAGAGGCATTGCCGGCTGGGTATATGTCGCAAAGTCCGCGGCTTATGGGCAATTGCTGTTCATGGGGCTGGCTTATGCTTGCTTGACCTATAGTTTTGTCATCCACGATTTTTCAGTGGCCTATGTCGCGCAGAACTCCAATACCGCGTTGCCGTTCTTGTATTTGATCTCCGGCGTTTGGGGCGCACATGAGGGGTCCTTGCTGCTGTGGGCCTTGACGCTGTCGATCTGGACCGGCCTGGTTGCCGGTTTCAGCAA
>JAJRDU010000112.1 GCA_028748685.1 Methylococcaceae bacterium
TTAGATTTTTGATTTCCTTGGATTTATTGGTGTTGTCGGCTGCCAGCTTTTTGTTTTTTGCGATCAGGTCATATTGCTCCAGCGCCAAACCCACCGTGATACGCAAGTCGTCGTCGTTCCAGGGCTTGAGGATGAATTTATAGACGGCGCCATCGTTGATCGCGCCGAGTACCGCGCCGGTATCGGCTTCTCCGGTGAGCATGATGCGGATAGTCGCGGGATGCAGCGCTTTAACCCGCCTCAGGAACTCCGCGCCGTTCATTTGCGGCATCTTGTGATCGGAAATGACCAGTTGGTATTCGTTTTCTTTCAGCAATTGCAAGGCTTCCGCGCCGGACATCGCCGTATCGATTTGATAATTTTCGCGTCGGAAAATACGCCGTAATGCGCTTAATACATTAGGTTCGTCGTCCACGAATAAAATACGGTAAGCCGTTTTTAGCGTAGGGTCTTGTTCGGCATTGCCACCGGTAAAAAGCGAGCTATAGCGGGACATGGATAGACTGAAATCGTTGCAATCGCCTGGTTCCGACGCGGCTTAACATGATGGCACGGCCTTTACGGGAAGGATGATGCTGACCAATGTGCCTTGATTGGGCTTGCTTTTGATCTCCATGCCGCCGTCGTGGGCTTTTATGATATTCAGGCATACGGTCAGTCCCAGCCCCATGCCTTTACCCACTTCCTTGGTGGTAAAAAACGGATCGTAAATATGTGTTAATACCGATTCCGGCATCCCGCAGCCGTTATCTCTTACATCAATATGGATGCGATCTTCCTTGAGCCGGGTACGAAATTGAATTTTTCCGACGGAGCTCATCGCATCGACTCCATTCATCAGCAAGCTTAAAAACACTTGTCCCAATTCGCCGGGGTGGCAATGAAGCAACGGAATTTCACCTAAATCCAATAACACTTCGGCTTTGCCTCGGATCTCGGCGGCGGCGACATTGCACACCTGGCGGATGATTTGGTTGATATCCGCATTTTCATCCACCTCCTCGTTGATTCTGGAAAAACCTTTTAAGTCCCTGACAATGGCGGCAATCCGGTCGGTGCCATTGATACTTTCATCGAGAATATCCCGTAAATCCTTTTGCAGAAAGGCCATGTCTTCTGCATGCCAGACCGTCCGCAGTTCAGCGGCGCTTGCTCCGGATTCGACCAGTGCGTCGATTTTGTTAAGCGACTCCAGATAGGATGAAGCCGTGGACAGATTGCTGCGGATGAAGCCGATGGGATTGTTGATTTCGTGGGCTACCCCGGCCGCCAACCGTCCAACGGATGCCAGCTTTTCGCTTTCGTATAGTTTGATTTGAGCGCTTTCGATGGTCTTGACCTGCTGCTTGACTCGTTGCTCCAGCGTTTCCGCCAGTGCTTTGTAACGTTGCTCCGATTTTTCCAGCGCGATATGGCGGCGCTGGAGTTCGTCAAAGTCCGCCTGTTGGGTTTGCATATGCAGGTCGGAAGCCATCAGGTAGCGAGCGTTGATTCGCAGCAACAGCGTGACCAAATCCGTGGCGGCTTGCAAGCGTGGAACGGGCGCGTCGGCCGTTATTTTTCCTATCGATTCCAATTCGACGACTAAGGCTAGGCTTGCTGTGGATTCACTTGCCAGGGGCTCGCCGACCAGGCAGATGCCTTGGCTATCGAGGATGGCTACAGGGGCATCGAGTAGACCTTGCAAGTCCGTTAGCAGGCGGTGGCTATCGATTCCGAGCAACAGGTCTTTTAGTGTCAATTCGCGATCGAAGTTATTTGGCATGGCGGTTGGCGCTATTAGGCTATTCCATCCACGGCGGTTTGCCCCGTCGATTGCCGGACGAAGTCGTCGCGCGACAAACCGTGTGTTTGTTGAAACCCAAATTCACCATCCAGCCTGTCGTAGACTTGGGGTAGCAGAGCATTGAACGTTTCCACGACGCCTTGGCCTTCTAGCGCCGAACTGAAGGTAATAGGCCACGGCGCGGCGCGCCAACGCTCCATGACCTCGTCTTCACTCAGAATATTGGCCAGGTCGCGCTTATTGAATTGCACCACTAATGGCAGGCGATCGAAATCGATACCGACCCTGGCGGCATTGTCTTCAAGATTGGCAAAAGATTCGCCATTATTAACGCTTTGGGTGCGTTGCGAATCGGCGACGAACACTACCCCGTCGGCGCGGGAAAGCACGGCTTTACGGGTGCTGTCGTGTACCACCTGGCCGGGAACGGTATACAGTTTGAACTTGATCAGTAGTCCCGATGGCGCCTTAAAACCCAGCGGCAATAAGTCGAAAAACAAGGTGCGGTCATTGGCGGTTTCCATCAGCATGATTTCCCCTTTTAAATCGGTGCGCAATATGTCGTGAAGGCGCATCAGATTGGTGGTTTTACCGCTCTGGGCAGGGCCGTAATAGACCAATTTAATGCTTAATTTGTTATTTTCTTCGTCGTATAGTGCCATGATGGTGAGCTTTTATGTCTTCTGGAAAATAGGATGATTCCACGTACTGTTCAAACCCTGAATTAACGTATCGGACAAAATTTTGGCAAATTTGACGGTTGTTGGCGTTTGCGGTTAAAGGCGTCGGGAGACGCAAGTTTCGACGATAATCGGAAGCCCCATCAGCCGGTCGCCTGGGAAAAACAGTCCGTGTAGGACGTGCCGTATTTGGGGGCTGATCTTATTTCCTAGATGATAGCTTCTATTGCCGGCGTTATGCTGTAAACTTGCAAACCTAGCTTTCGTGCAAAATTTTGGTTGTTCCTTCCCCGCTTAAAGACCGTGCAAAACATGAACGAACAAGACATTAAAATCCTATTGGTCGATGACGAGCCCAATGTGTTAAAGGCCCTGTCGCGTTTGCTTAAACAGTATCATTTAATCACAGCCGGCAGCGGACAAGAAGCGTTATTGTTGGCCGAGGATCATGACTTTGATCTGGTGATTTCCGATTACCGGATGCCGGGGCTAGATGGTATCGACTTTTTAATTCTGTTCAAACGCCTGCAGCCGGATGCCATACGCGTGGTGCTGACCGGTTTTGCCGATCTTGAAGGTGCGCAGCATGCGATTAACGAAGCCGAAGTATTTCGTTTTATCAACAAGCCGTGGAGCGACCTTGAAATCGTGAGCGTGGTCAAAAATGGCCTGGAACATAAGCGCATTCTGACCGAAAACAAGATGTTGGCCGACAAGGTTCGTGCCCAGCAAATATTGCTGGACGAACAAGAAGCGATACTCAAGGCGCTGGAAGCGGAAGAGCCAGGGATTACCAAGGTCAATTGGGGAGCTGACGGCGCCATCATTCTGGACGAAAAGGATCTGGAATAAATTCCGCCACTTACTGGTTGGCATCCTCGTGTCCCAAACGCACCCGAATAAGCAAATTCTTGGTGTGTTTTCTCAGGTTTAAAATGTCTTCGACGTTCTTTTCGGACAGAATCTGGTCTTTAAGATAAAGCACCTCATTGCAGATCACTTCGGCGACTTCCATACCCGCTTGCAATTGCGTCCAGGATATTTCGATCACCGGCCGTTCATCATGGCTTTCCGATTCGGCCAGCAATGCCAGGAAAATATCCACCACCTCCGGATCGTAATGACTGGTTTTTTTCGATAACAAACGGCTTTTTACCTGATCGGTTGTCATCGCCGTGCCGGTAATTGAGCCGTCGAGATAGGTGATGTAGTCACGGATCACCGCCAGAATCCGCGCCCCCAGTGGAATCACCTTGCCGACCAAACCCTCTGGATCGCCGGAACCGTCAAAATATTCATATTGATGAAGGATCAGCAACGCGGCGTTTTGGAGTGGTTCGATACCTTTCAGCAAGTTTTGGCCTTCCTGGGCATGGTTCAGGTAGCGTTTTTTTTGCTGGATGTTCATGGCCAACAAGGGTTGGGTCAGCAGCGTGTCCGGTAGACCGATTTTACCGATTTGCAGCAATAAACCGGCGAAGACGACATCCTTGATCTCTGCGGCGGACATGTTCATCCGCAATGCGACTTCCCGGGCGTATTCGGCTATATATTTGGCATGACCGCTTTTGATGCCGGGGCGCATTTCGATGATCTTGGCAAACACCTTTACCGAATCGGCGTATTGCTTTTTCAGGGCATCGTTAGCCTGTTCGATGACCAGCAGGGATTTTCTGAGTTGCTCGGTGCGCTTTTCGACTTTTTCCTCCAGGCTGGCATTCAGCTCCCGGAGTTCCTGGTTTTGGCGATCTATGATCTCGAATAGTTGCTGCCGTTCCTCGCGCAGCCGTTTTTGTTCCAGCGCATTGTTGACCAGAATTTTCAGCTCGTTGTCTTCCCAGGGCTTGCTGCAATAGCTGTAAATCTTGCCGTTGTTGACTGCGGCTATGGTCGATTCGAGATCGGCATAACCGGTCAATAGTATCCTCACCGTATCCGGCCAACGTTCGGCGGCCTTGGTCAGAAATTCCGCGCCATCCATCTGCGGCATGCGCATGTCGGAAATAATCAGATCGATGCTCTGTTGGCCGAGTATTTCCAGACCGGACGGGCCGTTCTCGGCCAGGTGCACGTTGTAGTCGGCGCCGCGAAACAGCCGCTTCAATGCTTTCAAGACATTGGGTTCGTCGTCGACGAACAACAGATTGGCCGGTTTGTTTGAGTCGGTGGCTTGGTCGTTCATCATCATGGCACACTAATCGGCGACGGCATTGACGGGTAAAAGGATACGGAACGTGGTGCCGTGGCCAGGCCGAGAAACTACCTCGATGTGGCCTTGATGGTCCTTGATAATCTTATAGGATAGCGACAGACCCAGCCCCGTGCCTTTGCCTATCGGTTTGGTGGTGAAAAACGGATCGAATATTCTAGCCCTGGTTTCTTCGTTCATGCCTTTACCCGTATCCTCAATTTCGACCCATAGCCAATCGGCATCCTGATAGCCGGTGCGTATCGTGATTTTACCGAAGTCGTCGATGGCCTGAGCGGCATTGACCAGCAGGTTCATGAACACCTGATTGAGCTGGGCGCCGACGCATTCGAACGGTCGAAGGCCCGCGTATTGTTTGACGATCTCGGCCTTGTACTTGAGTTCGTTGTTGACGATGTTCAGTGTCGCGTCCAGGCCGGCTTCCAGATCGAACATGGCGCGTTCCTGCTTATCGATATGGGAAAAGTCGCGTAAATCCTGGACA
Organism: Methylococcaceae bacterium; assembly: GCA_028748685.1. Taxonomy (GTDB): domain Bacteria; phylum Pseudomonadota; class Gammaproteobacteria; order Methylococcales; family Methylomonadaceae; genus Methylomonas. The sequence goes on from JAJRDU010000112.1 coordinate 5,160, forward strand.
ATTTTTTTTGCGCGCGTGGCGCCTTCCAGCGATTCCGTCACCAGGTCGGCGGCATCGGTTTTTAGAAATTCCAGATCGATACTTTTCTTGAGTTGGTAAAAACCTTCGACCTCGGTGTTGTCCGCTGGTAATTGCCTTGCCAGACGCTCGGCCTGTTCCGCGACTTGGGTCAACTGCTGAATGTATTGCTGCAGACTATTCAGGTTGGAATAGATGTAACCGAGCGGATTATTGATCTCGTGAGCGACGCCGGCGGCCAGTTGCCCGATCGATGCCATTTTTTCCGACTGTATAAGATGGGCCTGGGCTTCCTGGAGTTGCTGGTTGAGCAAGGTTTGCTGATTTTTTTCGATTTCCAGGATTCTATTGGCGGCGGTCAGTGCCTGGGTGCGTTGTTTTACCTGTTCTTCCAGTTGCACATTGATCCGTGCCAGCGCCGCTTCCGCTTGTTTTTGGGTGGTGATGTCCATTCCGCAACCCATCAATCCGGCAAATATGCCGTTTTGACGGATGCGCGGTACCGCCGTCTCCAATATCCAAATGATTTTGTTGTCCCGTGGCTGTAAACGATACTGGATTTCGAATTTGGCCAGTTCCGAGGCGGCTTTATGGTAAGTGGCGGAGACCTTTTCCCGGTCGTCGGGATGAATGGCGTCCATCCATTGATGCTGATCGACGTGGCCTTGTTTGATGCCGAAGGTCTTAAACCAGAAACGATTGCAGAATATCGGCGTATTCTTGGCATTGGTGACCCAGATCAGCGCCTGCAGATTATCGGCCAGTTCCTTGAAGCGATCTTCGCTTTCCCGCAACGCCGAATAAAGATTGCTGTGCAGAATATCGACCTGTTGGTGTTGATCGAACTGGATTTTGGCGGCATCGATACCCTTATTGAGGCTGACGGCCATCAGCTTGTCGGTCTTCAAAATATGGTGGCACACCCAGTCGACCAGAAAGTCCAATAGATCCTTGGAAATCACGCTGGCATCGCTTTGCGCCTCGGCCTGGACACGCTGCATTTTTTCGACAAACTCCTGGTGTTGCTTGCGGTGCTCGGCGAACAT